>CAYORQ010000073.1:0-1666 GCA_964406425.1 uncultured Candidatus Saccharibacteria bacterium | reverse complement strand
CTCGTCGCGTTTCGACGCTTGTGGGTGCACCCCCCGTCCTATCACAGCAATGTGATAGGGAGGGGGTTTTTATTTATCTGCGTTTTTAAGTTACAATGAAGCTTATGCAACAACACAAAAAAGACCGCGTTCGCAAGCGCATCTCAATTACCTCAGAAAACGAGCAGGTCTTAGCCGTCGAGAGGCAGTTTCCGATTGTCCTTAGGCGTACGCTCATATTCGGGCTACTGATTGTGCTACTCGCAATCATCCCTTGGGCCATCGCCTTTGGTACAATGGCTAGCTGGCTCGACATCGCCTATATCTGGATGGCAATCTGCGCCGCCGTACTATTTATGTATTGGCTGCGCAGCTGGGTGGGCTGGCATTATAGCGTTTATGTCCTGACCAACCAGCGCCTGATGGTGGTTAAACAGGGTGGGTTTTTCTCGCGCGATGTTGCTGATTTGGCCTTGCATAATATTCAAAATGTTAACTATTCCATTAAGGGCGTGCAGGCTGCGATGTTTGGATTTGGCACGCTGAGTATCGATACGATGTCAGGCGCAGGTTCATTAAAACTTAGATATGTTCATAAGCCAGCCCATTTCCAAAAGTTAATTATGTCGGCAGTACACAAAAGCGGGCCAGTCTCGGACAAGCCGAGTTCGACAAAAGCCGACTAGCAATGTAATATATAATCTATTAAAGAAAGGGTGGTAAAAGTGCCTAAAGATCCAGATATCAAATCAAGTTCAGTCAAGAGTACTGCCAAAAAGGGCAGTAAATTTAAGATTTCCAGTAAGCCCAAATCTGATACCAAAAAAACATCAGTCAAGCAGCTCAGCTTTAAAGATAAAATCAGCAAAATTGGCGTCAAGACCAAACCAAAGAAAAAGACCATCGTTTTGATGGCTTCGGGTGCACTAGTGGCTCTTGTAGTAACAATCGCAGTCTTTGGAGTTTTTGTGTATAAATACAAATCTTCCGACCGTGCCGTCAAGATTGCCAGCAGAATTGTGCCTTACCCAGTAGCAAGCATTAACGGCAACGTTTTGTGGAACACCGTAACTTACAACCAATACTTGTTTGAGTTAGCCTCAATCCAAAAATTCTACCAATCGCAGGGGCAAGATCTGACCACTCAAGAGGGTAAAGAAAAGCTCAACCAGCTAAAAAACGATATCATTACTCAGCTAGAGGATAATGAAATCATCAGACAGCAAGCCCAAAAGTACGGAATTAAAGTTTCTGCTAAGGAAATATCTGACCAATACGACGAGCTCGTTAAGAACGCCGGTGGAGTCGAGAAGGTCAAGACCACTCTCGACAAGCTCTATGGCTGGACTGTGGCAGACTTTAAAGAAAAAATCCAGCAGAGTATTGTCCAAAAGAAGCTCGCCGAGAAGATTTTGGCCGATGACGCCCTCAATCAGCCAGCCAAGAAGCAGATTGAAGACATTAAAAAACAGCTTGATGCAGGTGCCGACTTTGCGGACCTCGCCAAGAAGTTCTCGGCCGACGGTAGCGCTAGTAGTGGCGGAGACTTGGGCCTAGTCAGCAAGGGCCAAACCGTACCAGAATTTGAGGCCGCCGCATTTGCACTAACAGAGGGCCAAGTAAGTGGCGTAGTCAAAACCCAATATGGCTATCACATCATTAAGGTTACGGGCAAAGAAGGCGAGCA
>CAYORQ010000072.1:0-1708 GCA_964406425.1 uncultured Candidatus Saccharibacteria bacterium | reverse complement strand
TCGGATATAGCGCTGCTCAAATTGAGCTTTTGAGACCTGTCGGCGTAGTCACAGCCCTTTTGAGTGTTGCCCGCGATATACTCGACAACTGCCAGCCCAGCTAATGCCTCGGAGCTCTCCCCTGCTTGGTTGGATTCGTTAAATAAACGCTTGGCCAGCTCTGGCTGATCGGCCCGCAAGGCCAGCCCCCCAAGGTAGGCTTTATCGATGCGTAGCCAGCTCTGCTCGTAGGCCTTGATAGCCTGGAGGTAGTTCCCTGTTTGCCAGAGGTTGTTGGCTAGGGCTCCAGTAGCAATTGGGTCGTCGATACCAATTAGTCCGGCCTGAGCCAATAAGGCCTGCTTAGTTGCCGAGCTATTTGTTTTGTTTGCTTCACTCAAGAGCTTGTCGATTTGATTATCGCGCCAGCTTTTGATGGTCGGAATACTAATAGCCAGATACAAGCCCAGCGTTAGTATTATTGCTGTGGCAATTAGCCGAAATGAAAAAGAATTATGTCGATTCAAGTTTTTCAATTTCAACCTCTAGCTCTTTTATTGTCTGCTCGGCCTGCTTAGACCTGGCTTTTTCGGCCTTTACGATGGCGCTCGGTGCGTTAGCGACAAAACTGCTGTTGTTGAGCTTGGCGGCTGTTAGCTTCAGCTGGTTTTGCTTGGCGGCCAGTTCCCTGCGCAGTTTTAAGGCCTCAACTTTATTGGCATCTTGCTGGTTGGCGCTAACAACCTTGATGATTTCTATCTCAAATTGCTTGGCTTGGGCTGTGGACGACTTGTGGATAATGTTCGGCCAATGTTCGCTTATCAGATTAGAATCTGTCCACATAGTGCTTTGCCAGATGGCTTCGGTAATGAAAGGGGCAAAGGGGTGCGCTAGCCGCAAAATCGTATCCAGGCAGTAGGCCAGCAGGGCATAATTGGGGGATTGTTTGGAGTATTCGATGTATTTATCGGCAATGTCATTCCAGAGCAGGGTATAGATAGTTTGGCCGGCTTCCGAGAAGTGATAGCTTTCGATATCACGGGTAACGGATTTGATGGCCGAATTGATTTTATTAATTACCCAGTGGTCGGCAGGGGAGAGCAGCTCGGCCTTGCTGGGGTCGGTGCCAGGTGGAACTTTGGCCAGCACAAAGCGGGCAACATTCCAGAGCTTATTACAAAAGTTGCGGTAGCCTTGAATCTTCTCGTTATAGATGGCGCCATTGTTGCCAGCTGTAATACCAATCGAGAGCGCCATTCTGAGGGCGTCGGTGCCGTACTCGGCGGTGATTGCCATTGGGTCCTCGTAGTTGCCCTTAGATTTCGATAGTTTTTGGCCCTTTTCATCTGTAACGGTGCCCCATAGGTAAACATTTTTGAAGGGCACTTGTTTAGTGGTATAGAGCCCAAACATGATCATGCGGGTTACCCACTTGTGAAGTATTTCGTGGGCCGTTGCCATTAGAGTGGTGGGGTAGAATTGCTCAAAATCGCCTTTTCCAGATGTCATAAGGGTAGCATAAGGCCACTGACTACTCGAAAACCAAGTATCGAAGGTGTCTGTCTCGGCGCGGTAGTTGCCAGCTCCGTAGTACGTTATGGCTTCGGCCTCGGTCTTGGCGATTAGGTAGGCGTCTTTATTGGGGTCATTGCTGGCTTTGTAATAAACCGGAATCCGAATACCCCACCAGCCGGGGCGCGATATACACCAGTCGTGCTCTTGGTTGAGC
>CAYORQ010000071.1:0-1709 GCA_964406425.1 uncultured Candidatus Saccharibacteria bacterium | reverse complement strand
AGCTTGGAGTATTTTTTTAGATCTTGGTTTTTACTAATTGGTTCCATTATATTTTTACTATCTCATAGTCGTTGATGCTATCACTAATTGAGGTTGAGGTAAGAATTGTCTGTTGGTTGGCTGCTTGCTCTATGAGGTGTAGCTGCCTTTGCTCGTCGAGCTCACTTAAGACATCGTCGAGCAAAAGTAGGGGAGGGGTTTCGGTTTTGAGGCGAATGTAGTCGAGCTCGCAAAGCTTAATGGCCAGCGATAGTGAGCGGTTCTCACCACGCGACAAATTGTCTCGCGTTGAGAAGCCATTGAGGCTTATTGCAAGCTCGTCTTTGTGCGGACCCTTGCTCGTAAACCCAGCCGCCATATCGTCGCCCAGACGAGCCTCTAATGCGGCTAGGATGTGGTCTTTGTCTTTGGGTAGGGAGTTGAGTTGTTCGACCACCACTCTGTCGCTGTGCCCGCTAATACTAGAGTATTTTTGGCCGAGGTTTTTGTTCAAAAATTCCACTAGCTCGTCGCGGTGGGTGTAGATTGTACTGATTGGGTCTACTAGCTGGAGATTGTAAACAAAAAGTTGATCTTTAGAATTAGTTCTGTTGTGCTTGAGGTTATAGAGCAATTTATTGCGCTGGGTTAGTATCTTTTGAAAACGATTAATAGCGGTTAGGTATTCCCGTGAAGCCTGGATGATGATGTTATTTATTAGGCTGCGACGAAACTGCGGCCCGTCGGTTATAATCCGCACATCGTCAGGTACAAATATCACAATCGGTTGGATTCCGATAACATCCGAGGCGCGTTTTTTGACATTATTAATGGTTATGGTGCGCGACACGAAGCCACCACTTTGCTTTAGGCGATACTCTAGATTACTTGGCTTTTCGTGCTGGTAGTCAATATTGAGCTTCATAAAATCCATATCTCTGGCTATCAGTGAGGACTGCGGCGACTGAAACGACTTGGTAATAAAGGCATAATACAGCGCCTCTAGGATGTTGGTTTTGCCAGCCCCATTACTACCTATAATAGCCGTGGTGTTAGGGCTAAAGCCGATACTCAAATCCTTGTGCGATCTGTAATTGGCGAGTTTAATGGATTTTATCATTAGCTACGCAAGGGCATAATAATATGCACTTCGGTGGCATCTTTGACTTTTGGGCTCAATACCAAAGGGTCGAGTTTATCATTGATACCAATGGTTATGGTTTTGCCATCTATCACCGATAAAATATCGGTGATATATTTGGCATTGATGTTGATAGAAGCATCCTTGCCGGTCTTTTTGACGGTTATCTTAATGGTGTTTTCTCCGACATCGCTGGTTTGGGCATCGATGGTGAGTTCGTCTTTTACAACTTTTAGGGCAATTCCGTGCGAGCTTTCGCGGGCAAACACCGAGCTAACCTTGACGGCTTCTATCAGCTTATCTTTATCGCACTCGATGGTGGTGGTGGTAGTTTCGGGGATAATTTTTTTATAATCCGGGTATTTACCCTCGGTTAGTTGCGATATCAGCTGGCTATCGCCAACAATAAAAGATATTTCGGATTCGCCAATAATTATCTCAATTCCTTCCACATCTTCGGACGATATTAGCCTCAATAGCTCCGATACGGTCCTGACAGGTATAATACAATTGATAGATTCACTAGATTGGTAGGCACTTTTGACTTCCGATAGTCGGTAGCTGTCGGTGCCAGCCAAAATTAGTTGAT
>CAYORQ010000070.1:0-1774 GCA_964406425.1 uncultured Candidatus Saccharibacteria bacterium | reverse complement strand
GAATGGCTGGGGCGGCAGGGTTCGAACCTGCGTATGACGGTACCAAAAACCGTTGCCTTACCACTTGGCGACGCCCCATTGTTAGCTCTGCTAACCTGATAAGCATAGCAAAAAATGCTGTATATTTCAATTGCTAAAGCTTGTGGTTGATTACGCTTGGCAAAATAATATGATTGACACCATATATAACTTATGTTATTATTGTATCACTAATTAAAGATAATGATGAATGCCGATATAGTTCTAACTATTACTTCGCTGTTCATCCATTGAACAGAAAGGTATTCATGACATATAAATCTTTTTCTGCTTCTCGTTCCAGACGAGGCGGAAACCAATCGCGGTCCTTTGGCTCAAATAACCGAGGCAACAACCGCAGAAACAACCGGGGTAAGGCTTACATTGACCCCACTAAATACATCAATAAAGCAGTCGAGCAGATCGACAGGGTTGAGTTTGTGCCAGTTCACAAATTTAGCGACTTCGGCTTTGTAGCCGATTTGCAGGCCAATATCACCAAAAAAGGCCACGAGTTCCCAACTTCTGTTCAGGACGGAGCTATTAAGCCAATCCTCGAAGGCCGAGATGTAATTGGCCTAGCCAATACCGGTACCGGCAAAACTGCCGCTTTTGTACTACCGATCATTAATCGACTCAAAACCAATCCTAGCCAAAAGGCCGTGCTTATTATGGCACCGACCCGCGAGCTAGCGACGCAAATCGACGAAGAGTTCAAATCGTTTGCTACAAACCTTAATCTTTACTCGGCACTATGTGTTGGTGGAGTTAATATGCAAAAGCAAATCCGCGACTTGCGCCGTCGCCCTCAATTCATTATTGGTACACCAGGCCGATTAAAAGACCTAATGCAAAAACGCGAGCTGAAGCTACAATTTGTAACCACTTTGGTACTTGATGAAGCCGACCGCATGCTCGATATGGGATTTTTGCCTGACATTAAAGAAATCTTGGCCGAGCTACCTAACGAGCGTCAGTCGCTGTGTTTTAGTGCCACAATTACTCCGCAAATCCAATATTTGCTCGACTCGATGCTTAAAGACCCAGTTACAATCTCGGTTCGTACTCGCGAAACTAGCGAGCACATCGAGCAAGATGTAGTTCGAGCTAGCTCCAAAGAAGCCAAATTACAGATCTTAAACGATCTGTTGCGCACCGAAGATTTTGAAAAGGTTTTGGTGTTTGGCGAAACCAAATATGGCGTTCAAAAGCTAGCCGATAGCCTCACTAAGGCTGGATTGCCAGCAGAAGCCATTCATGGCAACAAGAGCCAGCCCCAACGCCAGCGCGCGCTAAACTCTTTTAAAGATGGTAAGGTTGGTATTTTGGTAGCAACAGATGTTGCCGCCAGAGGCCTCGACATCCCTAATGTTAGCCATGTCATCAACTTCGATCAGCCTAATAACTACGAAGACTACATTCACCGCATTGGCCGAACCGGCCGAGCTGGTAAATCTGGCAAGGCTCTGACCTTCATCGCGGGCTAAACTAGTCCGGTCAGCTATGCTATAATATCCCCTATGAATAAAAAACGATTAGTATTTGATATTGAAATGGTCGGTGAGGACTTCGATAAATTCGATGCCGCCACCAAAAAAGACCTCAGCAAAAAACTACCCGACAAAAAGAAAGATCCGTCGGGCTACGAGCGAACCCTAGAAGACATCAAGAACAATCTAGTTTTTAGCCCACTAACGGGTAAGATTGTTGCTATTGGAGTATATGATGTCGATGACGAAAAAGGCGCTGTTTATTA
>CAYORQ010000069.1:0-1803 GCA_964406425.1 uncultured Candidatus Saccharibacteria bacterium | reverse complement strand
TACCTAGATTTTTTGAATCTTTTTCTGTTTTTACTGAGAATCTTCGGAGTGAGCAGAGATTAAAGCAATTGGCTAAAGCAAAACTTGCATAATACATCAATAAAGCATTACAATTAAAGATATTAATTTAAGGAGGAGTCATTATGGAGATCGCAGTTTTACCATCGAAGAACGCAATATTAATAAGAGCAGTCCTGAATATAGGTCTTGGAGCCATACTACTGATTTGGCCCGGAATCACGCTATTAGTTTTGATTTATGCTTTTGCACTGAACATACTTCTAGTGGGACTATCGACCCTTTTTGAGCCGTCTTACGACAAATCCAGCAAGGGTTCTGTGGTGCACGTCTTATTGGGCATCGTCGGGATTGTAGCTGGCATATACCTAGTCGCAAGACCAGAGCTAACAGCCGAAATAATCGCCCTACTTCTAGCTATCTGGGCCATAATTTTTGGTATCGTTGATATCTACCTTGGCTTCACAGCCAAAGATGGTGGCGGCAACTTGCTATTTGTCTTGGTAGGTGTAGTTTCGGTGATATTTGGTATCTACGTACTAAATAGCCCATTACAGACAATTCTAGATCTTGTGTTTGTAATCGGTGTCTACTCTCTAATTGTTGGTATAGTCCTTGGTATCCTAGGCCTTGTCTTCTACCCAAAAACTAATTCAAAATAATTCCTTATGGCTGATAGTTTAAAAACAAAAATAGCACATTCTGGCTGGAACAGACTAGTCTTAGTTATACTAACGACTACTCTCGTTCTGGTCAGTTTTGCTACTGTCCTAAGAGACAATTTCACTACCGGCGCAAAGAGTTATTTATTTTTAAAAGAATCACATGCTTTTGATAACATCGCACAAATTGCTAAAAATGATATTAGCAATAACTTGCCTGATGACATCAAAAACAACTTTATCAAACGAGCAATCATCACAAAGATCATGGATATTATAATAACTCCAGAAAATGTAGCAAAGGTTGCTGAGCCAGCTGTTATCAGACTTTATAAGCTATCCGGCGAGGCTACAAAAATTGCCGACAAAAAGATTGTCTTCGATACGGCCACCTTTAAGTCGCAGGCCAAAGAATACCTACCTGCGGTGGGGTTACCACAAGGGCTAGCCGATACTACCTCAGAATTTGTAGGCTCTATACCCGACACAATCACAATCCTAGATGTCGAAAATAACCCCAATTCGCCCTTAGCAATACTAATCAAGCTACAGTCGGCTTTTAGGCTGATTGCCACGATTACCAGCGTCCTATGGTGGGCCGTGATAGCTAGCATCTTGGTTGTATTGCTGCTAAATATTAAAAGCCTACGCAGGCTCCTCAAAACATACTATTTGGCTTTTGGTATTTCCGCTGGATTGGTGCTTGGGTTGTCGTATGGTGGTCCTGCGATCACATCTGCCCTACTGCCAGCATCCACGCCCTCCAACGCCCTAGTCAATAACCTAGTCAATAACTTCTGCCTGATGACTCAAGGCTACGGCTGGATACTTTTATCAATAGCAGCTGCCACCCTCGCCACTAGCTGGCTAACAAAAACTACTAAAGCCAAGCAGCTCATCGCGACTGTCCAGCAAAAAACAGCGGCACTTATAAAAAAGACTTTTTCTTAGGTAGCAGACTAGATACCTAAATCTGAGAAGTTGTCGATATGAAGGTTTAGATTGTCTAGAAGAGGCTGAATGCTTTCGGTAAAGTTAGCGTTTGACTCGGTAGTGTATGTTTGCCCATTATTGAGCGTGATGCTAATGGTATAACTAGGGCCCCCAATAAGGGGTTTTTTAG
>CAYORQ010000068.1:0-1896 GCA_964406425.1 uncultured Candidatus Saccharibacteria bacterium | reverse complement strand
GATCTAGCTGGTAGCTCTTGACGCCATCGAGCGCGCCAGGATTGACACCAGTAATTTGCTGCACTTGTCTTAAAACTGCCGTCTTGAGGCCCGAGAAGCTGAAATCAAAGCTAGCCTTGCCCAAATTGGCTATCGGAAACTTATAGGCGTCAGGATTGCCCTCTAGGGCTGCCTTAGAGATTGCTGGGCCACCCGGATAACTAAGCCCAAGCAATTTAGCCACTTTGTCGAAAGCCTCGCCAGCGGCGTCGTCGAGGGTCTCACCGACCACTTCACGCGAAAGGTCTTCGTGGTATAGCGATAGTGCGCTGTGCCCACCCGATACCGTTAGGGCTAGTATTGGAAACTCTGGCTTTTCGGCATCCAGAAAGCTAGCAAAAGCGTGCGCCCAAATATGATTGACTCCTATGAGGGGTTTTTGCTTCACCAAAGCCAGCGTCTTGGCGGTCATGACACCTATCAGCAGCGAACCAATCAGACCCGGCCCGTTGGTAACAGCAATAGCATCAATATCGCCCCAGCCGATATTGGCATCAGCTAGCGACTTTTCAATAACAGCAATAATTACCTCAATATGCGAGCGAGCCGCTACTTCTGGCACGACACCCCCATAGCGGGCGTGGATCTCGACTTGAGAGGCGATAATGTTCGAGAGTACTGTGCGGCCATCGCGAATTACGGCCGCCGCCGTTTCGTCGCAACTAGATTCGATTGCAAGGATGTTCATAGCTGTCATTATAATAACACCCCAAGACATAGGCAAATATGCTTGTTATAATAAAGGCTATGAAAAAAACCAGCCAACAAAATTGGGACCAGAGCCTAAGCCAGCTCGGCGGGCACCTGTACCAGTCCTCGCTATGGGTCAAATTTCAGCAGGCACAGGGGCGGGAAGTGCTTCAAGACCAAGGCGATGGCTGGCTCTGGATGGGCGCCATTAGGCGCAGTGCCCTTAAAATCAACTATCTGTACATTGCTTATGGCCCCACCGTCCGCGACGAGGCATCTCTAAAAAAGTGCCTAGCCTCTATTAAACATCACGCCATTGCAGCCGGTGTGGTATTTGTGCGCACCGACATCATCAAAAATTTTAGTTCTAGCAAACTTCAGGCCATGGGGCTAGTACCAAGGCCAGATATGCAGCCCAAGTACCGAATGATATTAGACATCGACAAAAGCCCTGATGAGCTGTGGATGGGCGTATCACAAAGCGCACGGAGTTATATCAATAGCGCCAAAAAGCGTGGTCTGAAATTTGAGATAAGCGAAAACCCTGCCGATTTGAAGATTTTTTTGAAAATGCAGGCCATTACGGCTCAGCGACAGGGCATTCGTAATCACCCCGACAGCTACTACCAGCATTTGCTATCGGCACTAATACCGACAGGAGCCTGCAAACTATACTTCGCTCGCACCAAAGACCAGTATATCGCCAGTGCGTTGTGTATTGATTGGGGCAAAACTCGCTACTACGCCTACGCCGCCACCGATGACGAGCTGAACCGCACCACCAGGGGCGCCACGGTGCTTTTGTGGTGGCTCATCGACAACGCCAAGACTAGCGGCCTGCAGCGCTTTGATTACGGCGGCGTCGTGCCGCTCGACTGGGACAGCCACCCCTGGATTGGCCACAGTCGCTTCAAATCTCGATTTGGCGGAGAAATTATTGAAGGTTCAGGAACCTGGGACCTACCCATCAACAAGCCCAAATATAAGCTTTATAAGCTCGCCACGAAGTTCAGGAAAAAATGACCGCGCGCCAGGCCACAGCAGAAGAAATAAAAAATTGGAGTAAGCTCGTATCTGCCAATCCATGGCCAGACGAGACTATGCAGGCCATCGCTTACGGCCAGCTGAAGAGTAGCTTTGGCTGGGGGGCAAGGCATTATGTTTTTG
>CAYORQ010000067.1:0-1919 GCA_964406425.1 uncultured Candidatus Saccharibacteria bacterium | reverse complement strand
AAGACGCAAATTATGAGCGACTTCAAAGCTGGCAAGCTAGACATGCTAGTGGCAACTTCGGTTATCGAGGTGGGTGTTGATATACCCAATGCCTCAATCATGCTCATCGAGAGCGCCGAACGCTTTGGACTGGCAGCCTTGCACCAGCTACGAGGCAGAGTTGGTCGAGGCCAGCACCAGTCGCACTGCTACCTATTTACGCCTAGCGACAACCCGGCTTCGTTAAAGCGCCTCGCAGCCCTCGAGAAGACAAGCGACGGCTTTCGACTCGCCCAGATTGATTTAGAAACGCGTGGGCCAGGCGAAATATATGGCACTATGCAGCATGGGCTGCTCAATCTGAGGTTAGCCGACATTTTTGACCACCAGCTTGTAGCTGAGGTTAAAAAAGCCGCTACGGCTTTTATTAATAAGCATAATCTGTTAGAATACAGCCAACTCGCCGAGAAAGTAAACAGCCTTAAAAGCATAACCTCACTCGACTAGTTCGAAATAATAATTATGAATTCAGGAATTGTTAGTCACTTAAGTAGGGGTAAATTTTTAAACTCTGTCGGAACGCACCAAAAGTTCGATCGGACAGCTTTTGATTTGCTGAAAGGCAAAATTGAGAAAGGCAAATTTCCGGTTCGATCCATGATACTCAAATTCGAGGGTTCGGGAGGTCCTGACGGATTGAAATTTAAGGGCAACTATTCGACCGATCACCTATGGGACCCGGTTAATAAAATTGGCCATTTGCCAGATTGGATTGAGGTGCATTACAAAAACCTAGTTACTGCCCTCAAGGACGGCGATGAAGCGAAAGCTGCTTTTGAGGCTGGCTTTATGGCTCACTTCCTGACCGATAGTCTAACACCGGCTCACCACCTGAGTCACAAGTTTATCCTAGAGGAGTATGAAGGCAAAAAATACCGCAAGCGCTGGAAGGTTTATGGCCACAAAGGACTACTCAGTAGCCATGTGGCATTTGAAGCCGGCATTAGTAGTGCCATTATGTTCACCAGTATTAAAGTCAAATTCGACGAAGATCTGCTAAAGTCGATTCGAACCAAAGGAATTAAAGAAGTAGTACTAAGCGAGAGCTTGGCAATATCAAAACACAAAATGTACGAAACTTATCTCGAAAAAGGTTGGAGTTCAAAACTGGCCAAAACCATCAAGGCCACCACCGTTAAGCGCATACCACAGCTCATCTCGGCTGCTTGGGCGAGCGCCTACCAGGAAGCATATAAAACCGACTAAGGCTATGATTTCGGCAAAGATTAATTCGGGTTTATTCGGGGGCAGGGTGCTAGTTTTGCCACCTCAGACAATTACCCGTGCCGTATCCTCTAAGGTCAGAGCTTCGATATTTAGTAAGCTCGAAGCCAGAGGCATGTCGGTATTAGACCTTTTTGCGGGTGGCGGCACACTGGGGCTCGAGGCATTGAGCCACGGTGCCAAAGCAGTTACTTTCGTCGATATCTCAGCTATCGCGCTTAAGGCCATTCGCCAAAACGTCATGAGCCTAGGCGTAGCGGACTCAGTTAGCATTATAAAAAGCGACGCCACGAGGTATATTGGTAAAAACTCAGGTGCTTATGATGTTGTTTTTTTGGACCCGCCCTACAAAGAATTCAGCAATGCTCTGGTCAAAAGCACCTCTAATCTGGTACAATTAGACGGAATTTTGGTTATTAGCTGCTCGAGCAAGTTTAATTTAGAAGTCCCGATGGAGCTTTCTTTATTAGACCAAAAAGATTACGGCGACACCAAAATTGCATTCTTTAAAAAAACCAAATAACAATACATGCCGGGATGGTGGAATTGGTAGACACGCCAGTCTTAGGAACTGGTGGGGTAACACCCGTGGAGGTTCGAGTCCTCTTCTCGGTACCATAAAAAATACTCCAGCTTGTCTGGAGTCTTTTTTTATA
>CAYORQ010000066.1:0-1943 GCA_964406425.1 uncultured Candidatus Saccharibacteria bacterium | reverse complement strand
TTATTAAAATATATCAAGCAAGAAAAACCAAATAGCCCAATGGCTACTGCAGAGATTGCTGGCTGGCTAGTGCAGTACGGCAAAGAGTGGAATGTAAATCCGATGCTGCTTATTGCTATGGCCTACCAGGAATCACAGCTTTGCACCGACAGTGGTAATTGCAAAAATACACTCAACCCCTGGGGCAATCTACGCAGAGATGGGACCCTGGTGCCATACAAATCGTGGGAAGCTAGTGTAAACGGATTCGCTCAAAATGTCGGGGTCAATCATATTCAAAGAGCCGGTAAAATTACGCTGGAGCTAGAAATACCATATCACTGCGGCGCGCCTGACATATACACAAAAAACTCCCGCTGCGACGGGCCGGTCTACTATCAAAACACTATTGATCGAATGAATGCCATGATTGCGCTGGCTGGTAGTGCGCTAGCTTGCTCAGGTGATGGTACGCCACCGAGCAGCACCCCGGACCCGCAGACTGAAGTGTGTGCTGGCGATGTCGCCCAAAGTTATGGCGATGGTACTTGTGCGGCGATACCCAATAATCCCGTTCAGATTGCCATTAACTGCTCGTGGCCCACTCGCAAAGATGGTAACAATAATCGTGACCCATTCCCTGGATATTTGGCTCTTCTTCGTTCCATCGACTCGAGTCCGCCGTATGAAGGGCGCGATTGTGGTAGTTTTGTAGGGACAGTTATGCGAGCCTCTGGTGCCGATCCTGACTACCCCAAGTCAGGTACCTACATTCAAGAGCCTTATGTCAGAAGCCACCCCGAAAAATACCAAATAATAGAGCGGGTCAAAGATACATCCGAGTTGAAACCAGGTGATATTCTGATAGTCAATCAGGGCAGTGGGGCAGGAGCTGCTGGCCACACCTACATCTATGTAGGCCGGCAAGCTAACGGCAATGACTCCGCCAGTGCGTCGTATAAAAGCCGTTATCCTGGTCTGAGTAAGGCCGTGTTGAGCGATAGTCGTGGAAGTTATATGGTAGCAAGACCAATAAAGAAATAATGAGGAGTAAACAATGAACAAAAAAATTCTTTTACTAATAGCTCTGGTTTTTATCAGCGCTGGTGCTCTAATCTTTTACGGCTTATACCAGTCGAGTAAAAATAAAGAGCTGACAGCCTCAATTGCCCTCGAAGTGGTGCCAGACGGAGCAAAATCAACTATCAATGGCCGAGGGGTAAGAGAAGGAACCACCAAACTCAAGCCGGGGGTTGCTGAGATTATTATAAGTAAAAAAGGCTTTGAAACTATAAAACAAACTGTTGTACTAAAAGACGGTGAATATAGGTATTTTGGTTTTGTGCTTGTCTCAAATAGCGCTTCAACCGCCGACTGGTACGATAAGCATCCGGAAGATGCCAAAAGAGCTGAAAATCTATCTAGCCAAAATTACGACAAAGTGTCTGCCGAGGACGCTCAAGAAACCCCATTCATTATGGAGTTGCCTTTTGTTTCTAGCGACGAGAGATTTAGAATCGATTACGGCCAAGGTGAGGCTGGCGACAATCGAATAATTATTTATATATCTGCCAATACGCAAGAGGCAAGAAATGAAGCATTACTCTGGATAAAGAGTGTTGGTTACGACCCATCGAAGCTCAATATTGTTTATAGGCCCAAAAACTAGCTCGGTTGGGCCTACAAACCTCTCTGGCGATATATACAGCTGTCAAATAGCTAGTTTGTTAATTTATAATTCTTTAGTTCTTCGATTGTGGCCAACTTGGTTCTTAGCTCCAGAGCCTCGTAGTTGTTTTTGGCCTTAATAATGACTGTGCCTTGGCGAATCATTACAGATTCTGGCTCGATGCCGGTTAGCTTGGTAATTTTATTTTTGATCTCCACTAGCTCACTGGCCCCAGACTGGAGCTTGGAGTATTTTTTTAGATCTTGGTTTTTACTAATTGGTTCCATTATATTTT
>CAYORQ010000065.1:0-1944 GCA_964406425.1 uncultured Candidatus Saccharibacteria bacterium | reverse complement strand
CTGAGTCGCTAGCGGTTGAGTTTAGCAATTTGCCTTATTCGGGCTTTATATCCTACGCCGAAATCGTGCTTGGTAGCCCTAATGATGAATCGCTAGATGCTGACGAGAGTGGCTACCGATGGGCCATAATTAATAAAGACTCGGCTAGTTTTAAAAGCCTAGACATACAAGACTACAAAGAAGAAACAGCGACATGGGTTAATGGAGATTATTTGCTATATATCAATAACAATGACCAGACCGTAATAATTAATAATAAAAACCAAAGGAAGCCCTTAAATCAGCTTGTAGCGCAGTCAAAAATGACAACTACGGCGGGGGATAAGCAGTATTTCGTAAGCTCTAGTAAGCCGGGATATATCGATATCAACTCACTAAACCTGTCTGACGGGCAAGTAAAACTACAAAAGAAGGTCGATGTAAGTGCGCTCTTGAAAAGCGATGGTTTGAGCCTAGAAAACATCAAGCAAGTCTATAGTGCAAACAACAGCTTGTATGTTTTGATAGGAAGTAAAATAATGAGGATACCGTTATGAAAAAAGTTGCCCTACTAATATTATCTTTATTTATATTTAGTACTTACTCTCAGGGCGCTTTGGCGTTGAGTAATGCCAAGGGAAGCGATCCGACTGGTCAGAGTCAGCGCTCGATAATAGAAAAAACTCCTTGGCTCGACCCAACAGCTTGCGTTATTAGCGGAGGCTCTACTATACCCAGCACTAGTGGCGGCAAAGTATACACACTGGGCGATTCTATTACTGCCAACATTCAATTTGTACAAAACAAAATTACCGAAAGCCTGAAAACTAAGGGCTATGATCCTGCCTACAATTCAGTCTCTAGTAGAAGCTTGAGTAGTGGCGAGAGCGCCCTCAACGGAATTAGCGTTTTTGAAGCTGATGTAGCTAGCTGGAAAAATGCCGGGACCATTGTTATTGAATTGGGTACCAACGGTGGTGTAACTCCAGCAAACATCAACAAGATTATGGGCATACTCAAGGCCAGCAATCCTGGCGCAAAAGTATATTGGGTTAATGTTGGGGTTAATAACGACAAAAGAAGTGGTGCAGATATCAATGCTGGCGCTATCAACAATATCATTGCGCAAAACAGCAGCTTGGGCTATACAGTTATAGACTGGGCCGGCGCACTAAAGTCCAACCCAGATTACATAAATGACGACGGGCTTGGGGTGCACCCCTTTACCGAGGCTGGTGGCCAAGCCTACGCCAATACAATATCTAGTAGCCTCGGCTCGCCCGCTGGCGCAACCTCGCTGAGTGGTGTTTGCGCCTGCCAATCGCTAGGTGGTGGAGGTGGGGCAGGGAATCTTACCGGAAACACCAACAGAGATAAAGTCTGGAACTACCTAATATCTAAAGGCTTAACGCCATTTCAGGCAGCCGGCATGATGGGTAATATGGCCGCTGAAGCCCATTTTGAACCGCGGCTAGTAGAATACGGATTCCTCAACTCTAGAGGAGAAATATCTAGGGCTGGTCAGCCTTCTAGCTTAGATGATAAAGTGCCGCCGAACCAGAAGCCTAACGGTCAGCCGGGGTACGGCATTGTTCAGTTTACAAGTCCGGGGTACAAGCAGGCTCTTCGCGACAGATCGGCACAAACTGGCAAGGTAGCTGGCGATCTTGGCCTGCAGCTTGATTATTTGTGGGAGCTACTGACAAATAGCTCGTGGGGGACAAACCTCAGGGCAACGACCACAATCAATGATGCATCAGATGTTTTTCTTAAACAGTTCGAAAAACCAGCTAATATAAACGGTCAAATACCTATCCGGAGGGCCAGTGCGGAGAAGATATTTCTCTACTACAGTGGCGCGGTAGTAATATCCACCACCAATACTGGTTCTGGCCAGAATTGTGGGTCGGCTATTGTGCAAGGTACTATCGCAAGTGTAGTTTTGGCAGCGCAGCAAGAGCTAGC
>CAYORQ010000064.1:0-1988 GCA_964406425.1 uncultured Candidatus Saccharibacteria bacterium | reverse complement strand
TGGTATTCAAGTAGCAACAAACACCACAACCACAGTAGATTTCTTTATTCAAAGGATTTCGCTTACATCTCTCGGTGATTTAAGCTGTACAACAGAAAATGGCAAAAATTATTTCACGGGCTGGGGTATCGATAAAGACGCCCAGGGCACCTCGCCAACGATCGGTATCTACGAAAATGGCATCCTAAAGCAAACAGTAAGTGGGAATGTCCTAGACCCCAACTATAATACTTACCTGGAAGCACTGGGATACGCCACTAATGCCGCCACTCAGTACAACATCAAGACAGAGTTCGCCGAGCTATTCCACGATGGCGCAGAGCACACCGTTACACCCAGGATCAATGAAAAAATATTAGCAAATATAACCTTTGGAGGCACAAGTAGTAACTGCTCGGTCAGCAAATATCTTTGGCCTTGGCTCCAAACCACCGGCGGCAATGTTGTTGCCAATGGCAAAATCAACGGCCACCCTGCAAGCGACACGCTACCAGGTGCCCGCGCGACCGCCAACACCGACAAAGAGGTTGAGTTTCTAATAATCTCCAAGGTCGGTGGGGCAGGGGTACCTGGGGGAGGGCCATTTTGTAGCCGTAAAAACTACATCTTGACCAATGCAGAGGCAACTGGTGGCACTAACTGCAGCAACGGCTCGGGCTACTCGGTACTGAATGTTTATTCGTTAGGGAATGACGGAACCGATAAGGTTGTGGCTGGTGTTAAGGCCGCCTTCGGCGCTTTGTCGCCAGAATGCCGAAGAATTACAGATTCTGTAAACAATATACCCACAAATGTTCCCGCCGCCTGCTTCGACGGCGTCATAATAAAATACACTGGCACTTCGCTGGCTGGCTACGAACTCAAAAAAGGCCGCGTCACAATCCTGGTTGAAGGCGACCTAACCATTGGGCAAAGTGTTGGCTACGGAACTACAGCCTACACCGACCTAAGAGACGTTCCAAACCTCGCAATTGTCGTCAACGGAAATGTCAAGGTGCTCTCTGACACCCCTCGGGTCGATGCCTCAATATACGCCACCGGCTACATCTCGACCTGTGATACAGCCTCGAATGTTACGATTGTTTTTTGTGGCAACCCGTTAACCATCAACGGCTTCTTGAGTGCACAGTCGGGCTTTACATTTGGCCGAGCTTATATAAATGACTACAACGCTCAGGCAGTACCACCCCATGCTCCTGCCGAAATAATCAACCTCACCCTGCAGAGTGTGGTGTATCCGCCCCCAGGTATCGACTACAATAGTGTTTTCAGCGGCGACAGCTCCGTCAAAATAGACTCCAGCGAATACCAGCCGAGGTTTTAAGCCCACCCCCAAAAAAACTAATTATCTGGTTATGTAATAGCATTACTTTAAGTCCTTAAGCATATGAGGTATAATCGTATTCATATAGGTGAGTACAATGATGAACAATAACCTCAATCAATCAAAAACGACGGCAGCGCCATTAAAAAAACGAAGATTCGTGTGGATTATTATAGGCTCAATTGTGCTTTTGGTATTATTTGCTTTTATAGCCTTTCGGCTTGGCTTTCTAGGCAGTATCTTCAGAGATAAGAACATTGTAGCTAAAGTTGGTGTTCATAATATCACCAAGCAAGAGGTGCAAAAAACTGTCGAAGATGTACCAAAGGCTGGCTTTTATCCAGAAAGTCAGGAAACAATGCGCAAACTCATAATGGACTACTGGCTCTACACTCTTATTGCAAAGGAGTATGGCATAGAAGTTAGCGATCAAGAGGCCTTGGATTATTTGAAAGTCCAAGTCAGTTCCATTAAGCCTAGCCCGTCTTTAGATATAAATAATAGCTATGTCAGGTATAGGGCCTATAAGGATTACCTCCAATTCAAGCTAGTTACAGTCATTAACTCACCCCAAAGCGGCTCTTATATTTTGGCACATTTTGATCAGAACCTTGCTAGAGATACCCTAAAGCTCAAGGCCCTAACGAATGATCAATACCAAGCA
>CAYORQ010000063.1:0-2012 GCA_964406425.1 uncultured Candidatus Saccharibacteria bacterium | reverse complement strand
GGGTCGCGAACCTTACCCTTTTCTTGGCTAATAGAGTTGCTGGCCTCGAGCTGTCCGACTTTTTTACGCAAGTTGTTGAGTACTATCTGGCTCTCGACGGGCTCGATATTGAGGCTAATATCGACTATTTCATCGAGATTAATAATTGGCGATAGCCAGCCAGTAAAGAGTGTACGCGGGTAGGCATACACAAAGTAGGTGCGGGCAAGGCGCCGGCCAATTTTGACATAATTGCTTTTTACCTCGAAGCTACTGGGTGCAATAATATCTCGCAAGGTAGTAACGCCCTGCTTGTAGGTCTGCTCTTGTTGCAATTGAGCCGCGGACTGGAGGTTGATTTTTGGTGGTTTATTGCCGAAAGCCATTTTAGCTTGCTCCTCCGGGTGGGGACTGCTGCTTGGCGGCGGCGTAGAGGTCTGGTGGCTCTTGCTCTTTGGGCTGGGGAGTATAGGGCCCAGCCGGCGCGCCATCTCGAGCTACTGCTGATGTCGTCATGCCGCCGGTATCGACAAGCGATTGGTTTTGCGACTCATCGACATTGTATGAGCCATAATAAAGCTCAATTACCTCTTGGGTTTTTAAGACCGCTGCTCGTACCCCAATACCAGCTAGGCCCTGAGCCACCATATTAGTACGCATTACTAGCTCGCTCTTGCGCTGGGCAAACTGCTGGTCGGTCTGGGAAACATCCTTGGGGCTACTCAAGGTGCTAGCAATTTGCTTAAAAACATTGTTCTTAGCCTCCTCGATAACATAGTACGGTACCACCACGAAAAACTTTTTATCCATAATGTTGGCGACATTCAAAAGGTCGCGAACATTAAAAATATAATCTTCCATTAGCTCGGCTAGTAGCGGGTTAGGCTGGTCGGCCATCATCTGGTCGAGCTTATCGAGGTAGCCATCGAGGTCTATTTTGCGCGACTGGATGCATATTTGAATCGGAAAGTGCAGGCCGTTCAAGAAACCCTGATAAGCAAATTCGATAGCCTCTTTTTCGCCACCGCTCTTGAGGTCGTAATTGGTTGGCGAGCACATAACGATCATCCGCAGGCTGCCGTCGCGCATAATTACTACACCATCTCTGACTTCTGAAAAGTTGAGGTGGCTCTGGGTACTAACAAGCACGGCCTTCTTGTTTTTAGGAGGCGTTACACTGTTGGCATATTCTTGCTGGGCCGGATTGAGTTGATTTGGCTGCATAGTGTTTTTTATTGAGTGACTGGAGCAATCTTGACCGACTGCCCTTCGGATATTACATTTTGGCTGGTGGTGCGAGCAATCTGCTCGACCGTTAGATTGTTCGATTGTAGCATAGCCTTTTTAATTATAGCACCCGAGGTGCCGGGTTGAGAATTATTTTGCATCGGAGTTGCTGGCTTGGCCTTGCTGGCGAGGCCCTTTTGCATGTTATTCATGGCATTGTGCTGAATATCGGCTTCGACATTTTCTAGTAGGCCGTTGACTTGGGTACTTCTGGCGCTGGTAGCATCTAGTACATCGTCTTGCTGGGTAAGTCTTGAGCTAGCGCTCGTAATTGATGCAGTACTAGCAATCGCTGCCGGGTCGACGATTCGTTGGCCGTATGCTGCGGCCTGATTGGTACTATCGGCCAGCTGAATGGTGGGGTCTTTTTGTGCCCCGTGAGTGTCCATTACTAGAGCCAACTGCTTTAGGCTACCCATATTTATATTTTTGAGCGGAATTACTTCGGGGGCGATATCGACTTTTTTTACTAGCTCAACTTGGGTTAGATCTTTGTCCCAGACTCTAATTCGCGGAACCACAAAATACTGCAACACCGCCACAAAGTAGCTTTCGAAGCTCTGCTCTTGGCGCCGACCAAAGCCGAGTAATAAAAAAAACCCAGTGATCGGTATTATCAGCACTATCATCAGCACAATTATTTTGCTAAAAAGCAACCACATGAGTCCGGCCCAGAGCAGGCCGATAATTACATATATAAATTGCCGAAGGCTCAAGGGGCCCAAGATTTTGTCTTCGGCCTCGAT
>CAYORQ010000062.1:0-2183 GCA_964406425.1 uncultured Candidatus Saccharibacteria bacterium | reverse complement strand
GCTTACGGCCAGCTGAAGAGTAGCTTTGGCTGGGGGGCAAGGCATTATGTTTTTGAAAGCCCTGGTGCCATAATTGCTGTGCTATTTTTGGTGCGCAAGCTGCCGTATTTTGGTGAAATATGGTACGCCCCCAGGGGCCCGTCGGTGGCCACCATTAGCCAAATCAAAGAAGTCATGACAGCCATCGAGCCGGAGCTAAAGTCGGCTTTTTTGGTTAAGTTTGAGCCCAATATCATTCTTATTGATGCGCATAGCAAGCAATTGCTAGCACTCGGGCTAAACAAGGCTTTATTTGATCTGCAGCTCAACAAATCTACTATTATTATTGATTTGTCTGCTACAGAGGACGAAATAATGTCTGGATTTAAGCAAAAAACTCGTTATAACATCAGGCTTTCGGCGCGCAAGGGAGTAGTGGTGAAGCCGGTCGATCTGACTCCAGAAAATATCAAAATAATGTACGAATTGCTATTGCAAACCCAGTCGCGCAATGGCTTTTTTATGCGCTCGCAGGCCTACGCTCGCTCTTTTTGGGAATACCACACCAAAGCCGGGCAGGGCCAGCTATTTTTCACCTACCTCGGACGCGAGGTTCTGAGTGGCGCTTTTGTTACACTGCAGGGCAAAAAAGCCCTTTATAAAGACGGCGGCTCGAGCCGAGAGCACAAAAACCTAATGGCGCCTTATACCATGCAGTGGGAGATCATGAGGTGGCTCAAGGCACGAGGAGTTACCGAATATGATCTGGGGGGAGCACCACCCAAAAAGAGTCTTGATGATAAAAATCACCCGCTTAGTGGCCTAGTGCAGTTTAAAACTGGCTTTAACTCCGAGGTTACGGAGTATGTTGGCGTTTATGATTGGCCGATTAGCCCGACGAAGTATCGGCAGTGGCAAAAGTTTGGCGAAAGACTAGCTGTCAAAAAAGAAATTACAATTAAAAAGAACTTATTTTATTAATCTTGGTATAATTTGAATTATGAATTTTAATCAATCAATCTTTAAGGCCTACGATATTCGCGGAAAAGTCCCCGCCGAGCTGACCCCAGAAGTCGCACAGGCCGTCGGACGAGCCTTGGCCGACTTTTTGCCGCCAGGCGAAGTTGCGCTGGGGCGCGATATGCGACCAGACTCTAGCGAGCTCGCCAGAGCGTTATCGGCAGGGCTAACCAACCAGGGCAGAGTGGTGGTAGATTTGGGTCAAATAACCTCAGACATGATGTACTATGCCGTAGGGCAGTACGGTTTTGCTGGCGGAGCGATGGTAACGGCCAGCCACAACCCTGGCGAATACAACGGAATCAAGCTAACTGGCAAGGGGGTGGCACCAATCGGCGAAGACAGCGGGCTAAGTGTAATTAAGCAAACCATCATTGACGATAGCTATCAGCCGTCCTCGGGCGATGGAACGGTCAGATCGCTCGATATTCTCGACGGCTGGGTCAAGCATGCGCTGACATTTGCCCCAAACTTGATCGCACTAAAGGTTGGTGTTGATGCCGGTAATGGTATGGGCGGAATTATTGTGCCAGAACTCCAAAAGCACACCGAGCTACAAATTAGTGGGTTGTATCTGGAGCTTGACGGAACCTTTCCGAACCACCCCGCCAATCCTCTTGTTTTTGAGAACCTCAAAGATTTGATTGAGCTAGTCAAAGCTAATCAGCTAGATTGTGGCATCGCTTTTGACGGCGACGGCGATAGAGCATTTATGGTCGATGAAAACGGAGAAGTCGTCAGTGGCAGCATTTTGGGTGCGTTACTTAGCCAACACTTTCTGAAGCTCAATCCTGGCGCGACTATTTTGTATAACGCCATTACATCGAAAATTGTACCCGAGACGGTTGTTTCTGCTGGGGGCAAAGCAATCCGCACTAGGGTTGGCCACAGCTTTATTAAGGCCGATATGCACCAGCACGGTGCTATCTTTGCCTGCGAACATTCGGGCCATTTTTACTTCCGAGATAATTATAACGCCGACAGCGGCCTGATTGCCGCCCTGTGCGTTTTGGACATCATCTCCCAGACTGGCAAAAAACTCTCGGAGCTGACCGAGCCGTTGAAGCAAAAATATGTTGATTCGGGCGAAATAAACTTCGATGTTTCGGATAAAGCCAGAACTATTGCCTTGGTGAGCGCAAACTACAGCGATGGCCAGAGCGATAGCCTAGACGGCACCACTA
>CAYORQ010000061.1:0-2296 GCA_964406425.1 uncultured Candidatus Saccharibacteria bacterium | reverse complement strand
AGCAAACAACTACACAGCCAAAAGAAGATGCAGGCGATGCAAGGCGATATAGCCAAAGTGCGCGCTAAGGCCGCCGGCGACAAGCAAAAAGAAAGCGCCATGCTCATGGAGCTCTATAAAGAGAAAGAGGTTAATCCTTTTTCGGCCTGTTTGCCGACGCTATTACAATTCCCGGTTCTAATTGCGATGTTCGTGGTCTTTCAGCGCGCTACAGGCTCGATCCAGGGAATTGAAGCGCTTCTGTACGCTCCTGTCAAAAACCTTCCCTACATCCAATCCATTATCACCGGCCAAATACCCTTTAATGTTACTCTGTTTGGGATTGTATCGATGGCCAAACCAAACGCCATCTTGGCAGTGCTATCGGGCTTAACCCAGTTTGTACAAGTCAAGATGCTAACTCCAAAAAAGCAAGCAAGCGCTGTCAAGGACAGCCAGGCCCAGATGACTGCAATGATGAACTACACCTTCCCCGCCTTGACCGTGTTTATAGCCTGGGGGTTACCAGCCGCGCTACCAATCTACTGGATCACCACCAACTTCCTATCGATTGGCCAGCAATGGTTGATTATGCGTAAAGAAGTCGAGACCATGGAAGAGATGGACGTCGTGAAGGTCATCAGAAAAGGCTCCGTAGCCTCGGCCACCAAGAAGCTACCTAAGCCCCGCGTTAAAACCAGAATCAAAAACAAGGGCAAAAAATAATGTCGGCCATCGAAGCCCAAGACATTGCCCAGAAAATCCTCGATTCTATGGGTGTCTCGGCCACTATATCAATCGAATCACAAGAGCCGGTATACCTTACCATTAGCTCCGACGATTCGGCGCTACTAATTGGCAAGGGCGGCGAAACCCTGCGCTCATTTCAGGCCATCGTCAATACTATCTATCGCCGTCAGTCGAGTGATGAGGGCTATGTGGGTATCGACATCGGTGGTTATAAAAAAGAGCGGGTTGAGAAGGTCCAGGGTATTGCCCAGGAGCTTGCCGACAAGGCCCTAGCTAGCGGCGAAGACCAGCACCTTGCACCAATGAACGCCTTCGAGCGCCGCTCGGTGCATACCTTGCTAGCCGAGAATCCAGATGTTGTTACGGCCAGCGAGGGCGAAGATCTGAATCGCCACATAGTTATTAAAAAAAGATAAATGAATACAACTATTACTGCCATCGCTACTGCGCCAGGGAGGGGAGCTATTGCTGTTATTAGGATATCCGGTCCAGCCGCGCTCGGTGCCTACAAGCTGCTAGCTAACTCAACCGCAACACCAACCCCAAACCATATCAAGCCAGCCTGGATTTATGAAGGTAAGCAAAAAATCGACCATGCAATGATGGTCTATTTTAAGGCACCAAACTCTTTTACTGGCGAAGACGTTGTCGAGATCCACTGCCACGGCTCGAAAGTTGTCCAGCGCAACATCTTAGACGTACTCTTTGCCGAGGGCATCGAGGCCGCCAAGCCCGGCGAATTTAGCGAGCGAGCTTACTATAATGGCAAAATCGACGTAGCCCAGGCCGAAGCCATTATGGAGCTGGTATCGGCCGAAAATACCCAGCTAGCCCGGCTCGCTACCAGACAGCTGGCTGGCGAATTTAGTAAACAAATTAAAAACATCTCAGGCGAAGTTACCAAGCTCGGTGCCACTCTTGCCGCCGATTTGGATTTTTCAGAAGAAGACCTGCCGCTACTTGATAGCACCATGATTGCCGAGGCACTGGCTAGTATAATAACCAAAATCAACACCATCAAGGCGGGCTCCGAAATCCTACCAAAACTTCGAGAGGGAATCAATGTTGTGCTAATCGGGCTACCCAATGCTGGCAAAAGCACACTACTCAACACTCTGCTTGGGTTTGACCGTTCGATAGTATCCGACCAGGCCGGTACTACCCGAGACACAATTAACGAAACCGCCGAGCTGGGTGGAATCAACTACCAGTTTATCGACACCGCTGGGCTTAATTCCAAACCCGGTGCAGTCGAAAAAATTGGCATCGAAAAATCTATCGAAAACATCAAAAGCGCCGACATTATACTATTACTAATTGAGCCCGGCCAAGAATCCAAAACCAATGCTTTTATCGAGTCCAAAAACCTCCATGAGTACATCGATAGCCCTAAAACAATTAAAGTATTTACTAAGTCCGATATCGGCAAAAAGAAATCAAAAGGCATTCAAATAAGTGCCCTAAAAAAATCCGGCATCAAAGAGCTGACCGACAAAATAATGAGCTTGAGCCTCGATCAGACCCAGACCAGCCTGCAAATCCTGACTGAGCGTCAGCTAAATATCAT
>CAYORQ010000060.1:0-2347 GCA_964406425.1 uncultured Candidatus Saccharibacteria bacterium | reverse complement strand
TCTCTGCAGTAGCCATTGGGCTATTTGGTTTTTCTTGCTTGATATATTTTAATAAAGCAGCCGCAAAGGCAGCTTCGTCTTTAACTATCGGATAAAACACCCCCCTACAAGAGGTATCGCCATTGACTGCAGTGCACCCTTGCTGGTAAAATTCGCCACCAGTATCGACTGCAATAATGTCGGCCTCAGAAACCAATGCATTTGCTGTTGGTATCTGAAAAATGGCAATACAGAGGATGTATATTATAAAAACTACTACACTTTTTAATTTAATTAGCATTTGATAATCCTTCTGCCGCTATGCACTCATCCGGCTTATTTTCATCGCCCGGTGAAATATTGGCAATTAAGCTACAGGCAATCTCTTGGTCGATATCTTTCATGACTCCACTGCCAGTCGGCAGAGCGAGTTCTTCGTCTGTAAAACCATAGACGCAATTGGTATTATCTAGATCTTCAGCTTCACCACAATCTTTTCCATCGGTTCTTAGCCCGAACGGATCTTCGTATGGCTCGTCGGCTACCGCTGTTCCGGAAAAGCTCCTCAAGAGACCACCAAAGAATATCTGTATATTATTCATTGCTAAGCTAGGGGTAGATAGCCTTACTATAGATTCTTGGGCCGAGCTAAACGCCACATATGGAGTAGTTGGCATTTTGTAAGTAAGCTGGCTGGCTAGCGAGTATTTGTTTTGAAGTGAAAATATCTTTTCAAAAGCCGAAGCGGAATTGTGTTTGTCTCGCAAGCTGGCATAATATCGGTTCTCGTAGCTGGTGGCTTGGGCCTGCGTAAGGGGTTTAGCCTTGAGTTCCTTCAGCGACGAGTTGGCCTGGAAGCTTGCCCCGGCGGATATTGCATTAGCTAGCTGGGGGCCTCTTACTTGACCACCAATCACCGGTGACGCTATCGCTCCAATAGCATGCTCGGACAGCCAAGTTATGGCAGCGTCAGCGAGCTTTTTAAAATTATCAATAACACCACAAAGTGATAGTACACTTCCGAGAATAGGCACATCACATGCATAATCAATCGCCTTAAAAAGCTCACCAAAAACCCACCCAACAACTTTGCTTACAACTCCAAAGATATCACAGACAGTCTTTATCACGACGTCAGACCCGCCCGCAATTGATTTAAAGAAGCTACTACTAGCAAGCCATCCTTGTGCTTTTGTAATCAAATCTAAAGGGCTATTGTCTAGTGCCTTTTTGCAATACTGGTAGTCAGCACCTGTCTTTTCAATATTAAGCCCGCCAATTCCAAGCCACACCAACTTGCCGAAGGCTGATGAGTATAATACGCAGCGAGGCTGCTTCTCAACACACAGCTCGGTGCCTTTGCTGCAGTCGTTGGCTTCTTTGGAGGCAGGGTCATAGGGTATTTTCTCGCCAGCCGCCCGCCGGTAGTTGTTGCTGGCACCGATGTCTTTCTTGCCATCCGCACTAACCAACAGATCCATATTGGCACTAAGCTCATCTGGACCCATCTGACCATCGGCATTACCGTTTTTGATTTGGCTGCTCATAGACTCCCACTTGGTGAAAGTTAGCATATACTGAAAAGAAGCATAGCCGTTGAGGGCTTTTTGAATCGTACCATTATCGGCAAGTGAGTTGGCCGTACAAATTATCGACACTGCAGTTAGAACCCAACCTATAGGGTTGCTCATAGACACCACCTTTTCCACGAGCTCTACCGCCAACCCTTTTGCAACACTCTCAACAACTTCGGTGGTTATTTTTTCAGCCGCCTCGTTGGCTATTCTTTCGGCGGCTTCATTGCTAATTTTTTCTGCTATCTCACCAGCACTCTCTTGCCCTAATTTTTTAACAGCATCAGCTAAGGCATCAGGGTTCTCAGGAGCATCCACCCCTAATATTCCTAAGATAATTTTTGTTACAAATTGTCCAAATAACTTGTTTTTTAGGGCATATTCGACAACCTCAGTTGCAACCTTCTTCTTGAGCTTATTAGTACGCTGATTTATGGGGTCTAGCCAGTGCCACTTGGTGTTTGTCCTGGCTTGATACCGTCTTTTTTCGTAAATTCGCTTAAACCAATTTTTGCCCTTTGTGGATTCATCTACGATACGATTAACTTCTTTGCGAGCCCCTCTTTTGTCGGTGAGCAGATCGTAATCGCTGATTTGATCGGTTTTTACTATCTGCCTGGTTTCTATGTCGAAGGTAGAGCTATATAGCTTCAGACGGTTGGGGTTGGCAGGGTCTAATTCGACGATATATCCTGCTTCGCGAAGACCGCGGACGAATTTATTGTCACCCGCCATCCGCTTAAACGCCTTATCCCAAAAAGTCCTATCCTTTTCGTCAATTCCATCGGCAAGAG
>CAYORQ010000059.1:0-2470 GCA_964406425.1 uncultured Candidatus Saccharibacteria bacterium | reverse complement strand
CCAAAAAGAAATCTGGGAGTAGCGCGACTAGGTGCTATAATTAAAGAAGCATTAGGAGATTTAATAATCAAACACAAAGCTCTAGCCAGATTCAAACATTACGATTGGCACAGCCTAGCACTAATAATTGTTAGTGGAGTATTATTATCGCTGCCGTTTGTGCGCTACCAGCTCGGCTGGATCGGATTTTTTAGCTTGCTACCGCTACTAGCCCTATTGCAGCGCCTACGAATACAAAAGGCCTCTAATAGGCGAATCGTGGCGAGTATTTTGCTGGCCGGAGCAATCGATATGTCGATAGTCCTGACCTGGATGTACCAGCTCAACACAGTTGGTTTGCTGCAAGACCCTCTAACTCGAGCGTTATTTATACCTTTTACTCTAGGCCTAATGGTGCTGTTTTTTGCTTCGGAGTTTTTGATTTTTGGCTGGCTGGTCGTGAGGCTCAAAATATCGCTCGACAACAAAAACTCTTTTTTACTATTGCCAGCCGCTTGGGCTGTTGGCGAGTTTGCCCGCAGTGTGTTTTTTTCGGTAGCAAGTTTGGGCGAAGGTGGAGTCGTTGGTATGCACTGGAACTTCGGCGCGCTGGGGCTGGCAGCTAGTGCCACGCCGCTGGTGTATTTTTCAAGACTCGGTGGCCTCTTTGGGCTGAGCTTCGTGGTGGTGCTTATCAATATGGCCGTCTTTCAGCTGTTACGCAGGAAGTTCGTCAGGGTTTCGGTGCTCATCATCGCTAGCATCGTTGCTGCGACTGGATTGGCGTATTATTTTTACCGTGCCCCATCAAATCCTGTCTTCGAGCGTGTCGGCTTGGTGCATTTAGGCTCCAACGAGGCCAACGACTACCAACAGCCGCTGATTCGATCTATCGAAGACAGCGACGGTGCTAAGCATGATGTTGTGATATTCCCAGAATACTCGCACTTGTTTGATGAACCGAGGCTGCTCGACGAAGACCGCCAAATAGCTCAGCTGCTGCTCAAAAACGAGTCTAGTAGAATCATCACCACCAGAAGCATATCTACAGCAAAGACCGAGACAAATGCTATTGTAGAACTCGATGTATCGGGCCGGCAAATCAGCGCTCAGGGCAAGACTTTTTTAATTCCGGGCGGAGAGTACATCCCATACCTCTATAAAGGTATTTTGATTGCCTCCGGAAATTACAAGCTGATAGCCTACCACGAAGGCGATAAGACAATCGCTCAGTCCAAAAAACCAATCGAGCCAATCACGGTTAAGGGGGTAAGCTATGGCGTGCTGGCTTGCTCGGGTATTATTGCCCCCGAGTACTACCGCGAGCTCACCAACCGCGGCGCCGAGGTGCTAGTAAACGCCGCCTCGCTATCCACGATGGGCATAGGAGCGCAGTTTTTTGATCAGGCCAAGCAAATGGCTCGTTTTCAGGCCGTCGCTAATGCTCGCATGCTCATCCAGTCGGCCAGAGGTAAGCAATCGTACATAATGAGCCAAAACGGCACCATCCAGATACAAAATGTGACTGACAACACTAGTTATATGCAGGGCGATATACAGCCCAACAGTACTCGCACAGTCTATACCTTGCTCGGCGAATGGACGGTGCTGGCGAGCTTCGTCGGGTTAGCACTGTTTGCCTACCTCAGAAAAAAAAGCTAACTATTTAGACTCAGCCACCGGGGCAAAAGCATTTGACTTTTAGACAACACCGCAGCTAACCCCCACAACAATTGCATCTAATTGGTATGCCCAAATTGACACTAAATACTATCTCTCAGCTCAATACTTACCAGCACAAAATTTGAAGCGCCGCCGCGACCATTGCTTATATATTTTCTGGGCGAATGGCTATTGCTAGCTAGTAGCATCGGGCTCGGGATTTATAGTTTTTGTTATGCTGCCCGCCGGTAGTAAAAAAGCCTGACAAATGGCTTGACACAGAGCTTAAGCACTATTATACTTTTAACCAATAATATATTATAAACAAAAAAGGAAAATTATATGGCAGCTAAAAAAGCAATAAAGTCGAGAACTTCAAAAAAAAGCTCTAGCAAAACAAATCTAAAGTGGTGGTATGTACTGCCAGTAGTCGCAATTGTGGCAGTCGCAGGCTATGCGATTGTCCGCTTCAGTGAGGCTAGCGTACAAGGCCTAAAAACTGTTGATAGTGGTATCAATTGCAGCCTCGGCACAATAGTAAATAAGCAAGCCCCTTACGGCCGATCATGTAGCATCACTAATGCCCCAGGCGTCAGTGCCACTGCTACATGGAACCACTATCCGAATTACCAGACTAATAATTACGGGCCCACAGGTAACTTTTGCGCCACTGTATTTTTCGGTAAAAACGCAACGATTTATATCCGCAGCCAGCTGGGTGGTGAAAGAATAGAAGCAGATTGGTCTACTGGTAATAGAGTAACCAAAACCGTACAAGGCAATTACGAGGTTTGTGACGCACGCTCCACAGACAGAATGGCGTTGTTCA
>CAYORQ010000058.1:1184-2474 GCA_964406425.1 uncultured Candidatus Saccharibacteria bacterium | reverse complement strand
TACTTTTTGGCGAGGTCATTGATTTGAAATCCAAATAATTCGGGCTTGGTTTGTATACTTGCTGGGTAGTCTCTGGCTGTTTCGTGCTCACTCTCTGGCATCAGATATATTTCGCAGGCCACGAACTCTGTTCTGTTGGCAAAACCCAGTAGCGTAAAGTCGTTATTTATAGCTGCTGGGTACAGTATGTCGCCATCAGGAGTTTTAATCAGCCCCCCCTTCACTGCATCAACCTCTACTTCATCATCTACTATCTCTACATTGTAGAGTCTGGTAAAAATACTTTTGGTGGGGATATTGGCCTTCGAGCACTTTTCAAAGTAGCCAAGCACTGCTTTTTCTTTCTCGGTGCCATTTGCTTTTAGATTCTGAATATAATCAGAATTTGCTATGGGGTCGGTATTTTCGAATTCGTTTGTCGGCAAGCCAATAGTATCGATGCGCATATAGGCATCGCCAGTTTTGCCGGCAGCGAAGGCTACCGTACTTTTACCTAAGACCACCCGGCTAAAGCCCGAGCTCAAATCGGCCAGCAACTTTATGGGGTTAGATAGGCCGGCGATGTAGTCTTTAGTCTTCCGGCCGAGTTCGCCAGTGGTTCGGGGTGTTTCGTAGCGAATGATGTTAGCCAGCGAGCGAATGTTGTCTTCAGCAAAAAGCCGATACGCCAAGCCGTTTTTGCTTTCGACCTCCTGACGGGTGTTTTCGGAAAGGGCATTGAGCTGGCTTGATTCTGCTCTAGTTAAGAACCTCCCTCCGATACTCATCATGTACTGGTTCGATAAGGCCCTGAAGCCTTGGGATTGGTTGTTGAAGTTTTGGGTGCCAGCCTCCAGGCCCGATACCGCCGAGCCTCCGCCCATGCGTATTACCCCGACCATCAGCTGATCTAGGCCAAAACCATCGATTGATGTAAATTTGCCGTTAGACTGATTGACGATTAGCTGACGCAGGGTGTCGTACAACACCACTACCTTGCGGGTATCTTCCTTATTATCTTTAATATCGCCTTTTTTGTTGCATATATCTAAAATTTTATAGAGCAAGGCCAGCGAGCTTCTGTAGCTCGCACCATAGGTGGTATTGCCGAGCCGTTCGGGGTCGATGGCAGTGCCGCCTTGTGTACCATAGACATTTTGAGAGTAAGCCCGGCTGGCCGACCAGCCGTCGAGCTGACCAAAAGTCGGCGATAGCTCTTCGTTGGATAGCAGCCCTAGCTCGCGGGTCGAGGAAAGCGTGTTAGATTTGATGCCAGATCTCTGCCCCGAGTTGAGGCGAGTCATGATACCC
>CAYORQ010000058.1:0-1084 GCA_964406425.1 uncultured Candidatus Saccharibacteria bacterium | reverse complement strand
TAGGTTTTGTTATATACATACTTTCTTACTTCGGCTGGGCTTTTGCCTTTGATGTTGGTCGAGTTTTTGCTGTCGGCATAGTTGAGCGTGGTATTGCTAAATGCATTAACTTCTCGCGTCTTTTCGGTACGGACCATCATATTATAAAGCGGCATAGATTGGATTATACAGTAGCTCACCACAAAGTTGTCGTTTTTATCGACCACCTCGCCAGACTTGTTTTTGACCTCATCAATGACACTGGTGGTGGCCCCTGTTTTGGGGTCGATTAGGTCTTTGGTGGTGTAGCTGTAGGGGCAGTCTGGAGCCGTAAAAGCACTTTGGTAGCGGGCATTCTTGAGATTTATTTTTAGAATTTTTTCTTCTATCGATCCTGGCTTTGGAGAGGCAGTAGCGACCGGAGCAGCAATAGCCTGCCCAGGCTTTATCTCGACATAGCCGTATTTTTTGTAGGTGTCTTCGCTACCTATAGTTGTTTTTATAACTAGCTTGGCCGCCTGGACGGCAAACTCGCGGATTTTTGGTTCTGAGACAACTTGTTGCACAAATTTGAAGGGGTTGGACGCTGCATAAACTAAAACAGCTATAATAATCACAACAAACAAGAGCGGCAACAGCGTGGTCACGGTTAGGACGATTAATATTTTTTTGAGATTTTCTTTTTTTAAGCCCTTTTCGACTAATTTTCCTGCCGTAGCGCCAACTTGCTCGCCAGCGTATTTGGTAGCGACAACCTGGGCGGCCTTACCAGCTGCCTTTCTGCCAACTTCACCTGCTGCTGCGCCAGCCCCCTTTTCGTCATAGGCCTTTTTGATATCATCCTTATCTTCTTTGAGGTTTGGCTTTGGGTTTGCCCCAGCTTCAGCCACCGACTTAATATCTTTCGCTGTTTCGCTAGCCGAACCAGCTTTATCTTTTATTGAGTCGTTTATTCGGCTAGCTTTTTGGGGGCCGCCACCCTGCCCTTGATCGCCCGAAGCCAGCTGGCTTTCTTGGGCATGGCTATCGCTATCCAGCCTTTCGGATGGCTTTGGTTTTGAACCTCCGCCAGCGGAAGGCTGCTGGGGTTCTGGCTTTAAATTAC
>CAYORQ010000057.1:0-2599 GCA_964406425.1 uncultured Candidatus Saccharibacteria bacterium | reverse complement strand
ATGATTTGGTATAGACAAAATGTTGCAAAACTATTTGAGCAACTGGAATCTTCTGAATCCGGACTGACTGCCAGTGCAGCCGAGACGCGCCTCAAAGAAAACGGCCTTAATCAGCTGACACAAAAGAAAGATTCGTTGTGGCTTATTATTATTGAGCCATTTAGGAGTGTTTTTATAGCTGTTTTGGTATTTGCCGCCGTAGCTAGCATACTTAGCCGAGAGCCTCTCGATGCAATAATAATTTCTATTATTATATTGACTAACACCATTATTTTTTACAGCCAGCAGTATGCTACCAATAGAGTACTAAGAAGTCTAAAAAAACATAGTGTGCAGCAGGTGAAGGTGGTAAGAGGCGGCGAAGAGCTTTTGATATCTTCAATTTTCCTCGTATCGGGGGATATAATTATACTCTCTGAGGGCGAACGAGTGGCCGCTGATGCTCGAGTAATACATTCCGATAACTTGCAAGTAAATGAAGGCTCGCTGACCGGCGAATCGATCCCAGTCAATAAGCACGCCTCGACGCTTGAGTCTAGTAAGCAAATTTATGAACAAGATAATATGGTTTTTCAGGGCACCTATATTGTTTCTGGTGCCGCAAAAGCAATTGTGGTTGAGACCGGCGATAAGACTGAATTTGGTAAGATTGCCCAAATATCAAAAAAAGACAAATCAAAAAGCCCTGTGCAGATCAAGATAGATAACCTTGTTAAATTGATTGTGAAGTTTGCTACAGGCTTGGCTGTGTTGGTTTTTGCACTAGCCTTGTTTAGGGGGCTGGCATTTAATGAAGCACTTCGTTTTGTGCTTTCTGTTACGGTATCTATTGTGCCAGAGGGCCTGCCTGTAGCACTAACAGTGATTATAGTCTTGGGCATGAGACGCATGGCAAAACAAAAAGCCCTAGTAAGAACTTTTAGGTCTATTGAAGATATTGGCCAAATTACGACCATTGCGACAGATAAAACTGGTACATTGACAAAAAATGAACTCAGTATCGTAGATAAGTGGGCTGTAGGCCACGAAGACCTTTATGAGTTTGCGGCCATGACAATAGATAGTAGTGGTTCTTCTGCAGATCCACTAGACAAAGCTATTGAGCAACGAAGCCACCAGCACAAGGCTGCCAGTGGTGCGAAGTACTACCCATTTGATATATCCCTAAGAATGAGCGGCGCTTATTTGCGCGACAAAAAAGCTATATATATAAAGGGCTCGCCCGAACATATGTTGGCATTGAGCAAGCTTGATAAGGCCAAGCTCCATTTGGCAGAGTCAAAGATTGGCGAGCTAGCTTCTAAGGGCTACCGCGTAATTGCCCTGGCAAAGTATCGGGTTGCTGGTAAGCCACCTAGCAACCTAGCCAATATTGGCAAAAATAATCTTGAGCTGGTTGGCTATATAGCCTTTGCAGACGAGCTAAGAGATGAGGCGAAGGGGGCTATAGCTGCTGCCAAGAACGCCGGTATAAGTGTGCGGCTCATTACCGGAGATCACTACGAGACAGCTTTTAATATTGGCAAGCAACTAGGGCTTGCTTCACACCCAAGAGAAGTGATACAGGGTATAGACCTGCCAGAAAACGAAACTACTTTGTATAATGAGATTGCCAAAAAAACCATCTTTGCCAGAATATTGCCTGTGGATAAGTTTAGAATCTTAAAGGCACTAAAGCGCACCGAAATAACAGCCATGACGGGTGATGGCGTCAATGATGTACCCGCTCTTAGTAACGCTCATGTAGGTATCGCAATGGGTTCAGGCAGTGATATATCAAAAGACGCCGCCGGCATAGTGCTAATAGACGATAATTTCTCGACAATAGTAGGGGCTATAGCCGAGGGCCGAAAGATTTTTGACAACATCCGCCGAATGCTGTTTTATCTGCTAGCTACTACTATTGGCGAGGCCTTAACAGTACTTGGTGCGCTACTGCTTGGCTTGCCTCTGCCTGTAACCTCAATTCAAATACTCTGGATCAACTTAGTGACAGATACAGCCATGGTTCTGCCACTCGGATTAGAGCCAGCCGAAAAAGGTCTTATGAAGCGTCCGCCGAGGCGACCAAATGACCCGCTACTGGACAATGTCTTGCTCGTAAGAATGGTAATTGTTGCACTCACCATGGCCGTGATGGTCTTGACTGTAGTTTATTTACTAAGCGTAGGCGGCCAGAGCAAAGAGTATATCCAAACAGTAGCATTTATGATGCTAATTACGGCGCAGTGGGCAAATGCTTTTAACGCTAGAAGCGAGATGGATTCGTCGTTTTCTAGACTCAAAAAGCCGAACTGGGCGCTGCTAGTGGGCTTTGTCGTGGCTGTGGCGTCTCAAGCCTTGGTCATGTTTGGCCCTCTTGGCCCAGCCTTCCAAATAGTTGATGTGCCTACTATTGTGATTGTCCAAACATCTGGCTTGATTGTGTTTGGGGTGATATTTGTGGTTGAGCTACATAAGTGGATTGTTAAAAAATCGAGGTCCTAAAAAATAAACATGGCCATAGACTAGTAGCTAGTATTTTAAAAACAGCCACTAGAAAATTATAAAATCATGCCTAGCTCGATCAGATCTTGGGTGGTAAGAAGCTGGGCAGCAT
>CAYORQ010000056.1:0-3027 GCA_964406425.1 uncultured Candidatus Saccharibacteria bacterium | reverse complement strand
TTGGTGAGCGCAAACTACAGCGATGGCCAGAGCGATAGCCTAGACGGCACCACTATTAGCTACCCAGACTGGTGGTTTAACCTCCGTCCCAGCAACACCGAGCCGTTGCTGCGACTCAATATTGAAGCCGAAAATCCAGAGGTTTTAAAGCATAATCTTGAAGGTATTTCAAAAATTATCCAAAAATCTATTGACTCTTAATGGAGCTGGTAATAATATTAGGTACGGTTTGAAGCTTTTTCTGGCTTCAAAAGTAACAATTTTAGCCCATCTTACAGATGGTACGAGGCTTGACGGCCAGCAGTTGAAATCCGACTATTTGCTAGTAACATATGCAGCTAGTTGCTGAAATCAAAAAAAAATTGCTGGACGTCATTTTTATCGGGAGCTATGGTCCAACGGCGTACCATACGCTTTCCGAATTAGTGCCGGGCTCCCTCTTGGGCGTCCTTCTCCGTCAGGAGGCAGTGCGACCGATAGGCACCTATCGAGATGCAATTAACCAAGGCGGGCCCGGCACGCCATCCCATTGCACCTAAAGGGACTTTCAGAAGAATACTTTAATGTATTCTATGAAGGTCCCTAATTTTTTGATATATAATCTTATGATATGAGTCTTGCTCGAGCCCAACTCAAAGAAAAAGAGGTTAGTAGTTCTATACTAGATCTGCTGGCGTATTTTGCCGTGATGAGTATCCGACTAGATTTCGATACGCTCTATTCTTATCTTCCAATCAGAACCGGGCATTTGGTGGTAAAAAAACAGTTGCGTAGCTTAATTCGCCAAGGCAAGGTGCAGTGTATTGATAATCTGTTTGGCCTTAAGGGCCATAAATATACCAGCCAAAAAACACCTCGAGCCCATCGAGCTATTTTGCTCAAAAAAGCTCGTCGCTGGGGTCGGCTGATAAGCCTGGTACCTGCCGTCAAGTCGATTGTTGTTATCAATAGTGTGGCTTATGGCAATGTTCATAGTGGTAGCGATATTGACCTTTTTATAGTTACAACGCCGAATCGAATTTTTTTGACCAAAGGCTTTTTGATGTATTTTTTGAAACTTATCAAGCAACTCGAGGACCAACAGGTATCGGCCGGCCGCTTTAGCCTTGGGATGTTTGTGACAACCAAGGGCGTAAAACTCGAAAAAGATATGATGAAGGTCAATAATCCCGCTTTGGCACCACAAATGATTACCGGTATTCCTGTCTATGGAGCTGACATTTGGTACGGTATTTTAAAAAATGACCCCTACCTGCAGGCCCATTTGCCTAACTACATCTGGCCCAAGACTTCAATCCGAATTCATGGCTCGGGCATTAAGCTCTTAGATAAGCTCGACGACATTGGCTACCGACGCCACCTGAGCCATACCGCCAGCCAGCCCAAAACTCACCACCCGGATGCCTTCATTAGGGTCCGGCCAGATATTATCAATCTTCACCACAAGGATGCTACGCAGCACATAGCTGAAAAGTGGCTGAGTATTCGCTCAAATTATTAGCACTCACTACCAAAGAGTGCTTGACACCATCCTTCCAACAGATGTATATTAGATAGTAATTAGCACTCCACACACTAGAGTGCTAATGCTTACGTGCGACACCAACTTAAATTATTAACAAGGAGGAAACAAGTGAAGATTCAGCCGTTAGACGACAGGGTAGTACTAGAGCAACTAGAGCAAGAAGAGCGCACCAAGAGTGGCATAATTTTGCCCGACAGCGCTCAGGAAAAGCCCAAAATGGCCAAAGTCTTGGCCGTTGGTAAGGCGGTTAAGGAAGTTAAGGAAGGCGATGTGGTTTTGTATAAGAGCTACGGGCCGGACGATGTCAAAGTTGATAATAAAGAATACATGATCGCCAAAGAGGAAGACATCCTCGCGGTGGTCAAATAAGGAGTAATAATGGCAAAAGATATAATTTCAAGCGAAGAAGCGCGTAAAAGACTCAAGGCCGGAGTCGATAAACTAGCCGATACAGTCAAGGTAACGCTGGGGCCAAAAGGGCGCAATGTAGTACTCGAAAAAAAGTACGGTAGCCCCAATATCACAAATGATGGCGTAACCATCGCCAAGGAGATCGAGCTCGAGGACCCGTACGAGAATATGGGCGCCCAGATAGTCAAAGAAGTTGCCAGCAAAACTAACGAGCTAGCAGGCGACGGCACCACTACTGCCACCGTACTCACTCAGGCAATTGTCGAAGAGGGCGTCAAAAATGTCGCAGCCGGAGCTAATCCGATGGCAATCAAGCGTGGTATCGAAAAAGCCTCCGCGGCTGTATCTGCCGAGCTCGATAAAATTGCCAAACCAGTCAAGGCCAGCACCGAAATAGCCAATGTGGCTAGTATTTCGGCTGACGATCCAGAGGTTGGCAAGCTTATTGCTGAAGTTATGGAAGTAATCGGCGAAGACGGTATTGTAACCGTCGAAGAAGGCCAGACTCTCGGTCTAGATAAAGAAATTGTCGAGGGAATGCAGTTCGATAAGGGCTATGTTAGCCCCTATATGATTACCGACGCTACCCGTATGGAAGCTGTCATGGAAAACGCCCCTATCTTGATTACCGACAAAAAAATCAGCGCCGTAGGTGAGCTACTGCCGCTTCTCGAAAAACTAGCCGCAGAAGGCAAAAAAGACTTAGTCATTATTGCTGAAGAAGTCGAAGGCGAGGCTCTCACGACTCTGGTGCTCAATAAGCTGCGCGGAACTTTCAACACCTTAGCTATCAAGGCTCCGGCATTCGGGGATCGCCGCAAAGAGATGCTTCAGGATATCGCTGTGCTAACAGGCGGGCAGGTGATTACCGAAGAAATCGGGCTAAAGCTCGAAGATGCATCTGTTGAGATGCTCGGCGAAGCGCGCAAGGTAATTGCCGATAAAGACAACACCACGATTGTTGAAGGCAAGGGAAGCCCGGCGGCTCTTAAGGAGCGGGTCAAGCTAATTCGTAACCAAATCAAGGAAAGCAGCTCCGAGTACGAGCTCGAGAAGCTTCAGGAGAGAGTAGCCAAGCTCGAAAGTGGTGT
>CAYORQ010000055.1:0-3146 GCA_964406425.1 uncultured Candidatus Saccharibacteria bacterium | reverse complement strand
GTATAATACAATTGATAGATTCACTAGATTGGTAGGCGCTTTTGACTTCCGATAGTCGGTAGCTGTCGGTGCCAGCCAAAATTAGTTGATTGTCGCTAAAACTAAAATAAATCCCAGCCAAGACTGGCCGAGATTCGTCGATACTAACACTAGCCAAGACTTTTTCCAGGTTGTTCTTGAGACTAGCCGAATCGAACTTGATCGATTTGGTGTTGGCGAGCTTCGGCAAAGTAGGGAACTCACTAGCTGCTACGCCATTCAGGCGGCTAACAATACCGCTGCCTTTGATGGTTAGGTTGGTATCGTCGGCGATCAGTTGGAGAGTATCCTCAGAGATCGAATTGACCAACTCTCCGAGCAGGCGGGCTGGGATGGCTATTTTGCCTTCTTTTTCGACCTTAGCACCGAGCTTGGTGGTGATTGCGAGATCTAGATTGGTTGAGCTTAGTTTAAGGATATTTTTGTCGGTTTCGATTAGGATATTGCCTAGCACTTCAAGAGAAGAGCGGTTACTAACTAGTCTCGAGCAGATGTTTACAGCTTTTAGAAGATATTTTACTTTTACGGCAACTTTCATAATTTTTTAACTCCAATTTAGATTTGTCTTATTTATTATATTTAATTTAATAGATAGTAGTAATAGTAATAGTTGTTGTGGATAGTGTGCAAAACGACTTATTATGCTTTTTTGAAGCCATAAAGTATCGTGGATAAAATCATGAAAAAGTTTTGATAAAGTCTGTATAAACACCCTATTATCAACAATATTTAAGTTTTGCGATTCGTCAATGGTGAATTGATTGTGAATAAATAATTGGTTTTTCACAAGATACCCACTGGTTTTACACACACTTATACACATACTACTGACCCACCAATATCTTTTTAATCGACAGTATATCTTGGCTCATAACACTATCTCGCGCCGATTGGGTGCGGATTTTATTGACCCCATGCATTATCGTGGTGTGGTCCTTCCCACCAAGACTCTTGGCGATACGAGGAAAGCTCAAACTCAGCTCCTCGCGCATAATAAACATCGCAATCTGCCTTGGCACCACAATTTCGCGCGAACGATTGGTACCAACAATGTCGTTGTAGCTTATCTCGAAGTAGTCGGCAGTTTTTTCGAGTACTATTTTGGGGTTAACCTTGACCTGAGTTTGCGATATGTACATCCCCAGCACCTCTTGCGCGAGCGGCAGATCGACCGGCTGGCCATGTAGCCGCGAGTGAGCAATAATCTTGGTTAGGGCACCCTCTAGCTCACGGATGTTGTTATCGATATGGGTAGCAACAAACTCGGCCACATCGATATCGAGCTCTAGCGAGTGTCCATTGGCTTTATTCATCAGGATTGCCACCCTTGTTTCAAAATCTGGAGGCTGAATATCGGCCACCATTCCCCACTCAAACCGACTCCTGAGGCGATCTTCGAGCGTCGGAATGTCTTTTGGTGGCCGGTCGCTACAAAGCACAATCTGCTTATTGTGCTGGTGTAAGGTGTTGAAGGTATGAAAAAACTCTTCTTGGGTTTTTATTTTTCCGGCAATAAATTGCATATCATCGATTAGCAAAACATCGACCTTGCGGTACTTGTCGGTAAATTTTTCGCCCTTTCGTATTGCCGTCAGGAAGGTATTAATAAACTCCTCACTGGTCGAGTAGAGTATTTTGCAATTCGGCTGTAGGGAGTGGATTTCGTTGCTAATGGCCCACAACAAATGAGTTTTGCCAACTCCCGGTGGACCGTACAAGAACAGCGGATTATAATTTTCGCCTGGCTTTTCGCTTACCAGCTGGGCAGCCGAAAACGCCAGCTTATTGCCAGAGCCGATTATGAAGTTATCAAACTTATATTTTTCGTTTGGTTTAAAGTCGCCATATGACTCAATACTAGATTGAGCCGGGCTAGAATACTTTTTACTCGCCGCCTCTAGGGCAGGGTTAATGGAATTACCAGCCTCTACGGTTGCCTGCCCAGAGTGTTTTTTGGTGGTGTATTCGACAGTCTTGATGCCCGCGTCGACCTTGCGGATGGCAGCTAGTATCTGCAAGTGGTATTTGTCTTGGATCCACTGACGAGTAAAGATATTGGGGACATAAATAACAGCCTTGTCGCCCTCGAGCTCGGCGAGTTCGGTACCTTTGAGCCAGGTCTGAAAGTTAGCCTGAGATAATACTATCTCTAGCTCTCCTAGCACAGACCCCCAGACTGTTTGTAACTTTATATCCATTTAATCACCCTCTTTTATAACACTATACACTACATTGCTAGGCGTTTTCCACAACTTTATTGCTATAATCTGTAAATTAGCTTGCACTGTGGATAATTGAAATTATTTTGATTTTGTTATACAATAGTACGGTTATGAAACGAACATACCAACCAAAGAAACGCCACCGAAAGCGTGTACACGGATTTATGAAGCGTATGGCCTCCACTGCAGGACGAGCTATCCTAAAAAGGCGCACGCTCAAGGGCCGCGCTCGGATATCCGCCTAAAGTGCTCAAGCGGACCAATAGACTCCGCAAAAATAGCGACTTTCAAAGACTTTACAAATCTGGTAAAAGGTTTGCAACGCCCAATTTGGCGCTGTATTATATGCCTTCTAATTTCGATTACTCCCAGGTGGGTTTTGTGGTATCCAAAAAAGTCTCAAAGAGCGCCGTGGTGCGCAATAGCTTGCGCCGCCGCACCAGTGCAATCGTTGAGGTCATGTACCCCAAAATAAAAGCCCCAACCAGACTGATCGTATTGATTCGACGCGACTTCTCGGATCTCAGCCCAGCTGAGCTCCAAAAAGAAATCAACACACTGATGGCACGGCAGCTGTCATGAAGCAGTTGCTTATTAAAACCATCGAGCTTTATCAGCGGACTCTATCGCCCGACCACGGCCCCCGCAAAGCCAAGTATCCTTATGGCTACTGCCGGCACTACCCGACCTGTAGTCAGTATTCAAAACTCGCCATCATTAAGCACGGCGCTATTAAAGGTGTTGGTATAAGTATCTTTCGTATAGTACAATGTAACCCATTAGCCAAGCCTAAAATGGATTTTAGGTTTATAGAAGAGGAGAGACAATAATGCAACAAATAGGCGCCATATTTGACACAATTTTAATTGCCCCGCTAGTTAATGC
>CAYORQ010000054.1:0-3272 GCA_964406425.1 uncultured Candidatus Saccharibacteria bacterium | reverse complement strand
AAGCTCAACGGCCCTCATGACAAATCGCCGGCTATTATGCAACTCTCGGCTGGAGTTGGTGGTACTGATGCCGCCGACTGGACGGCAATGCTAGAGCGAATGTACTTGCGATACGCCGAGGCCAGCGGCCTGCAGGCTGAAATATTAGATGAAAGCCCTGCCGAAGAAGCCGGCCTAAAAAGTGCCACTATTCGCTTTAGTGGCCCTTTTGCCTATGGCAAATTGCAATCCGAAAAAGGCGTGCATCGCCTGGTACGCTTGAGCCCATTTAACTCTGCCAGCCTCAGGCAGACATCCTTTGCACTTGTCGATGTAATACCAGAAATATCCCAAACAGAAGCCTTAATTGACGAGAAAGATCTTAAAATTGACACTTATCGCAGTAGTGGCAACGGCGGTCAGAGTGTTAATACTACCGATAGCGCGGTCCGTATTACACATTTGCCGACCGGACTGGTTGTGGCTATCCAAAACGAACGCAGCCAGCTCAAAAACAAGCAGCGCGCTCTGAGTATTTTGGCCAGTCGCCTAGCCGAACTGGCCCGCGAGCAGCACCTAGAGAGCATTAACGAGCTCAAAGTATCGTCCAAATCGGCCGACTGGGGAAGCCAAATCAGATCGTATGTCTTGCATCCCTATCAAAAGATCAAAGACAACCGTAGCGGCTACGAAACCAGTGATACCCAGGGAGTTTTAGATGGCGAGCTGGAGCCCCTGATTGAAGCTTACTTATCTAGCCAAGTCGGTAAGGATTAGCTTTATTATTCTGGTTATTTTTGGTAAGCTAGTAGCATATGATTTTATTAGACCGCGTTACTGTTATATACCCCAATAAGACAGTGGCTCTTTCAGGCGCCTCACTGCATATTCAGCCCAAGGAATTTGTAACCATCGTCGGTGCATCTGGTGCCGGCAAGAGTACGCTGATTCGACTGCTCATTAAAGAAGAAGAGCCTACTTCGGGCAAGATTATTGTCGGCAGTATCGATTACGATACTATCGACAAATCTAACATCCCTCATTTGCGCCGCAAAATCGGAGTTGTCTTTCAGGATTTCAAGCTCCTGCCGAACCTTACGGTATATGAAAACGTGGCCTTCGCACTGGAAGTTTCTGGTGTCAAAACCAAAGAAATCAAACGAGCCGTACCAAAAATACTGCAATTAGTTGGCTTGAGCGAAAAAGCTCGTCACTATCCGAACGAAATATCGGGTGGCGAAAAACAACGCACCGCAATTGCCCGAGCGCTAGTGCGTAACCCCAAAATTCTCATCGCCGACGAACCCACCGGCAACCTCGACCCCAAAAACTCCTGGGATATCATCGAGCTACTGCTCAAGATCAATCGTTTTGGCACCACCGTGGTCCTGACCACCCACAATAAAGACATCGTCGATGCTTTAAAAAAGCGCGTCATCACGATTAGTCGCGGACGAGTAGTGAAAGACGAAAAGGTCGGGAAATACACCCTATGATTACTTTTTGGAGAGTTTTTAAGAGTGGGTTTCGTAATACTTTTAGGCACGCCTGGCTAAGTACGGCGGCTACGGCAATTATGGTCGTGACGCTGCTAATTCTGACCTTTTTTGCCTTTTCGATTTATTTTGTCCAGACTCAACTTAAGGATGTCCAGCAAAAGATCGACCTAACCTTGTTTATTAGTGACGACGCCAAAGACGAACAAATTAAAGCCCTGCAGGCCAAGGTATTGCAGTCGGCTGGGGTAACTACGGTTCAATTCGTATCTAAGGCCGATGCCCTCAAACGACTCGAAAACAGCAGCGAAGAGGGCAAGAAGCTTGCCAAATCGGCCACCGAAATAGGCAACCCTCTGCCAGCTTCACTGGAGGTAAAGCTTGCCAAGATTGATGATATTGGTGCTATCAATAAGACTATTCGGGGCTATCCAGAAGGTACCATCATCACCGAAACTAGCTACGACAGCCGAGACGACAATCGCAAGGGAGTTATCGAGAACATTATCCGTATCAGCAACGCCGTAACTCGTGTTGGCGGAGTGTTGAGCGCAGTCTTTTTGATTATTGCCCTACTGATCATATTCAATACCGTTCGGATGGCAATATTTACCCGCCGCGAAGAAATTGAAATCATGAAGTTAGTGGGGGCCACCAAGTGGTTTGTGAGAGGGCCATTTATTATCGAGGGCTCAATGTATGGGGTCTTTGGTGCCACCATCGCTCTTATCGCACTAGTGCCGATCAGTCGAGTGGTTGGACCATTCTTGGTCGATAAGCTCAATGCCGGGGCGACTGTTAATTATTTTGGCGCAAATATTTTGCTAATATTGCTGGCAATTTATGCTATTGGGGTATTTATCGGAGCTGTTTCGAGCTGGTTGGCTATTTCGCGGCATCTAAAGCTCTAAAATGGTACAAAAGGTCTAGCAAACTATCGTAATTTTATGGCTGATGTGTTATAATAGTTATGGTTTTACAGCTAGCTTTACCGCTAATTAGGAGGGTGATCAATTTTTAGAAAAATAAATCGAATATCGAATCGAGAATCAAAAATAAAAGCTATCGCAATACTAGGGATTATTGTTATTGCTTTTGGTTTTGTAGCTACTATTGTTCCGCACCAAGCTAAGGCCGACCAGTACGATGTTCAGATTGCAGCCCTTAAGGCTAAGGTCAAGCAGGCCACCGAGGTCGCCAATAGTAAAAAATCCGAAGTCGATACCCTGAAGGGTAAAATTGCCAGCATCGACGCCGAAATATCAGCCGCCCAGCAACAACTCGACCTAACCGCCCTAGAGATGCGCCGCACCGAGGCTATTATTGATCAGGCCAACCGTGATATGGAAAAACAAAAACAAATCTTGCGCGACAACTTGAGGCTGATTTATCGGTCTGGCAATATCAGCCCCCTCGAGGTCTTGGCTTCTAGCAAAAATCTCAGCGACTTTGTTTCGCAACAACAATACCTAGGTGCAATTAAGCGAAAAGTTGATGACAACGTTAATAAAATAGATGCCCTCAAAAAAGAGCTCGATGTCAAAAAAGGTCAGCTCGCCGCGCAGTCCGTTCAACAGCAATCAGTTGTAACCCAAATCGCCTCTAAACGAGCCGAACAGGCTAGTATCTTGGCCAGAACTCAAGGTGAAGAATCAAACTACCGTAGCGTCATCAAAGAGGACGAAGGCAAGATTGCCAGCCTAAGGGCCCAACAAGCCGCCATTATTAGCTCCTTCTCGACCAACGTACAGTACGGTGGTACTGGTGGCTACCCATGGGCCAACGCTTCGCCGTTTC
>CAYORQ010000053.1:0-3421 GCA_964406425.1 uncultured Candidatus Saccharibacteria bacterium | reverse complement strand
TATAACTATTGACAAAATAAACATAAGCCAGTATAATCATAACTACATTAATAATTAACCCAAGAGTTTAACAGCTACTTGGAGGGTGGATCAGTCGATAGAGCTTGTTGAACTCCTTGAAAAAAGGAGTTTTTTCATATGCCAGGAACAAGAGAAGGCGGAATCAAAGCCGCATCAACCAACAAGAAGCGTTACGGTAAAGAGTTTTACACTCGTATCGGCGCCGTCGGTGGTAAAAAAAGTCGTGGTGGTGGATTCGCCGCCAACCCAGAGCTAGCAAGACTTGCTGGTGCCAAGGGTGGTCGCGCAAGCCGTCGTGGCAAATCTGCCAAGTAAGTACTAGCTACTTATTTAAAAGATATAAAAAAGTCCCCGAGCAATCGGGGCTTTTTTATTTTGTACGATAATTTGCCCAATAATTTCATTAGGTTGCCGTTGCGATCAGAGCTATTTAATAACAACCCGGCGTATCGAGCTCTGGATGTCTTGGCTGACCTTCCAGCGAGTCAGGCAGCGGTAGCACCTAAACTCGTTGGGTTTGGATTGCAAATTAAACTGATTGCAACGCGGGCAGGTGCCGCGCTTGGTTAGCCAGATGTCGTAGCTATCCATACATTCATTGATATAGCTCTCCTGAACTCCCACGGCGTGCTTAATTGCCAGCGTGCGAGTCATGTTCCAGGCATCCATTTCCATAGCAAACAGCTCAAAGTCGAAGCGGTAGTGAAAGTGCCCCAAAAGGGCATGGCTTATTTCATGAAGTAGCGCCAATTTACCAGAGTTTCGCCGTAGCAAACCTGGATCGTAATTCACGATATCTTCGCTTGCGTCGTAGGCAAAATAGCCTGCTGGCAAGAACCGTTGCTCTGGATATGCAGCGATAATTTCCATTCACCCTCCCCTTCGTTATTACCTACTTTACGCTACTATCGGTGATGGTGTAAACAAGTATTTGCATTGTAAGCATTTTGGGGTGTAAAATAGCCTAAAACCAAGCGAAAAATAAATAAAACTGCACACAAACTAAACAACAGGGGGAACATCATGAACAAACCAAACTTTATTAAGCTCATCATTGCCGGCTTGCTAGTAGTCGTGATTGTCGTGGCCACAACCAGCTATGGCAATTCTCAAAGGCAAAAGGCCTCCCAATCGGCCAACCCAAAAGACAGCACCAAAAGCTCCTTACCGAGCGTCCAAGACAGCAGCCCTCAAGCCAAGCCAGCTGATACCCAGCCAGCCCCTGCAGTCGCCACACCTAGTGGCGGGGCATCTCCTGCCGTGGTTATTGTCAAGGCACCTGGCCAAACAGCTAGCACGACTCCGCGCACCGGCCCGCAAGACAGTTTGCTGCCAGTAATTGTGCTAGGACTTTTAACCGGCTTGTATTTGGTTAGCGTCCGCCGAGCCAAAAGCCAATAAATAGCTTTACATTGAGGCTCAAATAAGATATAGTTTATCTAAACGAGTAGCGAGGCATTGCCTCACTATCTTTTCGTTATAACGCTACAAACTTTAAGGAGAACAATTTAATATGTCAAAATCCACTATTTCAATGGACGATCTATTGGGCGACCAGGTTATTGCTGCTATTAATGTCGAGGATGTTGTTGAGGGTACTATTATTGCTAAGGACCGCCGCGAGCTGTGGCTCGATTTGGGCCCCCACGGAACAGGTGTCGTAAGTGGTCGCGATGTCGAACACTCGGCCAAAGACCTACAAATAGGCGATGTTATATCAGCCTCTGTTATCGACCCCGAAGACGACTCGGGCTATGTTCAGTTGAGCCTAAAACGAGTTGCCAAAGAAAAGGGCTGGGACGAGCTCGAAACTCGCTTCAAAAATAAAGAAGTATTCGGTATCATACCATTCGATGCCAACAAGGGCGGAATGCTAATTGAAATCGACGGAGTCAGAGGCTTCTTGCCAGTTAGCCAACTTTCGGCTGAGAATTACCCCCGCGTTACCGGCGCCGATAAAGACGAGATTTTGCAGCGCCTTAATACTCTAGTAGGCCGAACTCTAATGATTCGAATCTTAGATTTGGATCGCAAAGAGAGCAAGCTGATTGTTTCCGAAAAAGAAGCCCAACGCGAATTTACCGAAGGCAAGATTGCCGCCTTTAAGGTCGGTGATACCATCAAGGGTGTCGTGACTGGCGTGGTTGATTTTGGAGTTTTTGTAAATATCGACGGCATCGAAGGATTGGTGCATATTTCTGAGATTGCTTGGGATCGAGTCGATAACCCTTCTAAATATGTTAAAGTCGGGCAAGAAGTTAAGGCAATTATTATTGCAATCGACCAAGACAAACTTTCGCTCTCGATGAAACAACTCACCGAGGACCCTTGGCAAAAAGAAATATCTACCTACAAGCTAGGCGACTATATCGACGGCAAAGTAACTCGCATTACACCTTTTGGTGCATTTGTAGAAATTACTCCAGTTATCGAGGCTCTGGTGCATATCTCAGAGCTATCGGACGACCATATTACAGACCCCAACGCCCTAGTAAAAGTTGGTGAAACTAAAAAGTTTCGGGTAATTGCCATCGATACTGACCAGCACAAACTATCGTTGAGTCTTAAGACTGGTAAAGAGCCAACAGCCAAGCCAGCCGCCAAACCAACAGCCAAGGCAGAGCCAAAAAAAGCTAAAGCCGATAAAAAGACCGAGAAAGAATAAACCCCAATGGTAGCTGCGCAATCACATACTCCGATTCGCAGCTGCAAGGGTTGTCGCACAAAGCAGGCTAAGGGCCAGCTTCAGCGCTGGGTCTTACAAGACGGTCAGCCGATATACGATGAAAAACAGAATATCTCGAGCCGCGGGGTCTATGTTTGCTCGGAGAGTTGCTATAATAGTATCAAAGGCCATTTACCCCAAATAATTAACAGGAGACGCTCATGAGTGAGGACACAATTAAAGTGGAGGTAGCAGAAGTCATTAGCGTTGGCGAGTTTGCCGAACTTTTGGGCAAAGGCCCAGCTGCAGTGGTCGGTGAGCTCATGAAAAACGGCGTTATGGCCACCATCAACGAACAGATCGATTTTGACACGGCTCAAATTATTGGTGCTGAGCTTGGCTTTGAGGTTGTACCCAAGCCAGCGGGCAAGGAGCTTAGACCAAACGAAATCGACGAAACCAAGCAAGTGCCAAGGCCACCAGTCGTGGCGGTAATGGGACATGTTGATCATGGTAAAACCAGCCTGCTCGATGCCATTCGTAGTGCCGAAGTAGCAGCTGGCGAAGCCGGCGGCATTACTCAGCACATTGGTGCTTACCAAGTTACCAAAAACGACCGTGTGATTACATTTTTAGATACGCCAGGCCACGAAGCTTTTTCGGCCCTGCGCGAACACGGTGCCAAAATAGCCGATATCGCAATTATTGTAGTAGCCGCCGACGACGGCGTTAAGC
>CAYORQ010000052.1:1327-3433 GCA_964406425.1 uncultured Candidatus Saccharibacteria bacterium | reverse complement strand
TGGTAGGCACCAAAGTAACCGTTACCAGTGTTGGTGTTGTAGTTACCACCAGCTTCACAGAAACGCAACTGAGCCCAAACATCTTCACCACCTATTACCAATTTGGCTCTAGGGGCAGATGCAACAGCTCGAGCGGCCTTAGCGGCAGCGTCGGCTTGGGCCTTTGCTTCTTGAGCAACGCGAAGGGGCTTAACGACGGCCTCATCAAAAGAGGCACGTTGGTCTTTGAGCTCCAAGGCGAAGGTACTGGTATTAAGGTTCAGATTGTAGTTTTGTTTTGTCCCATTTTCAGATTGGCTGGCAGCCAAGGCTGATTCGGCAATAGGTACTTGTATGGGGTTGATTGCCTGTTGCAATACCACCAAGGTGGCAAAAGCAGCGATATATATGTTACGCATAGTTTGTAAAAGGCTATTCCGAAACCGGAAATCGCCTAAAAAAAGTAGCTCCTGTTTAATGTTCTGATGTTTGGCGCTCAATTTAAAAGAGACCATTTTATAGGTCTCTTAATTGAACGGGCATATTATAACAAGCATAAGCATATTTGTCAAGGGTATTTGGGTGCTAGGTGCTTATTTTACAGATGTGGGAGTGTTTTATACTTATGCTTGACAGCTTTAGAATTGGGTTAAAAAAAGCCCCAAATGCTGGATATTGGCCTTCCAGGATCATTTGGGGTCAGAAGCAAAAATTCAGTATTTAGCGCTTATTTTGGGCTTTTTTGCGTTCGTGCGAGCTGAGGTATTTTTTGCGGATTCTAATGCTTTCAGGTGTAACCTCGAGCAGTTCGTCGCTTTCGATAAAGTCGATAGCTTGTTCGAGGCTGAGATTGGTATAAGGAGCCAGCTTAATTGCGTCGTCAGAGCCCGAAGCCCGAACATTGGTTAGTTTTTTCTCCTTGGCGACGTTGATTTCCATATCTTCAGTTCTGGTATTGAGGCCTATTACCATACCGGCATAAACCTTCGTTCCTGGGGCGATATAAGCTGTTCCACGAGCCTCTACGGTCTGAAGGCTGTATGGAGTGGCGGTACCCATTTCGGCTGCAATTAGAGCCCCTTTGCGGAGTTGCTGGAGGGCCGGAGTAATTGGTGCATAGCCTGTCGATAAGCTGTTCATAATAACGGTACCTTTGGTGGCAGTTAGCAGTACATTGCGCAGTCCCAGTAGAGTGCGGGTTGGTAGCTCATAAATTAGCTCCGTGGTGTTCTTGGTGGTTGGGCGTTGATCTTTAATAATAGCTCGGCGCTGGCCCAGCTCGCTTTGTATGACACCGGCGTATTCGTCTGGCACTTCTACGGTTAGCTCCTCGATAGGCTCGAGGGTTTTGCCATCTTCTTGTTTGGTAATAACTTGGGGGCGACCAACTTCCAGCTCAAAGCCTTCGCGGCGCATCGTCTCGATAAGTACTGACAGGTGCAATTCGCCTCTTCCAGATACCAAAAACTGCGTGTCGCGCTCATCGACGAGCAAACCAACATTGGTTTCGAGCTCTTTGTGCAGACGAGCGGCGATCTGGCGCGAGGTGGTCAGCGAGCCTTCTTTGCCAGCAAAAGGCGAAGTATTGGGGCCAATACCAATTTGCAGTGTAGGTGGGGCAATTTGCATCATCGGCAAAGCCTCAGGGTTGGTTGGGTCTGCCAATGTGGTACCGATTGAGGCAATATCAATACCTGTTAGCGAGATGATATCGCCAGCGTTGGCTTGGGCTACCTCAACTCTGTTGAGGCCGTCATTGACAAAAACCTTGTCGACCTTGGCAGCTACCGGCTTGCCATCGGCGTTAATTACCACAACCGCCTGGCCGGGCTTAACAACACCGCGGCGTACTCGTCCGATGCAATATTTACCTTGGTAGCTATCCCAATCTAACGCCGTAACGAGCATCTGGAAGGCAGCATCGATATCGGCCTGAGGGGCAGGGATGTGGTTCAAGATAGCCTCAAAGATTGGTGTCAAATCAGCTGTAATTGTCATATCTTCTGGTATTTCACTCCAGGCTACGCCGTCTCGGCCGATGGCGTAATAAAACGGAAAATCGAGCTGGTCGTCGGTCGTTGCGAGGTCCAAAAAGAGGTTACTTACTTCGTCCTCGACATCTTTAAT
>CAYORQ010000052.1:0-1227 GCA_964406425.1 uncultured Candidatus Saccharibacteria bacterium | reverse complement strand
ACCAGAGTGGTTTTGCCATGATCGACATGGGCAATGATTGCGATATTTCGGATGTTTTTTGGGTTAGTCATAATATTGGGGTGTTGTCCTGTAATTTATCTATAATAAATGTGTAGTGAAAAATATCTAGTGAAAAATAAAAGCCCCGACACAAGGGCTACCTAATATTTTTATAACTATAGCATAAAAGTTATCTGATGTCGAGTACTTTTTGGTAGATATTGCAATATCGATTTTGGTGTGGAATAATCACTATCACCAATCCGCCGAGTTGTAGGGGAGTCAAGTTGCAAATAGCATTTTTACAAAGTGGAGATTGGAAGTACCTGGCCATAGTTGTTTTGGTGTCGATTGCCTTTGTACTGCTGTGCAGGCTGATACCGTGGGACGACGAAGATAATACCGACGACATTTAAGAATGTCGACTTTTAACAAATAAACCAATCAACAGCTATCTTAAAAACCAAATATCATACTGGCTAAATTCGGCCATATTTAATACGTACATAGCCCTTCGAAATTCGAAGGGCTATTATTTATTTGGTCTTTATTGGCTTTGCCGAGAGCAACCTCGGCTGGTACAATGGTTAATATGCACGAAATATTAAGAATCGTTAGATATTCACTAAAACTCTGGCCCTATTATCTGGCAATTGCTTTTTTTGTGGTTGTTTTGGCGGTACTGAATTTGGCCACGCCGTTTTTGACCAAAGGTTTGATAGATGGCCTGACCACTAAATACGCTGGCGGCAGTGTCGATTTTAGCTACTTTTTGATGCTCTTGGGGCTGATGTTCTTGGCTAATGTGGCCATTACGCTACTATCTAATATTAATGGTTTTATTGGCGACAATATGTCCGTCAAGCTCAATAGCCTGCTATCGAGCCGTTACTTTGAGCACCTCATGAGCCTACCAGTGGGATATTATGACAACGAGCTAACTGGCAAAATCACCGCCCGCCTAGAACGCTCGATATCTACCATCAGCACTCTAATGCAAACGCTAGGCAATAATTTTGTGCAGTTTTTCCTGACCACCATTGTGACATTGGTGGTGATATCGCTATATTCTTGGCCGGTGGCGCTGATGCTGGTGGTGATATTCCCAACTTATATCTGGATTACCCACCTCTCGAGCAAGTCGTGGCAGAAGACGCAAGAGGGTATCAACGCCGACCTCGACAAAGCCAATGGCCGGTTTATTGAGAGCATTGCTCAGGTTCGGGT
>CAYORQ010000051.1:0-3521 GCA_964406425.1 uncultured Candidatus Saccharibacteria bacterium | reverse complement strand
CTGATATATTCTAACCGTACCGAACAAGATATATGCTTTGGCGATTTGTGGTCGAGCGCAGCCAAGCAAATGCCGAAGTTTAATTTAGTGATGACTCTAGTTGATGATATTCCAAAAGGCTGGGCTGGCGAGACAGGACTGGTTGATGAGGCGATGATACTGCGAGCATCCAAAATGGTTGCTGGTAAACAATTTTATATTTCTGGCCCCGAACCAATGGTCGAGGCCTTTGCTCCGAAGCTAGTTGCGATGGGCGTAGCTGAGGCAGATATCAAACAAGACTGGTTCCCGAATTATACCGATGAGTTTTTTAAGGTCTAACAGCTGCTAGATACGATAGTGCTTATGTTATAATTTTATTAGTGAAAAACTCAAAATCGCATAAATATACTTATATCCAGCTAACCACAGTGACGACTGTCTTGCACTTGTTGGTTGGTTTATTCGTAGCCTCATTGTTTTTGTTTGATCTACAGAGCTCAAATAATAAGCTGCAGAGCTATATTTTGGGTGGGCTGATCATTGTCGGACTAATATATAATTTGGCTTTTGCCAAAATGCTATCAAGGCGACTTGAAACACTCTCGAAATATTTGCAACTACTTTTTGTGTTGCTCGAGCTACTCGCGATAGTTTATTTTACCGGCGGAATCTCATCTATCTGGTACCCAGTGCTGTTGATTATGATTATAGCTTGCTCGGTGCTGGGCTTTGGGGCTTTTTTTGCCAATGTCGCGCTACTAACGAGTGTGTATATCGGCAGTATAGCGCTTAGCCTGGCGCAAGGGCAGAGCTTGACGCAAAATTTTAATTTGTTTCCGGCTACTGTTGCTTGTTTGGTCATCTCAGCCGTCGTGGCCTATGCTAGCGATCTCTACGCCAAGGGCGATAAATCCTTGAAGCAAGCTTCGACCAATCTCGATAAAGCTAACATCTCGGAGCGGCTGATTTTGGGCTCAATCGCTGATGCCCTAATAGGAATCGATACAGCAGGCAAAATTATTTTGATGAATGAGGCGGCTCAGACACTGACAGGCTGGGACATGCACGACGCACTTAATTTTAGCTGCAGCCAGGTATTGAAGCTAAAAGGTGCCGACGATAAGGATGTTTCAGGTGCCGACGACCCATTTTTGGTTGTTTTGCACAGTAGGCAGCCGTTGCGGTCTTCTCGTTACCACTTACTGACAAGAGATAACGAGCGCCGAGACCTGTCGGTGTCGATTGCTCCGACCTTCAATAGTGCGGCCGAAATAAGCGGGGCAGTGGCAGTTATTATAGACATTTCTGAGCAAAAGGCCCTAGAGAGACAAAAGAACGAATTTGTATCGACTGCCAGTCATGAAATGCGTACTCCGATAGCTGCGATTGAGGGTTATATTGCGATGGCATCAAACCCAAAGCTGGCCCAGATAGATGATAAAGCTCGCGGATTTTTAGATAAAGCCCACAGCTCGTCGGTGCACCTCGGTAAGCTTTTCCAGGACCTCCTGAGTGTTAGCAAAATCGAAGATAAGGATCTGACAGATACCAAGGTGGTTGTTAATATCAGCGATTTGGTACTAAAGATTGCTTCAGATATGCAAATTATTGCCACTAACAAGGGCTTGCATCTGACCACCCATATCGGTGGGGCTGGCATCAAGAACCAAACAGTGATTGCACCGACCTACAATGTTTTAGTCGATCCCGAAAAGATCTCTGAGGTAGTTTCGAATTTGGTCGACAATGCTATTAAATATACCGCCCAGGGTAGTGTTGATATTGAAATTGAGGGCGACAAAGAGTCTGTCACTGTAAGGATCCGCGATACCGGCATCGGGATATCTTCTCAGGAGCAAAAGCACCTCTTTGAGAAGTTTTATCGAGTCAATAATACCATGACCCGTGAGCACTCTGGCACTGGCTTAGGGCTGTATATTGCCCGCAATCTAGTAGAACTCTACGGAGGTAAAATATGGGTCGAGTCCGTGCTGGGTAGGGGCTCTGCTTTTAGTTTTAAATTGCCACTAGCAAATTAATAGTTGCATTATGAGCATAAAAAGTATTAGAATAGATATAAGAAACGAGGAAAGATGCCAAAAGTATTACTAGTTGAAGATGACATTAGCCTAAGAGATGTGTATTTTGCCCGCTTGCAAGCTGAAGGCTATGAGCTTTCGGTAGCTGGAAATGGCGAAGAGGCACTAGCTATGTCTGTTAAGATTCGGCCCGATTTGATAATACTCGATGTAATGATGCCGAGAATATCTGGCTTTGACGTATTGGATATCATCAGAACTACACCAGAGATTGCCCACACCAAAGTCATAATGATGACCGCCTTGGGTAGTGCTACCGATAAGGAACGAGGCGAGAAGCTAGGAGTCGATAAGTACCTTGTAAAATCTCAGGTAACACTTGAGGATGTTGTTACAAACATCAAAAAAGTGCTCGACACTCCAACCTCTACAGCTAGCGAGCCAGTGGTAGGTAAGCCACAGCCCGAACCTGGAGTAACCCCTGATGCCGCTACTATTGACCCAAAGGCTGATGACACAGCTAGTACTCCACCTGTTAGTCCGGCAGTATAATTTAGCAAAGAAGCTTTAGTTATTGAGCTAATCCGGCATTATAAGATATAATTGTATTTATGAAAAACAGAACCATGATAAATCAGCTCGCCAACTTTGTTGGCGAAGACAAAACAATAGTCGGCTGGGTCCATGTTAGACGCGACCACGGCAAGCTAGCTTTTTTTGAAATACGCGACGCCTCGGCATTAGTGCAGGCTGTTTATTTTAGGCGTGGGCAAGAGCTAGATGAAACAATCAGTGACTTGCGAAGCGAGTTCGTGGTCGAGATGACTGGGGCCGTTAAGGCTCGGCCTGAAAAAATGATTAATCCTGAGCATCCGACAGGATCAATCGAGTTTGAAATCAAAGATCTAGTGGTCTTGAGTAAGGCCGAAACACCTCCGTTTGAAATTACCGAGCCTAAGTCAAAGGTGCACGAAGAGGTTCGAATGCGCTACCGCTACCTTGATCTGCGCAGGGCCGAGATGCAAGCTAATATGCGCTTTAGGCACAAGTTTATTAAAGCCATTCGCAACTATATGGATGAGGCTGGCTTTGTAGAGATCGAAACCCCAATACTGACCAAATCGTCGCCCGAAGGTGCCCGAGACTTCCTGGTACCCTCCAGGCTAAGCAAGGGCAAGTTTTATGCCTTGCCGCAAGCCCCACAGCAATTTAAACAGCTACTGATGGTTGCCGGCTTTGAAAAGTATTACCAAATTGCTCGCTGCTTCAGAGACGAGGACCAGCGCGGTGACAGGCAGCCCGAATTTACCCAACTCGATATGGAAATGAGCTTCATGAGCCAAGAGGAAATACTGGATTTTAATGAACAAATGTTCAAAGAGATTATTTCTGAACTATTGCCCAGCAAGAAACTGCCTACAAAATTTGAAGTCATAACTTACGCTGAATCTCTAAAAAAATATGGTACCGATAAGCCAGACATTAGAGCCAACAAAGAAG
>CAYORQ010000050.1:0-3641 GCA_964406425.1 uncultured Candidatus Saccharibacteria bacterium | reverse complement strand
GCAGTCACATTGAGCGTCAATATCCCGAGTGCCACAATGCCCGCCAGTATCCCGGCCTGCACTAACGCCCGTTGGAGTTTGTCGTGCTTACTGGCTTGGTTTATAAACTGCCCCGACACCTCAACTTCATTTTTTGCTTCATAAAAAAATGAATATATCGACCATATTATACTGTAGGCAACCAAGCCCACTCCTGCCCAAAAAACTACCAGCGTGACAGTGTTGACGACTTTATTGCTGGCAAATACTGAGTCGATTTGACTTTCAAAGCTCTGCTGAAGCCCAGAGTCTGTAAAAATACTATTCTGGGTGGTTCTTAAGAATATTAGGTTCGCCTCAAAAACTAAAAAAACTATAAAAACCAAAGCTAGTACTATCCATACTTCCCTTTTGGTGGGTAAGAGTACTTTCTTGTAATTTTGCTTTGATAGATGCACTACCTAGTATTTCCGATTCTTGTTTTAAAAATTTATTATAGCTCTACTCTACTCTATTTGCTGATAGCTCTCAAGCTTAGAGTGGCAGGAATGGTACTCAGCTCTTAAAAGCCTGTACAATCGCATCGACGACGCCGGCATCAAATACTCCAGGTATTATATTGTCTTGGGTGGGGTCATCAACAATGGCTGCTAGCGACTCGGCTGCCTTTAGTTTGATTTCGTCGGTCACAAAATTCGTCGAGGTTTCGATTGCACCTTTGAACATACCCGGAAAAACCAAGACATTATTTATTTGGTTGGGGTAGTCTGAGCGCCCAGTAGCAACAACCTTGGCACCACCAGCGATGGCATCCTCAGGGTTGATTTCTGGTGTTGGGTTGGCCATTGCAAATACTATCGAATCTTTGTTCATCAGCTTAATATCATCACTGGTAAGCAAATTGGCCTGTGATAAACCTAGCACTATATCGCTACCCTTAAGAGCGTCCTGAATACCACCAGACAAATCTAGCTTGTTGGTGATAGCCAGCAAAGCTTGCTTGCTCGGGTCTAGACCTTGCCTTGTGGAACTAACAATGCCCTTACTATCGATCATGATGATATCACCCATGCCCCACTTGTGCAGAAGCTTTGCAACGCCGATTCCGGCGGCACCCGAGCCAATAATCACTGCTTTACAATCGGCTTTATCTTTGCCAACAACTTTAAGGGCATTAATGAGCCCCGCCATAACGGCGATTGCTGTGGCGTGTTGGTCGTCGTGAATTACAGGTATGTCTAGCTCCTCGTGAAGTCTGGTCTCGATCTCAAAGCATTTAGGGGCAGCGATGTCTTCGAGGTTGATGCCCGCAAAAACAGGAGCGATGTTTTTGATCGTCATAATTATCTCTTCGGTATCTTGGGTGTCTAGACAAATAGGAAAGGCGTTAATGCCAGCAAGCTGCTTTAATAGCATCGCTTTGCCCTCCATTACTGGCATAGCTGCCTCTGGCCCAACATTTCCGAGTCCTAGCACCGCTGAGCCGTCTGATACAACAGCTACCATATCGGATTTAATTGTTAGCTCCTTAGCGCGGCTAGGGTCTTTTGCTAGGGCTCTAGATACCGCACCAACTCCTGGAGTGTAATAAATACTCAAGTCTTCGTCTGTCAGCACTCGAGCCTTTGGCTCAACAACTATCTTACCCTTCAGCTCAAGGTGTTTTTTTATCGCTTCTTCATCAAAATTGTGTTTGCTCATCATAATATTATACTTCAAGAACTATCTTAAATTCTGTATTATCTATTATTTTTTTGAATATTTTCGGTCGAGGTAATCCTTAGCTAAAATCTGCAATGAAGCAGCTATTGGTATGGCCACTAGGGCGCCGACTAGCCCACCGAGACTGGCACCCAGCACTGCCGCAATACCGGCCACTAGTGGCGAGATATTGACTGTTTTAGAAAAAACCAATGGCTGGAGGATGTTGTTTTCGAGCTGTTGATAGACAAAAAAGAAGATGGCAGTGGCGATGGCCGGCGACACACCGTTATAGACCAGCACCACAAGGACTACAATTACGGAGGCTAGTAGTGCTCCAAACATCGGTATCAAATCTAGTACTAGGACAACGAAGCCGAGGGCAATGGCGAAGGGGTTTTTGATGATAAGCAAAAATATTACCGCCGTAATTCCAGCAATCAGGCTAGTTAGTAGGTTCCCGCTAATATACCCGCTAACTGTTTTTTGCATCTTTCCGTACAGGGTCTTGCGGTGGGCTAGCTTGCTAGGGTCTTGGTACTTCCAAAACAGCCCATGCCATTTTGGCCATTCCAGGACCATAAAAAACGTCAAAACTAAAATTGTAAAGAAAGCCAATATACTACCAAATATATTGCTAAAAGTATTAATCACTCCTCCGCTTGTACTACTAAAGAAAGTAGTAATCTTTTGGCCATTAAGCGAAAGGCTCTTGGGAATATCGGCACTATTTAGATAATTCGAGAGTGGGTTGGGGCTACTCAAAAAATCCTTGTAATACGAAGGCAGGTTGTTGATGAGTTCACTAAACTGCTTGACTAGCGGAGGGCCAAAAATCGCTATAACATATGTAATCACAGATAGCGTCACAGTTACCACCAAGAGCACGGCTAGGCCACGGCTTCTTTTTGGGAGTTTGCTGCTGAGCCAATTTACTGGTGGCTCAAGAGCTAGCGCCAAGAAAAATGATATTCCAAACCAAACCAATTGCTTTGATACAGTAACTACCAAGAACATCCCCACCACAAATAGCAGTATTATCAGTAGCACTCTAAATATTGTTCGGTTGCTAATGTTATTGATGTCCGTATTCATAGCCCTATTCTACCTCAAAACAAATAATTTTGCTTTATTTGAAGCTAGGTGGGGGTTTTTGGCTAGTTGCTAGCTGGGGTAATCGGTAGTGGCTGATTACATGTTGGGGCTGTGGATCTGCCGGCAAATCTATCGCCAAGCCAGTTCATGACACTTGGTGCCACCACGCCCTGGAGTTGTATGTGGCCAACATTGTTGAGCCAGAGCGAGGTCAAATTAGACCCGCCTTGGCAGGCTCGCTGGATGTACTGTGCGGTGGTGTTTGGCAATACTACCTGGTCGGTTAGGCTCTCCGCCACCAATAGAGGCTGCGAGGGGCTCAGTACTGGGGCAGTTTCTTTGGTAATGACGCTCTTCCATTCGGGTAGTGTCATCAGAGATTGGGTAAAAAACTTCTGGCCAATCTTTGCCCTGATGATGCCTCCAAGTGCTACATCCTTAATACAGGCCTCGGCAGTGGCCTGGTAGTTCTTGGCTCCGGGAGTAGTCAGGACTTGGTCGGGGTTAAGCCCTGCAAAATTGTCTGGCCAAGACACAACAACTTCTGGACCAATCAGCCACGATACCGCAGTATCGAATTGCTGAGTTAAGAGCGATTCGAGCTGTGCTGCTGGGGCTGATGCAGCGGTACCAACAAGCTGGTATTCGGGCAGATAGCTCGATGCCAGGCTGGCACTAAATAATGCCGAATGCCCTCCTTGGGAGTGGCCCCAAATCGCATAGCTATTGCCGGCGTTGGTTCCAGACAAGTTTTTGACAGCTCTGACACTATTGAGAACATCATGAGCTTCTGATTGGCCAACCAAGTAAGCCTCTATTCCGGGAGTACCAAAGCCGGCATAGTCGGTTGCTGTTACCACCCAGCC
>CAYORQ010000049.1:1798-4059 GCA_964406425.1 uncultured Candidatus Saccharibacteria bacterium | reverse complement strand
AGTTTACCTCGAGACACCGAGATACCTAAGACTTCGGTGGGTACCGTAGTCGATGTCGACGTGGTCGTTACCGTTACCGGCACTGTAGTCGATGTCGTTGAGGTAGAGGTCGATGTGGTCGTCACTGGTACCGTAGTCGATGTCGTTGACGATGAAGTCGTGGTGGGTCTACAGAACGAATGCGCTGGATTACCCTGCGCAATGCCCTTGTTGCCATCACACTCATAGCCGTTATTTTTGTCTTCTGGCCCAGGCTGTTGCCCAGGTGGATTTTTACTATCGGCGTTACCGACGCATCCCGCACAAGGCTTACCGGTGGCGTTGCCGTCACCGTTACCGTTGCCACTAGGCTCACCGACACCATATGGGTCGTAAGGTCCAGAGACATTGGCCCCGCTAGATCCGTCATTTCCGGCGGATCTATTATGCCCAACAGCTCTACCTTTTGCATGGTCTGGTGCTGCTGCAGCAGCAGTCAGTGTGTATAAATACATCACCGACAAAAAGCTCACCACCACTCCGTAGAGTATTTTTCTCACCATTTACTCCATTCGCTAGATGTATAGGTACTTGCGGGCATATTATAACATATATTGGGTAAAAATAGTAGTGCACCTCTGGATTGAGGTGCACGATATAAGTTTGATTTTATAATACTAGCTGCTGCTAGTGGCTTAAAACGAGTTCCGGGTACAGTCCCTCGTCGAAGTTGTTTACGAAACTACTCATCGGCACTGGCACTGGAACACCATATTGATAGCTAGTGGTGTGCTTCCAGATAGTTAGCTCGTAGTTGTAGTCGAAAGATTTCGCAATGATTTTAGCGAACACTCTATTGTCAGTAAAGATTCCTTCACTAAATACCATTACTGATGGATCGATGTCGTGAAGAGCCCTGGCTACAACGCAATTGCCAGGAGAGCGTTGTTCGCCAGATGGTAAGGTGCTAAGGGGCTGGTGCCCCGCACTTTCTCGAAGGCGGTTGACCCGCTCGAGTGTGAACTGTTCTTCATTCATAGTTCCCCCTATGTAGTTGTACTCACCACGGATGATGCAGATTGTATTATACACCTTTTCTTAATTAGTTGCACAGTATCAGATGATATTAATTTAGTAGCTATGGTGGGCTAGAACTGTCGAGTACAGTAAGGCAGAATGAGACGATTAGGGTTTGGCTTTGCAGAACTAATACAGCCCGTTTAACGACAGTGTTGCAGGCCTGTGGTATTATGGATATATTAATAGCATAACAAGAAAGGTTATTGTGAAACCAGAAGATCAAAACCAGCCAACTGTTCCTACGCCTGAGCCTGTTCCTGTTCCTACGCCTGAGCCTGTTCCTGCGCCTGCGCCTGAGCCTGTTCCTGCGCCTGAGCCTGTTCCTGCGCCTGAGCCTGTTCCTGCGCCAGCAACAGCTGCACCAGCCCCATTGCAGCCAGCAGCGACTGGCCCTTCTGTGATGCCTGGCACTGTAGCAGTGGCACCAAGTGACCCCGGTAAAATATTAGGGATAATTGCGCTGGTATTGTCGTTTATCCCATTCGTCGGTTTTGTGCTGGGCCTGGTGGCTCAATCTAAAAGTAAAAAGGCCGGCAACAAAAACGTCATTGCGACGATAGCAATTGTGCTCTCGGCAGTTTTTACTCTGGTCGGAGCGATCCTCGGTGGTTATTTTATTATTCAAGCGACCAGTAAGCAAAAGATTACGACACCATGCTATACATTGGAGTTGTCTAAAAAATTTGTCAAAGTTGGCGAAACTACCGGTTGTAATGTTGCGTTCGAAACAAAAGGCGACAAGGATTCTGATAAACAAAGGGTGCTTGTTATTGGTGCTCCCGCTTATGATATTGATGTAGACAAGGATGATTATTTAAATCAGGTCATAAAAGCTTATGCAGCGGCTTTAGCGATGAGCGGCGTCACCCTAGCTAGCCCAAATAAGACTAAGTTAAATGGTAGCCAAGCCTATCAATACTCACTATCTGAAGATGGTGAGTACGCGAACATCATTTTCACTATTGCACCAAAGGAATATTCTGTTTCAGGGAGTGATGATAAAGTTGGTATTTTTAATGTCAGTGTACTAGCCAAGAATAGCAATAGCAGTAGCTCACTATTAAAAGACGTATCAAATAGCTGGAGATGGGCAAAATAACCTTTTTAGAGCTTTAGAGCGGGCAGAGCCTCCATCGCGATTGACATAGCCACTATAATATGACATTATAGTGGCTATTCGGCGTTCGCCGATGTACCCCAAA
>CAYORQ010000049.1:0-1698 GCA_964406425.1 uncultured Candidatus Saccharibacteria bacterium | reverse complement strand
ATGGGTATATCCTCGGCCGACATGGCTACCATCTGCCGCAACCATGGAGTGACCGAACAGCGGTTGCATGACTACATTCAAGATGAAGGCTCAAATGAGCTGGACCCATACCATTACGCTCGAGCCGATATACTTGAGCACCACGACATCGACCTAGATAGTGTCGGGGCAGTTGTTTTTGACCACGAGCTTGGCTGGAGCCCAAACGATATCGCAAAGCTATTTTTTGCAAAGCTCGATATCTACACCGCAACCAGCGCCATGGCTGTAGTCATTAATAGAAAGCTAGTTTACTCGCACACTAAAGAGTTTGATATGACATACAACTTTTTTATTCGTGAGCACAATATACACCCCTTGTAATGAGGGGTGTTTTTTATTTTTTACTAGATTTAGTTTTAGATTTGCGCATTGGTCCGTGTGCCATGACACTATTACCGATAGTGCCAACTAGCGCACCGGAGCCGAATAGTGCAACTGCCAAAGCGACGAAGATATTAATAATTGGTACACCGTAGAGACCAAGCACCACGACCGAGCCAACAAGCATGGTACGAAATGGCTTGTATTTGTGCTTGGTGAGTTTGGCGCCTACGTAATAGGCTGCTATTGGGCCACTCAGCATTAGTGACATAACCCAAGCGGTGAGTATCAATCCGCCCAGCGGGGCACCGATGATGGTAACAATCAGTAACAAGCAGAGTAGTGGGGCGACGAGCAGGTTTAGTCCGCCGAGTACTAGGGATTTGCCGAAATGATCGCTCAGCTGTTTTTCGGTGGTGATGTAGAACCTTGGGAAGAGCAAAACGGTAAGTAGCGAGACAACCAGCAGCGATACAAAAAAGAGCAAGAAGCCAACTATTAGCGACATGAAGCCAGAGGTTGCGCTACTGCCAGAACCAGTATTGGTAGTGGCAGTTTTGGTGATTGTGCCTTGGGTTTTTGACGAGCCTTCGCGGGTTAGCTCGCTAGTACTGGCGTAATCGATTTTGCCCCTGACATCGGCTGACGAGCCGAGCTTTAGGGTGCTGAAGTTGCCGGAAAGATTACGACCAATGATGCCGTCTATCGTAGCATTACTAGCGTTGATATTGGCGTCTCTAGAAATGATACCGCCGGTGGTAACGTTGCTAGCGATTAGCATTACATCGCGCCTGACTCGCGCAGTGGAGTCGAAAGTGATGTTTAGAGCCAGTAGAGTGATACTGCCATCGACTGAGCCCGAGAGATTAAAATCTTGAGCGAAACTTATGATATCGCCGTCGATTCGCCCAGAAACAGTGAGGCTCTGTACGGCGCAATAGACGCTGCCGTTGATACGCCCAGAGATAGTGACCTTGCCACCAGTACAAAAAACATCGCCATCGACATCGCCTTGAATATCAATGGTGTCGCCACTAGTTGTCAGCGAGGAGTCGATGAGCTGGTCTTTGGCGATTATTACATTGGTGCCGGTGCGCGATTCTTGGGCTTGAGCCGAACCAGAAAGTGTTACTACCGCTAGTACAAAAACAGCTACAAAAGAAATTAGGTACTTTATTTTTGACTTCATATCATGACCTCCGTTATTTAATATATTTGTCTCTAATTATAACAGCTATGTTTGTTTTGTCTAAACTCTTATGCTGCTGGCCTAAAGTAAAAACGATTAAGTCATGGCTTGGCTTAATTTATTGCAATAGTTTATGCATAGTTCAT
>CAYORQ010000048.1:0-4192 GCA_964406425.1 uncultured Candidatus Saccharibacteria bacterium | reverse complement strand
ACCACGAGGTTTTATTGGTTAGCTGATTATACCGCTCCATCTCTAGGCCCCAGATATTCATCAAAAAATTCAGTGTAAAAACAAACACTACGCTTGGCAGCTCAATCAGCCCACCCATCATTAGTAGGGCTGTAATCATTAGCGATGAACTTATGGAGTACTCAAACCAGCGCATCGGATTGATACCCTTTTTGATGTTCGACTCATAGCGCCGGACGTACAATGGTGAGGCAACAAAAAAGTGGAAAAGCGCCGCCACCAGCAAGAATAGTGGGCCGACAATGGCTATTGGTATTCGAATTAGCGTACTGGTTGCCACCGTATAGCCGCCACCTGGAGCGGCATCAAAAAACCTGGTAATAATAGGCAGCTTGAATGCGTAATTTAAAATTATCAGCATGGCTGATGCTTGCAGAAGGTGCACAGAGCCCATAATAAAATTGAATCGTTGAAGTTTTTGGCCTTTAATTGTTTTTGGTTTCATCAGGATTTATTTTAGCATAAGAGTAATATATAGAGCAAAAATAATTTGGCGTTTAGATTGCTTAGTGGTTATAATTATAGTCATGACTAAACACACATCGTCTGAAGCAGTTGATACAGCCCTACACTTCAAGTGGGTGGTGCTGACAGCCTTATCTGTGATTGCTACTGGATCGGTCTTTTATCATAGGTTCCTGCACTTGAGCTGGATCGACGCGGTATACTTTTCGGTGATCACTATTACCACCGTTGGGTACGGCGATATTCACCCCAATACACCAGGCACCAAGCTATTTACGATATTTTATGTGCTGATAGGCGTTGGTATTATTGCTGCCAGCCTCAATATTCTGGTGCGCATTGCGGCCCAAAAACGACTCGAAAAAAAAGCACTCAAAAATAAGTAGGGTTATTCTGGCCCCTAAATAAAAAATCGCCCTTAATGTATAAGGGCGAAGTAGATTTTTGGTTAATCTAGGCGCATGTCTAGTGGGAGCTCTATGACGGTGGGGTATGGAACGGCGATATCGTCCTCAAAGAGGGGTATCAATGCCCCCCAGGATGTCATTACAAATTTGTTGGTCTCAACCAGCTCTTCGATTGTTTCCAGGTACGGCGAATCGCATAAATCGTCGAGGTCAACCTCTGTGCCCCAATAATACGTCTCGGGACGAGTCAGCGCATGTTGCAATACTTCCCCTGGTTCAATTTCGAATTCGACAAGCTTGATAAAGTCGAAGCCAATCGAACCCATTTGGTACGGTACAGTGCTTGGATCAAATAGATCTATTAGAGAATACGGCTTGCACGGCAGTACTGACCCTGGATAAATATAGCGTGCTGCATGGCTAATATTAATAGCATTTCCCATTTGGTGCCTCCACTTCCTTGGGTTGAATATGGAATAGCGCTATTATGCCCTAAAAAGCCACAGATATCAACTGCTTATCGTGCTTAACCTTGTCTAAGCTGGTCTTTTAGGGTATAACTACACTACTTGTCCACCCATCAACCTCTAAGGATGTATTTATGAACAAGAACGAGCTAGAACGTCGCAAGTGGGCCGAATCGCACCAGCCTAGACTCACAACAAATAGCCAGGCAGTAGAGATGTTTGGTCTAAAAACCTTCAGTGGCCTACGTACATTTCTTAATCAAAACGGAGTAGAGTGCTACTTTTTTACGAAGTGGACCGGAACGATATTTTACGACTACCACCAAACCTTGGCGGTGGCCGATGTTTATCTTCAGGCAAATCCGCACCTTACCAGAATAACACCATTAGAACTAGAGTCTGTCGTAGTTCGTCCCAAGCAGTTGCCACGGTATAGCCCAAATCGGTTTGATATACCCGAGTACGGCTGGACTACAGAACAGTTTTTGGACCAGTGGAGTATCGACAATATGAAGAGTCCGATTAAGAACATTCTTAAAAGAGCTCCTAGCCTCTATAAAATGAAATCCAAAGATGCCTACTCGCTAATTCGGATACTAATAGACCCTACCGATAGTAGCTATCGGATTTCTGGATATAAACTAGACCAAATGATGTTCGTTAATGCTATTGCAGACATCACTTCTGACGCAAGCTCCCATAAGAAGCTAACAGAAGTGACGCTTCTTCTTTATCGCACCACTAGTATCGGGACACTCGACCCGTCCCATGTTGTTCGAGTCATCTATGAGCTGCTCTCGACAACCAAAAAAACTAGATAAGCTCATAATAACCCCTAGTAAAATAGGGGTTTTTTATTTGCTGAAATATCAAGTCGTAGTATAAAAAAATAGCCCCCTGGGGCTACTTTTCGGTGAAGTTGTTATTTGGTATTTAAGTTAAGCTTATCTGCGTTGGCCAAATAGCATTCCTAGCTTGATACCATTATCACTGGCCCACTGCTTAAGCTCGGTCCTCTTGGCCTTGATAGCCTCCTTGCGTTGGGATTCGGGTAGGTCTTTAAGCGTCTCTCGGAAGCTATGGAGCTCATCTAGTTTGGCCAGTATTTGAGCCTTTTGATCGGCTGTGATTTTGCCTTTTTCGACTGCCCTATCGAGCTTTGAAGCAATTTTAGACTGTTTCGCCTGGTACCTCTCTGGAGTGGTATGCGATGCTAGTGCACCTGGTTTAGTTTTGGGGTAGAGCTTATGGCCAACGGCCAATGCTGGCACGCCAGCTCCAATTAAAAGTCCTACTGAAGCAAGCGAAGTGATTATTAGTTTGGTTTTGTTATTCATACTTATTGTTAGGTCCTCTCTTTAATGCGCATTATATTTATTGCTCTACGAAGATACTAACGCCATCGAGTATGGTTTGTGACAATCATCTTTTTAATATTAAATTTGAGTAAAGTCTATAAGAAAGGCTTAAGCAGTACATAAACTGCCATTAGCGTAAAAAAGACTGCCGTTGCGATGTGGGCATAGCGCTGCATAAAACTGGAGAGCTTTTCGAGAATATCAGCGCTTCTTTTGCCCGCCAAGGCCAGTACCAAGAGTGGTAGAATTATCGGTAGCAATGCGAATATAATAACGGCCGCCAAGTACATAATTTTTTCAGCACCCAAGATACTAGAGGATCGTAGCTCCAATGCTAGAGCAAATACCATCGCAATGGTAGTGAAGTTGGTCAGCATCAGGATTGCCCCAAGTGTTAGGTATTTTATGGGGCTATCATTTTTTTGAGGCTTGTTCTCGGCTTTGGCGGGGCCCTGGCGAAGAATATTAAATGCTAAAAATAACAGCAGTAAGCCAATGATAATGTGCGGTAGGAGGTCTTTGCCGGGGCTAGGGTCGGGTCTGACGGTAGTAGTAAAAAATATTATTGATGCGACAGCAGTAATGGTAATTGATGAGCCGAGTAAAAAAAATAGGCTCTTCTTGAATGGCTGAACAGGTCTGGCGAGTATAAATAGTGTCATCACCAAAAGCACTGGGCTAATTGCAGCGCCAACTATAAAGGGGGTTGCTTTGAGTAATTCTTGCATCACCCCTCAATGATACCTCTTAAGCTACCCACAAGGCAACCTGTGCTATAGCTATTTACCTAAAAGAAACTTATTGAAGCTCTCGGAGCTAGCTAGCAGCAGGGCTTCTTCTTGGCACCACTCCGAGTAGCTATTGGGTTTAGTGAGTTGATCCAAGAAGTCCTGCCAGGCGACCCACTTGTAGTCGGCTACTTCATCAGGATTAGGTCGAAGTTGGAGCTGACTACTGTAATGCGCGACCATTACCGGGCAAATTTCGTTCTCAATAATTCCCTGATGCTCGTATCGATATTGGTAGTCCTTGATCATCGTTTTGATATTGGCTATCTTGAGCTCAATACCCAGCTCATACTGAGCCCGCCGCTTAGCTGCAGCTTTGGCAGTTTCGTCCTTGGCTGGGTGGCCGCAGACAGAGTTGCTCCAGATATTGGGCCAGGCGATTTTTTGGGGCGATCGCTGTTGTAGTAGTAGCTCGCCACGGGCATTAAAAATAAACAACGAAAAGCCACGGTGCAAGGGGGTATTGCCGGTGTGCACCTGGTATTTATCGGCGGTGCCGATTGCGCGGTTTGAATTGTCTACCAATACTACGTGTTCGTTCATTTTATGGTATTTTACCATGATATTATTTAAATAATATTACAATATAACTGCTATTTAAGCTGGTGATCCCAGCGGGAATCGAACCCGCATTGCCAGATTGAGAATCTGGTGTCCTAACCGTTAGA
>CAYORQ010000047.1:0-4491 GCA_964406425.1 uncultured Candidatus Saccharibacteria bacterium | reverse complement strand
TTTAGGCCAGAGTGGTGGAATTGGCAGACACGCACGACTCAAAATCGTGTGCTCGAAAGGGCATGTGGGTTCAAGTCCCACCTTTGGCACCATATAGAACTTTTTTTCAAAATAAGCCGCATAGCGGTAGTAATGGACGGCACACAGTGCCGTCCATTACTTTTTTGAAGCGATTAACTCTAGTTTCTCAGGCATTGACTGAGACTTTCTATCGCTGCCCTGACGGGCTTTTCGTTGACAAAAATCGCCGCCATGTACTACAGTAAGTAGTAACTAAAGAATTAAAAAAGGGCGAAATAACAACTATGGAACAGCAGCAGCAACAACCAAGCGAACCACCTATTATCCCATCAACTCAGCCAGAAATGCCAGAAACAAAGAAGAGAAATTGGCTAATCATAACATTGGTTATCGCAGTCGTACTAATTGTCGGTGGAGGTGTTAGTTATGCACTATTAAAAAAATCTTCGACGGAACAAAACAGTGGAAAAGATACCATTAAGCTGGTTAAGGTTACATATACCAAGACTGACAATCCTAATTCGCCGGGGCCCCCTCGTGACCAACCTCCGATTTTAGCCAATGGGTCATACCTCCAACTCAACGGTAACGGCGAGCTTAACTATAACGGTAAAGTCGTAAAGAAAAACGACGGCATCGTATACGCTGTGCTTTCAAAGAACGGTAAACACTATGCATATCAGGTAAGACTATCCACAGAAGGCCATAGTTATGGTGATGGGCCAGATGAGAGTGAACTCTATATCGATAACCGTAAGGTTTCTAAATTGGGCAAATCAAAATTGCTGGCGATTGCTGATAACGGAAAGGATTATCTAGTAGAGACGTATGGGAATGTAGTACCGTCCGCTATATACAATACATATAGCACTAACTACCGCGAAGAATTCATCAAGCTAAATAATACAAAAATTATAGCTACCGCTCCTTATGGTTTTATAAATGCGCAGTATTCAGCTGACCTACAAAATGTTTTAGTAAGTAGGTACAGAGACATAAAAGATTACATTGGCAAACCTAAACCGCAATCGAGATCTCTCCATATGGATTGGTATTACAACAACCAATGGTTGAGTAACTGTAGCGGCGACAATCCGACGGACTTCGCTGATGTGCTGTTATCTGCTGATGGTAGTAGCGCAATGTGTAGAATGCGCACTTACTATAACACGCAGAATGACAGTAGCCGTGCCCCCGATTACAAAATTGATAAAGTACAAATATTCGTTAATAATACCCTCATAGCAAAGACTACCGAACCTATAGACGCTGCCGACATTCGCATTTTTGGTCTTGCCGACAAAGACAATTGGCTGCTATTCGGTGGCAACGTTGTAATAACTTCTGATGGTAGAGTCAAGCAACTTTCGGAAGTACTCCCAGAAGCTGCTACGGCACTTGGCGAAAATGACTGTACTAAAAAATATATTTCCGATCCAAGTTTTGTCTTTGTTAACAATGACAAGTTTGCTATGCTTGTGCCCTGTTCAAGTAAAAAACTATTCACCAAGGGTTTTGATTTCAGCAGCGTACCTGACCTATCTCGGCTAGAGGTTTCAGGCCTAGAGTATAGCGGCACAGCCAAAGTACTCTACATATATACGAAGTAGGGCCTAACTACTTTTACCGCTTTCAGCGGTAGGCGTACTACCAGAGTTACTTTGCCTAAACCAGAAAAATCACCTCCAACAAATTAGGAATACAGCAGTTGTCTTTTTTTGTGCTTGCTAGCATACTCGCCAGTGTGTGAGGCTTTATCTAACCTCACGAATTATTAAAACTTTCCGTCAAGGTACTTTTTTAAATCAGCCGGGCCATTTTTAGATTCACTGTAGTGATTGCGGTAGATGAAGCCAGCTGCCTGGCAGTATTTCAGCCAGAGCTCAGCTTTGGTATCTGAGCTATCAGCCTGAAGGCCGACAAAGATAGCCATAAAGTCGACTAGTAAAATATTGTTTTTGGCATTTACGATGCATGCCGTACCAGTGGAGCCAGCCTCAAGAGCGATGAGCTGATTACGATTCGTAACTACCACCGACGCCGATAACTCCCCAGCCACCTGCTTTAGTAATTTGGATACCTGAGTAATTCCAGCGAGCTTGGTCGTGACATGATTGGCATCGGCTATTTTTTGTAGGCTACTAAAGATTATTTTTTTGCCTTCGTAGCTGTGACTACTAAATATCTTTGGATAGTCGCTAACATAAATACCATCGTAGCTCTCAAAGAGTCTTGCTATAAATAGTTCCATTGTGGAGTTTAGCTCGCCCTCTACAATATTTATTATGACATTACAATCCAACAGAGCCTCAATAGCGGCATCGCTGTTTTCGTAGTAGCTTTTGTTCTTAGAAGACAGCCATATATCGGCTGGTAGCAGGTTGTTTTGATGAACAATATCAGCCACCAGCAAAACATTGTGCCCCAGCGCCATAAGTATCGAGTAGGCCGCGCTAATTGACCTCAGGCTGGCATGCCGACAAGCCAGGATGCCAATTTTGCGGCGGTTTAGGTTGCTGACGGGCCTGTTGAACAGTAACTCATCAAAATCTGCTTCATTCATGGCGTTGGGTATGATGGTCGAATCTTGCATTAGTTATTCAGGATCCAATAAAAAATTCCGAAAACTTCTTGGTAAAAAGCCTAGAGTAGGCAAAGTTTTGTTCGGTAGAGGAAATGACTTTGAGTGATCTAAAGACGCCACGGGCAATAAATTCAGCCTCTTCATTGCTAGAACGAGATAAATCCTGAACTAGTCTAAAAACAAATATTTCGCCCTGATTGGGGCTAACCTGCTGATTTTTTTTAATAAAGAAGACTTTTTTCTTGGGCTTTAAGTAGTCCGGCAATAGATTGATGAGCTGCTTTTGATCATCAAATGACAATGTAAAATACCATGCCTCAATAACAGCCTTCGCATAGCGAGCTGACTGGTCGGCATTGAGAGCTCCGGAGTACTGGCTGATTAGGCCTGTAAAATAGTCTGGCATCATAATTTATAGCTAAACTATAATATATTTTATAGAGTTTGTCTAGTTTTTTGAGCGGATTGTCTTGATTTTGTTCTCGGCGTTTTTGAGGTGTGCTTCGATTTGGCTGGCTAGCTCACTGCCACGATCGAATTTTTTGATGGCTTCATCCAAATCTACATCACTACTTTCGAGATAGATAGTGATAGCCTCAAGCTCCTTAAGGGCTTCGGAATATTTAAAAACTGATGGCTGTTTGCTGTTTGTCATTGGCATCTCCTTTGCCCTGTGGCTTTAGGCTGATTTTTCCTTGATGTAATTGTATCACAATCGTATCGCCACTACTGTACTGATCGGGCGATTTGATGACCTTGCCGTTGATTCTGGTAATGCTATAGCCTCGAGACAAAATGGCCCGCGGGTCGAGGCTACTAAGCAACTTTTTACTAGACTCTAGTTGGCTTACGGAGTTATGCACCACTGACTCGATTGCAGTGCAAGATCTCGAGAATACGTCAGCCAAATTGTACCTGAGGTTATTAAAACGAATCTCGATACTATGATAAAAGCCTTCGAGCTGGGCCCGGCTGATGCTGACATTGTTCTCTAGCGAGCTAAGCATTGAACTAGCGAGGCCAGCTACTCGCGTCTGAATTTCGGCCCTGTCCGGCACTAAGCGGCGGGCAGCATCGGTCGGTGTGGCTGCCCGAACATCAGCTACCAGCTCAGCGAGCGAGACGTCGTCTTCGTGCCCGATTGCGACTATCGACGGAACCTCAGATGCAAATACGGCCCGTACGACTGCTTCATCGTTGAAAGCCTGTAAATCTTCGGCGCTACCGCCGCCCCTGATTATTACCAGGGCATCATACTGGTCGGCAACGCTGTTGGTGTAATTAATTGCCTCTACAATTTGGGCCGGAGCCGAGGCTCCCTGCACTTGCACTTGAATATGGTCGATGTCGATACCGCTCCAGCGGTCGTTTATGATTGTCACAAAGTCGTTGAAGGCTGCAGCCTGAGCGGATGTAATGAGCATTACCTTTTGTGGAAATTCTGGCAGAGGTCGCTTGCGATCCGGGGCAAACAGGCCTTCTTTTTCGAACTTAGCCTTGAGCAAATCGAAAGCTCTTTTAACCGAGCCTTCGCCAGCTAGCTCGACTTCTCTGACAGTCAGACTAAATTTGCCCCACTTCGTGAGCTGGGGTGCAGCCTTAACGCGTATTAGCATGCCATCTTCGAGCTCGGTCTTGAGTTGATAGGTGGTAATAAAGCAGCCGACCACGCTCTCGCTATCTTTGAGGTCAAAAAATACCCACTTACCCTGGCTGACCTTAAAACCCGAAACTTCCCCCTCGACCACTACCTCTGGATAAGCAAACGATAGGGTTTGGTTTAATACAGCATTAAATTCACTGACACTAATTGCATCATTTTTCATCGAACATTGCCCGCTTGTAAAAGTACAGGCCTACTGGCAAGAAAAGCCAGAGGGCGATAA
>CAYORQ010000046.1:0-4516 GCA_964406425.1 uncultured Candidatus Saccharibacteria bacterium | reverse complement strand
ATAAAACTAGCCAGAGTTGCCTATGCCGAAGTGGCCAACATCGCCGAAATTCAAATTAGGATTGAAGAGCTTTTGCAAGCTGCTAACACTGGTACTAAGCTAAATTTTGGCCTGAGCTATTATGGCAAGGCCAGTATTAATCTCAGTGCGCTTGGTATCAAAATAAAAAAATCACTTCAAAAAATCGATCTAAAGCCTAGACTAGTGCTCCCGAAGGCCAATAACCAACTCAACGCCGCATCCGTTAAGCATAATAAGCTTCTGACTAAGGGTCTAGAAATACTCATAATCGAAGATGGCTCAAGGTACATTATTGCTACAACTTATGGTGTACAGGACATCGACGCCTATTCAAAGCGCGACTACGAAAAGCCTTGCCGTGACAGGAAGGTCGGTATGCTACCACCAAAACTATCACAAATAATGATCAACCTAAGCAGGCCCGACCGCGACACCATAATTGTCGATCCGTTTTGCGGTTCTGGTGGGCTACTAATGGAGGCTTCTCTGATGGGTCTTAAAAGCGAGGGCAGTGACCTCCAAAAAGATATGATAGATTGCGCTAATAAAAACGCCACATGGTTCGCTGAAAATTTTGATAGCACTGCCCCTATTAGCATCGGTATTGCTGAAGATGCCCTTGCGAGAGACTACCCTACCAGCAAGTATAGTATTGTGACAGAAGGCTTTTTGGGTCGGAACTTCCTCTCCAAGCCAACCAAAATGCTAATCAAGGAGCAGTTCCCAGAGCTCAAGGGGCTTTACCTCAGTTTTTTTAAACACCTGCTACTGCAGCCGACCAAACCCACTAAAGTATGCGTCTGTATGCCATTCTGGCTGCCGGGCGACGAGATTGTCAGGCTAAATATCATTGACGAGATATGCAATTTGGGTTATACTAAGTCCGAGTTTACATCTGTACGACAAAGCAATCTGAGCTATCATAGAGAAGGACAATTCACGGGTCGTCAGATCATCATATTTGAAACTAAATAGGAGCAACAAATGTCACATACAAAAGCCGGCGGTTCATCAAGAAACGGCAGAGATTCACAGTCTAAAAGACTGGGCGTAAAACGCTCGGGCGGTCAGACAGTTCAAGTTGGCGATATTATAATCCGTCAGCGCGGTAGTAAGTTTATTGCTGGCTCACATGTTGGAATTGGCAAAGACCATACTCTATTTGCCTTGCAACCTGGTCTTGTAGAATTCAAAACCATCCAAAAGCAAGCCTTTACTGGTACTAAGCAACGCAAATCTTTGGTTAGCGTCGTAGCTAGTGCTTAGATAAAAAACCTACTAAAAAAATAGTGCTTCAATAGTTGCCGAAATCTATCAACCACATCGCTACCCGATGTGGTTGATTTTATTAGCTAGGCGCCGGCACGCTGGTCTCTGACTTTTTGACTAAAATTAAAATTAGCCGAGTAAGCCAGCATAATGATTGCCATCTGGCTCAACTATCGCGATTGACTGATTTTTTTTGTTGATGTTTTATTTGGCTGCCTTGAGCAAACTTAATCGCACCGACGAAGTCTTTAAAGAGCGGGTGCGGCTTATTGGGTCTGGACTTAAACTCGGGGTGAAACTGTGAGGCCACAAAAAACGGGTGGTTGCTGTGTTCGACTATCTCTACTAGCTTTCCGTCTGGCGAAGTGGCAGCTATGACTAATCCGGCCGCCTCGAGCTGGGTTCGGTAATTATTATTAAATTCATATCGGTGGCGATGACGCTCGATGATGCTGCTCTTGCCGTAAGCCAAGAAAGATCGAGACTTTTTATTGAGTGTGGCCTTGTAGTTGCCGAGCCTCATGCTGCCGCCTAAATCAACACCAATTTGGTCGGGCATAATGTGTATCACTTGGTTCTTGCAGCTAGGGTCTATCTCGCTACTATTGGCCGATGGATCATTGAGAACCTCGCGAGCGAATTCAATCACCGCCACCTGCATTCCTAGACACAAGCCCAAATACGGAACATTGTTCTGGCGCGCAAAGCGAGCAGCCCAGATTTTGCCTTCTAAGCCACGACTACCAAAGCCTCCCGGTACAATGATACCGTCGAGGTTAGCAAATTCGGATTCGTTACCAATTAGTTTTTCGGAATCGATCCAGACGATGTTGATATCGAGGTTATGGTGCCATCCGGCCGATCGTAAGGCTTCAAAAACACTCAGGTAGGTATCTTCGTTACTCATATATTTTGCTACCACTCCCACAGATATCGATGGCTTTGGTTGCTTTATGCGATCGACCAATAGTTTCCAATCTTTTAAGTCTGGCCTCTTACAATTTAGACCGATAAACTTGCAGATGTAGTTGCCCAGGCCAGCTTCTTCCATTCTTAAAGGGACCTCATAGACACTTTTAGAATTGGGTAGAGCTACAATTGCATCTTTATCGACATCACAATACAGGCTCATTTTTTCGAATGCTTCGGCATTAATTGGCTCATCAGATCGTACACAAAGTATGTCGGGCTGAATCCCAGCCTCGCGCAAATCTCTGACACTATTTTGGGCTGGCTTGGTCTTAAACTCCTTACTAACAGCCAGGTACGGCACATATACCACATGAGCATAGAGAATGTTGTCTTCCCCGACTCGACGCTTCATTTGCCGGATTGCCTCGATCCAGGCCATTGCCTCGTAATCGCCGACCGTACCACCGACTTCGGCAATATGCACATCACTGCCCTCACCAGAAGCAATAATTTGATTCATAATTTCGTTGGTGATATGAGGTATAATCTGAATCGTTTTACCAAGGTACATGCCTTTGCGTTCATCAGATAGAACTTTAGAATATATCTTACCACTCATGGTAGAGGATTTGCGAGTTAGCTCGGTGTCGATAAACCTCTCATAATGACCGAGGTCGAGGTCGGTTTCGCCACCATCTTTAGTTACAAAAACCTCACCGTGTTCGGACGGGTTTAGGGTACCGGCGTCCATATTCAAATAAGGGTCACACTTTTGCATAGTAACCTTTAGGCCCCTAGCTGAGATGAGCTTACCAATAGAGGCCGCCGTGATACCTTTGCCGATACCAGAAATCACTCCGCCGGTTACAAAAATAAACTTTGTTTTTGGTTTTGTTTTCATACTATTAAAACCCCCTCACAATTTAAATGTCTTTATTATCATAATGCCTATGCTGGTGGTAGGTCAATACGATTATCAAACCAAAATTATGTTTTTTAATACTTATCTTGCTTGTTTGGCGAGCTCAATGGCCTTTTCGAGTTGAGGGTCTTTGCTGTTGTTGATATCCTCGTCAGAGAGCTTAACTTCGACTTCTGGCTTAATGCCCTCTTTGCTGATATTAATACCAGCTGGTGTAAACCACCGGGCAACTGTAACCTTGAGTGATGCACCTGGGCAGTCGCTAGCTATAAATACCGGGCTCAAGCAAACTACTTCTTGGACACTACCCTTGCCGTAGGTCTTCTCACCGACCAATAGTGCCCGATCGTTATCATTGAGAGCTCCGGCCAGGATTTCTGATGCCGAGGCACTACCGCCGTTTATGAGCATTACTACCGGAATATCTATCATTGTTCCACCGGTGGTGGCGTATAGTAGCTTGGGTTTAGTATTGCGAGAACGCTCTTCAACTACGACCCCTTTATTGGAAAATTCCGAAGCCACTTCGACTGCTGATTCTAGATACCCACCAGGGTTGTCGCGGACATCAACGATAACTGCTTTTGCTCCTTGAGCCTTAAGGCTTGAGCCAGCTGACTTTACGGCTGCTGCGGTATCTTCGCCAAAGCGTCGGATTTTGATATAGCCAATTTTGCCATCTTTCATCTCGTATGAAACGCTGGGAATACTAATAAGCTCACGGGTTATTTCAATTTCTTTAAGCAGCTCGCCGGCTCTAATGATACCGAGTTTGACGACAGTGCCTTTTTCGCCCCTAATTTTACTGACTGCTTGGTCGATAGTTAGCGAGCTAGTTTCTTCGCCATTGATAGTCGCAATCACATCACCGGCGCGGATACCAGCCTTAGAGGCGGGAGTTCCATCGAACGGAGCAATTACGGTTAGCTTGCCGTCTTTTTGGCCAACCTCAATACCAACCCCAGATAGCTCGCCTTTGAGGTCGTCGGCTAGCTCCTTATTGTTTTGCTGGTCTAAAAATACCGTGTAGGGGTCGCCTAGCGATGCTACTGCGCCGGCGGCGGCACCTTCCGAGAACTTACCATAGTCGATATCGCCATCGTATTTTTGTCGCAAAATTGATTGTACCTTATAGAGCATTGCGGTATCGAGCTGGTTTTTGCCTGCGGCGGGACGATAAAAAGTGCTAAATGCCCAGAATACAGCCAGCCCCAGCACAAAACCAATCACCAAATTAATAGCACCCGAGCGGCGCGGCTTATTTAGTTTTGGCTCTGGTGGTGGTGTTTGATTTGGGGTAGTTTTAACTTTGTCGTTCATAATTTATAATTTTTACTTTTAAGGAAAGTGAATAAACTCCAGCCCGGCAATTGACACATCACTTACGGAGTA
>CAYORQ010000045.1:0-5016 GCA_964406425.1 uncultured Candidatus Saccharibacteria bacterium | reverse complement strand
ATGATAGCAAGAATAAACGGCGTAATTGCCGAAAAAACCCCCAACGGCGTAATTATCGATTTGAGTGGTATTGGCTACGATATCGTTGTGCCTCGTAATTACCTGATGAGCTTATCAGCTGGCGACAAGGCAGTATTTTATATCGCCGAGAACATCAAAGAAGACGAATACACCTTATTTGGCTTTCCCGACCAGCCCAGCCGAACGCTTTATTATAAGCTAACTAGCGTCAATGGAGTCGGACCTAAGGCGGCAATTGCAATCCTCTCGACATATAAATCCGATGAAGTACAAAATGCTATCCTAAAAGACGATATTGGTATTTTTAGTAGCGTAGCAGGTATCGGCAAAAAGACTGCCCAGCGTATTATATTGGAGCTCAAGGGCAAACTGGTTGATGCTAGCGTCGACGCCGAAACCGAATCCGACCAAGCCTTTCAGGCGCTGATTAGCCTTGGCTATAGCGCCCGAGATGCCAAGCTAGCCCTCAAGGGAGTCGACGAAAAGCTGTCCACCCAAGAGCGCATTAAGCTCGGGCTCAAGGGAGCTAGCAAATGATCGAGCGCCAAGACGACATCATGGTGCCAGATGACCCTACGGAAATACAACCCCAAGAGGCTGTTTTTGAGCAGTCTTTGCGCCCAGCAGACTTCGAGCAGTATATTGGCCAGGAACAAATCAAGAAGGCCTTGAAGGTCGCTATTGAAGCTGCCAAGAAGCGCAACGAACCACTCGATCATATATTGCTCTATGGCCCACCAGGCTTAGGCAAAACTACTCTCGCACATGTCATAGCCAACGAGCTCAAGGGCAACCTCAAAGTTACTAGCGGACCGGCAGTAGAGAAGGCTGCCGATTTGGCATCATTACTAACCAGCCTAGAAGACGGCGATATATTATTTATCGACGAAATCCACCGCCTACCCAGAGGAGTTGAAGAAATTTTGTATTCAGCTATGGAGGATTATGTTATAGACATCATCCTCGGCAAAGGTCCTTCTGCTCAAAGCTTACGGCTGGATCTGCCGAAGTTCACACTAATTGGTGCTACCACCAGATTTGGTGCATTATCCTCTCCGCTGCGTGACAGATTCGGCATTGTAAATCGACTGGACTATTACAAAGAAGAAGAGATAGAACGAATTTTGGCTCGCTCTGCGAAGCTTCTGAGAATCGAGCTCCAAAAAAACTCTCTCGAGCAGATGTCTAAGCGCTCGCGCCTGACGCCAAGAATTGCCAACCGACTGCTTAAGCGTGTGCGCGATTGGGCTCAGGTTCATGGCGATAATACCATCAACCAAGAGGCTCTTGAAGCCACCTTGGCAATTCTAGAAATCGACGACAAAGGCCTGGACGCGTCAGATAGGCGCGTGCTTGACGCAATTATTAGCAAGTATTCGGGCGGCCCAGTCGGAGTAAATGCCATAGCTGCCGCCACTGGCGAAGAGCGCCAGACCATCGAGGATGTTTATGAGCCATTTCTGATACAGCTTGGTTTTTTGGAGCGCACTAGTCGCGGCCGCAAGGTTACAGATAACGGATATTTGCACCTTGGCGTACAGCCACCAGAGGCATCCCAGCAAAGTAGTCTGTTATAGTGATTGTAAATAGGCTAAAATAAGCTAATGGAAGATAACGAACTAAAAAGCTACCCCGGCCAGGCAGAAGGCGAAATAACCCAAACGATTGTTTATAAGCACTTCATGGCCGTGGCGCCAATTTTTGCCGCGATGTTTATAGTCGCCCTTGTTGCAATTGCAGGGGTCGTTTTTTATAACCAGTATGCATCTTCATCTGAAAGCAGTGCGTTTACAGGGATAGCTTCGATTGTTGGATTTGCAATTTTTGCGACCATTGCAGCGCTGTGTATTGCTACATTCTGGATCTGGCGCCGAAACAAGATTATTATTACCAACCAGCACATCGTCGATGTCGACCAGCTCGGCTTATTTAATCGAAAAATCGCGGCCCTAAGGCTAGAAGAGATCCAAGACATTAGTGCATCCGTCAAAGGTCCAATGCAAATAGTATTAAAATACGGCACAATTATAATCCAAACGGCTGGTGAGCGCGAAAATTTTGTATTCGACTTTGTGCCAAATCCGTATGAGCTAGTGCACTACATAATACAGACCCGCAAAAAATTTGCTTCAAGAAAGTTTCACTAAAAATCAAAAAAGGTTGCTAACTAAAAAAGCTAGTTGATGCTATTGAGCTGGTAGATGCCTTTGGCTGGGTCGCTTCCGAGACCCTTGAGGTCTTTATCATTCTTATTTTCAAGGGTTGCTTGTAATACAAAGCTGCTAGGTGGGTTGCCGGTTACTATATAGACATATTCGGCACCAGTCTTGGGATCTTTTGGCACCTTTTTAATAAAAGGAGTCGCGCCAGCTTCAAGGCTCGAAAGCTTCGCTGGGTAGGTGCCGCTTTCGTTGTAGTAGTTTTCGAGTGCTGCCTTAATGACTCTAAGATCAGACTTGCGTGAAGCGTCACGAGCCCTAGACGGACCGCTGATGAGTCCGGGAATAATAAGTACTGCAAAAAACCCAACAACAATCACAACCACAACCACATCTAAGATTGTGAAACCGGGTTTTTTGGTATTGAAGTTTTTAAATATTGAAAACATATTATCTGGACTTATTGTATAACCCTTATGATTTGTAGGTCAATAGCAGTTTCATTTTTGCTATGCTTTACATTTAAATACTATGTCTATACACTGCCGTCATGAAAAAGCGAATCTTGTTGCTAATAGTTCTAATGCTGGTAGCTGTAATCGTTGCATTGCCAGCCCGCGCAGGAGTTAAGAGTGTACTTATTACCGAAGTCCAGACTGGTGGTCTAGCCTCGGCTGGCGAAGAGTTTGTAGAAATACAAAACACTACTACAGATGACATCGATATCTCGGGCTGGACACTGCATTACAAGTCGGCCAGCGGATCTACTTGGTCCAAAAAAGCTACGGTAGCAACTGGCACACTGGCCCCAGGAAAGTTTTGGGTCTTTGCATCAAACCTAGTTGGTAATACTAGCTACTCCAGCGGGCTATCGCAAACTGGCGGAAATATTCAGATCCGTGACAAGCAGGCCGCAATAGTCGATCAATTTGGCTGGGGCACTGCAAACGCCTCACTTGGCAAACCAGCCAGCCCTTCTGACCCAGGCCAAAGCATGTATCGAATTTATAACATCGATTTAGTTATGATGCAAAATACCGATGATAATTTTGTAGATTTCGATCTGACTACCTCTCCGACAGCTGGAAGCATACCAAAAGTGGATGTCGTAGAAGATGATCCAGAAGTCGCCATCTACCCAGCTCTCGAGCTAAGTGAGCTATTGCCAGACCCAGCCAGCCCACTAACAGATATCACAGATGAGTACATCGAAATATATAACCCCACCGCGAACATCGTCGATTTGTCTGGCTGGAAATTGCGCGATGAGTCCGGCGATGAGTACTTGATAAAAAACCTACAGATAGAGCCGCTCGAACACTTGGCGATTTATGTTACTGATTCTAAATTAACCCTCAATAATACCGGTGACAGTGTGGTACTAATTGATCCCAATGGCGATGCGGTAGATGAGGCCGACAATTATGGTAATGCCGAAGTGGGCCTAAGCTGGATCAAAATCGCCAACCAATGGCAGTGGGCAGAGGCTTCTACTCCTGGCGAAATAAACTCAAGCATTTATATTGAGCCCATCATCAGCCCAACTTCAGCCGTAAAGAGTGTCAAAAAAGCAGTTGCTAAAAAAGTAGCTGCCAAGGCACCGGCTAAAGCCACGACGGCTAAAGCCACAAAGGCTAAGGCTAGTGCTTCTGCAGGAGCCAAAAACTCCGATGCTACTGGGATTGACTCCCAGCAAGCTCAGTCGCAGGGCTCAAAATGGTGGTCCTGGTTGCTTGTATCGCTCGGAATCGCTACCATAGGTTATGGAATCTATGAATACCGAACAGAAATTATCTTATTTATCAAAAAGCTTGGATCGCACTTCGGATCTAGGCCTAAGGTTGGCTAAACTATCTCGCCCACCACTTCTTATTGAGTTGGTGGGTGATTTGGGTGGTGGCAAGACTGCGCTTGTTAAAGCTATTGCCAAAGGTTTGGGCATAACCCAAACAGTTACTAGCCCGTCTTATAATATTCATCGTAGCTACAGCTCGCCTGAGGGTACCAAGCTCGAACACTTCGACCTTTATCGACTCAATGACGACGAAATAGTCTTTAATGAGCTAGCCGACGCCCTAGCCGACGAGAAGGCCATTGTTTGTGTGGAGTGGGCCCAGCACTTTACGGGCCACAGCTCAGATAGCCGGCTAACCATCGAATGCCATTATGGCTCTCCGGATATTAGGCGCTACGAATTATCTGCAACCGGCAAGGCTGCCCAGACAATAATATCGGAGCTCAAGCGATGATACTGGCAATCCGTAGCGATAAACCTGAAGCAGAGCTGTACTTGCTAGATAATAATAAAGTTGTTAAAGAACTCAAATGGCCAGCGCACCGCGAGCTGGCCGATACGCTACTAGGTAACATTACCAAGCTAGCGGAGTCTGCAGGTATAAAGTTAAGTTCTATCGATGGCATAATCATCCATACTGGCGAGGGTTCTTTTACTGGCCTGCGCATCGGCACCACGGTTGCCAACGCCCTGGCTTACGGGCTGACAATACCGATAGTTGCGGCCGAATCCGACTCATGGATAGAGCGGGGGCTAAAAGACCTAGCCCAACGAGAAGTTGGCGAATATGTCATTCCCAAGTACAGCAGTGAGCCAAACATCACCGAATCCAAAAAAGCTTCAGCTTGAAGAATTGTTCATTTAGATGTTTAATAGTAGTAGACAAAAAAAGTATTTTAATTTTGATTTCAATAATTAGTTTTTGCTTACAATTAGGTAAAAACACTACTTAGAAAGGTAGGTGTTTATGTTACTGATATACGCAATCCTGGCTCTTATGGTAGGTGGCGGAGTTGGCTATGGAGCCAATGTAGTGGTCAC
>CAYORQ010000044.1:0-5203 GCA_964406425.1 uncultured Candidatus Saccharibacteria bacterium | reverse complement strand
AAATAAAACAACAAACAATACACCTATAACAACCAGAACTGGATAAAGTATGTTGAGGAGTTTATACATCAAATTAACTATAACAAAAACAGGACCGTAATGCACCTGTTTAAAAATAAGTGAATTGGAGGGCCCAGTGAGACGCTATCGCTACCACAATCCTAGATAGTGAGCAATTAATAGTTGCTAGGTGTTATAATTATACTAATGAATAAAATAAAAAATTTTAATCTAGGACTTGTATGGTCGTCTTGTGCAGCAGCTATATTAGCAAATTTAATAGCGCTTGAAGTCTATCTTGAGTACTATTCGACACTTTCAACCTTATCTGACATAGTTTTTTATTTATGCTGGCTAGTTTTTGCGATATTGCTGATTCTAATTGGGGTTGCTCTATTGAAGAAGGAATATAAACTATCTTCGCAGAGAGCAGCGGAATTGTTTTATGTAACTGTAATCAGTAGTGGCATCTTGATGATAGTTTCAGTAATAGCCTTTTGCTTTGATTATCAAAACAGGGGTATGGAAATCGCCCCTAGGACTTTTTTTAGTGAGTTGGTCATTACCTGGCCGGCATTACCTCTAATAATTTATGCTAACTTGATTGCGTTATTGTCAGGCTCAAAGAGTATCAAATTATTCGCAATTTTATCTGTGAGCGCTGCTTCGCTAATGATTGCCTATGATATTTTGACGAGTCAATTATAGGTATAACTTTTTGGAGGGCCCAGTGAGATAGCGGACTTCGTCCTTTTCCTCTCACAAATGCTCGGATCCGCCAGCTGGCGGATATTCCTGTGCCTGAAGCTTGATGACCGAACTCACGACAGGTATCTTTTGCTAGGGCAAAATCTACGTCGTGATTCGGGCCCGCGGAACTTGCTATGAAAAAAGCCGAGTTCAAGACTCGACTTCTTTCATGGAGGGCCCAGTGAGACTCGAACTCACGACATGCTGCTTAAAAGGCAGCCGCTCTAACCAACTGAGCTATGGGCCCTCGTCAGACAACTACTTACAATCTACGCATAATTTTATCAAATTCTGCTCCGATTTCCGTAGCTTGTCTTCCTCTCGATGTAACAAACAGACTTCGAAGGTCTTGGTTTGTTCCATCGTAGAAGAAAAAATACTAGGAATTGTGCACTTAAAGCTTAGGTATCTGCTAGAAATCCATTAGATTTCTAGCCTGCACCACCGCTTTATTTCTCCTCTCGATGTAACAAACAGACTTGGGGTCTTGGTTTGTTCCATCGTAAAAGAGAAAATTTCAGAATTTCGCCGGGGAACTACTTACAATCTACGCATAATTTTAACAAATTCTGCTCCGATTTCCGTAGCTTGTCTTCCTCTCGATGTAACAAACAGACTTCGGAGGTCTTGGTTTGTTCCATCGTGGAAGAAAAAAAGGAGGGCTTAGGTTTTGTATAGATTTTAAGGTATTTTGTATCTTTGAACCCCAATATTATAAGCTTTCGAACCTGAAAAATCAAACCTAATGGCCGAACTTTTGTATGGCACCACTTAGTAGTATGTAGGCTTTATAGATTTGTTCAAAATTAGATTCTCTTCCGGGCTGAACTCTAAGAGGGGAGGCTAGTTCGATCTGAGCAATAGGCAGCACTAATCCAGATTCAGTAGCTTTTTGTTGCATATGACTACGGGTCGTGTAGGGCTTGGCAGCTTTAAAACTAGTACGCAAGGGCACACCATTCTTAGTTTTGGGGGCACCCTCTGACAAAGACATGTACCAAGGGTTGATATCTACCTTTAAATCCAAATCTCTTGCCTCGTCACTTAGCCATTCGGCAAACTCCTGACTTTCTTCGGTTGGATCATCGCCAATTCCAATAGCAATATCGCTGTTTCGGCCCGATTCCAGCTGCGCCGGTGTAATAAATTTGTTTGAAGCTATGCCGTGAATCGAAAGTGCCAGCTTGGCCCCCTTTTGAACAATTATTAAACCAGCTTCTTCTTTGATTGCATGATCACCTTCGTAATTCGCATCAGAAGTTTGTCTGCCGAGGGGAACAATGGCAAAGGTGCCGTGGTCGGTCGCCAGCACACTTACAAGACCACCCGTGCCCCAATCCGCCTCTTTGGGCTCCCCTTTTCTAATATGCTCAGTGGCATGTTCTGCAGTCAGCAATGTAGGTAAACTACCCTCGGTAATTCTTAATTCATCTTCCGCTAAGGCCGAACCTTCCCGGTAGCCCTCTTCGGTAGCAGTTGGGCTAAAGGCTCTTTCGGCTTCTTCGATTCGCTCGGTTATTTCTTGGGCCTTTGTTTCTGGAAGCGAGACTAATGCAATTTGGATTTGTCGATTTTGCATATCAAGATCATAAGCAAGATCATCGAAGTATCTAAGCGCTTCATCGAAGATTATTTCAGCCTCTCTTTTTAATCTTTCGCGATGTTTGTCGACTTCTTTTTCATCTGTAGATTCAATCTGTTTTGAATTATCAGCCAATGAAGCTTCTACAAATTTCTTTTTTTCAGAATCATATTCTTGTTCGCTGTTATTTATTTCCATAGATAATATTATAACAGTATGTTTGGTTTTAAAAAGCTTAAGCCGGTATCCTAGTGGTATGCGTCGCCCAAGCTTGATTATAATGTGCTGCCTAGGTTTCATTGCTGGCTTGCTGCTGGGTTATAATTTTATCTTTCAACCCAACAGTTATTGGCTACTATTTGTGGCCATATCGACTGCCGCTAGCTTTGTAATATCTAAAAAACTAAAGTTCGTGCCGCTGCTTTTAGTTTGTGTGGTTTGCGGATTATCCTACACCACGAGCTATATCAATACTCAGGCCGAGCAATCGGCCTCGAGTGATATCTATCGCAAGACTGTTGTGGTTGGTACAGTGAGGGGCGATCCGTATTGGGATAAAGACAGGAACTATGTTTTTTCACTAGCCAATGCCACTATCGACGGCCAAGCCAAAAGCTCAGAAATCAGGATTAAAACTTTTTCGTCGGCCGTCAAAGAAGGGCACCGCGTAAGAGTAGAGGGCAAGATATTTCCGATATTAGCCAAGCCCAAATATCAAATCAGCTACGGCACCGTTGAAATAATTAATTTTGATCAGCCGCTAATGATTAGAATCAAACAGGCATTTTATAGCGGTGCCGACAAAGCCCTCAGCCCTGACGCCGCCGCTTTCATGAAGGGTATTTTGGTTGGCGCCCGCACCTCGCTAGCTCAGCCGCTGCAGGATACTCTCAATGCCGTGGGCCTGTCGCACATCGTGGCGGTGTCGGGCTACAACCTCACTATTATGGTTGTACTGCTCGCTAGGATTCTGAAAAAACGCTGGCTGTGGGGCAGCTTGGTTGTATCACTGTTGTTGGTTTGGTGTTTTACTCTACTGACCGGTATGTCGGCTTCGATTCTGCGCGCCGCTATTATGGCAACGGTCTTTTTGCTGGCCGGATATTATGGCAAAAAGGTCAGTGTGTTGGTTTGTATCGGCTTAACGGCAGTCGCCACACTGCTGATTAACCCAACCCTAGCAATCGAAGATATTGGCTGGCAGCTATCATTTTTATCACTCACGGGCATAGTTGTATTATCGCCAATCATCAGGCTCATACTGCCCAAGAGAACAAAAATAGTCAGTGAGCTTTTGGCAATTACGCTGGCGGCGCAAATTGCCACAATACCATACTTGCTTTACTTATTCGGAGGCTATTCAGTCGTGGCGGTGGTTGCCAATGTTGCATTGATGCCACTAATTCCGTTACTGATGCTGGTTGGTTTTGCGCTCTCAATTGTTGGCATTGTGCTGCCAAATTATGCCTTTTTGCTTGGTGGGCCCGTCAATAAGGGTGTGGAGCTGATTTTTGGATTTCTGGGGTATCTCAAGGCGCAATCTAACTTTCAGATGGTCATCCACCCCGATATTACGAGCCTGGCATTTTGGTATAGCTGTCTGGTGGTACTAGCGCTAATTACTTATAACAAAAATCGTGGTAGCGAGCTGCTGCCTTTTCAAAAGCCCGAACAATTGGTAAGATAGCAGTATTCTATATCTGTAAAAAAAGGAAACCAAAGACATGTCAGGACACAGCAAGTGGGCTTCCATAAAGCATAAAAAAGGTGCAACCGACGCCAAGCGCGGCAAAGTATTCACTAAAATGGCGGCCGAAATCGCCGTAGCTGCCCAGAGCGGCGCCGACCCTGCAATGAATTTCAAATTGCGGCTCGCAATCCAAAAAGCCAAGTCGGCCAATGTGCCAGCTGGCAATATCGAGCGCGCCATCGCCAAAGGAAGCGGCCAAGCTGGAGGAGCAAAACTCGAAGAGTTATTATACGAAGGTTACGGACCAGCCGGCGTGGCGATTATGGTCAAGGCGCTAAGTGACAATCATAACCGCACCGGACCAGATGTTAAATCGACCTTCACAAAGCACGGCGGCAATCTTGGCTCGCAGGGTTCGGTGGCTTATATGTTTGAGCAAAAAGGCGTAATCGTATGCAAGCCAAATATCGACAACGACAGTGCAGAACTGGTCGCAATCGACGCTGGCGCCGATGATATCGACGATAGCGGCGACCAGCTCGTGGTACTAACTTCGCCGAGCAAGCTCGAGGCGGTGCGCGATGCAATCGGTCAAGACAATGTCGAAAGCGCCGAGGTTAAGCAGGAGCCTAGCCAGAGCGTGGTGGTCGACGACGAGTCTAAGGCCAAGACTCTACTAAACCTCATTGAATCACTCGAGGATCTAGACGATGTGGTAGAGGTTACGGGCAATTTTGACATTCCCGAATCGGTACTTAATAAATTGCAATGAAAATACTAGGTATTGATCCGGGTACCGCCACGACTGGTTTTGGTCTAATATCCAAAACTGGAGCAAAACTCACGCTACTCGATTGCGGTATAGTATCGACCCCCAAAACTCTCGATATGCCCAAGCGACTAACCATACTTTTTGATGACCTGACCGAGATAATCAAGCACCACCAGCCAGATGTAATCGCCGTCGAAAAATTATTTTTTGCTAGCAATATTACTACTGCCATGTCGGTTAGTCAGGCCCGGGGAATAATCTTGCTGGTGGCGGCCCAGCAAAATATCCCTGTCGCCGAATACACACCTCTGCAGGTCAAGATGTCGGCCACTGGCTACGGCAAAGCCACCAAGAAACAAGTGCAAGAGATGGTCAAAAAAATACTCAAACTCAATACTATTCCAAAGCC
>CAYORQ010000043.1:0-5397 GCA_964406425.1 uncultured Candidatus Saccharibacteria bacterium | reverse complement strand
CTGCAGGCTCTCAAAAAAGCTGAGTCGCTCTTAGACCAAACCGAGCTGCTATCAGAACACACCAGCGAGCTCGATTTGGACGCCATTAAAGACCTCCAGCTTCTGACCGCCAAGAAGTTTATTTATGTATTCAATATCGCCGAAGACGACCTGGGCAACGGCGACTTTCAGGCTAAATTGGCCGAGCTCGTTGCCCCCAACCCAAGCGTCTTTTTGAGTGCCGAGACCGAAGCCCAGCTAATGGACTTGCCGGCGAGTGAGGCCAATGAACTGCTAGAGGCGTTGGGTCAAAAAGAATCGGGTTTAGATAGCCTAATCAGGCTAGGCTATGAAACGCTTGGTTTTATTAGCTACTTCACCAGTGGCGAGCAAGAGTCGCGCGCCTGGACAATCCGCCGGGGTACGCTGGCCCCACAGGCGGCAGGGGTAATTCATGGAGATTTCGAAAAAGGCTTTATAAAGGCCGAGGTGGTGAGATCTGAAGATTTTATTGCCTTTGGTGGCTGGGCCGGTGCCGGCGAAGCGGGCAAAACCCGAATAGAAGGTAAAGATTACGAGTTCAAAGACGGCGATGTGACAGTCTTTAGGCACAACTAAAATAATTTTAGATCTTTTGGGTTTCGAAGGTTTCGTGACTTTCGTTTTATGAGCTGCCAAATACGATATAACAAAAAACAGAGCAACTAGTACCTGCTCTGTTTTTTGTTAGTCAGCTTATTTGGCGCGTTCGATATAGGTCGCGCTACGGGTATCGACCTTGATGATGTCGCCCTCTTTAATAAACTGCGGGGCCTGAATATTTAGGCCGGTTTCGAGGGTTACCTCTTTGGTGCTGGCGCTCGAGCTGTTGCCCTTGTCGGCACCCGGAGCACTGATTACCTTGAGAGTGACATTTTTGGGCCACTCGAAGCCGATTATTTTATCGTCGTATGTCAGGGCATCGATTGTACCGCCCTCGATGATGTATTTTGGGATATTTTCATCAACCGAGAGGTCGAGCTCGATGGTTTCGTAGCTGGTTTGATCCATAACGCTAATTGTGCCACCAGTTTTATACAGGTACTGTACTCTCTGGCGGCCAATTTCGGCAGGCTTGACCTTCTCGACATTTTTGAAGGTCTTATCGATAACCTGCCCCGTGATGAGGTTTTTTAACTTGGTATTGACGATGCTACCACCGCGCCCCATCTGCTTTTGGGCATACTCGAGCACCTTATAAGGCACCCCATCGATATCGATTAGGGTGTCTTTGCGTAAATCTGTTACTCCGTACATCTTTGCCTACTTAACAACAAATGGTAAAAGGCCGAGGTGTCGGGCGCGCTTTAGGGCGACCGCTAGCATGCGTTGGTGCTTCATGCTGGCGCCGGTCCTTTTGCGGGTGTCGATTTTGCCGACGCTACTTAGATACTTCTGCAAAGTCTTGACGTCTTTATAATCGAAGTTATTGATATCTTCGCTGTATATTTTGTTCTGCTTGGTTTTGTAAAATTCTGCCATAGTGGTTTCCTTCTTTAGAACGGTATATCGTCTAGGTTAATTTCGCCTTCACCCATGTCGTCGAGGGGTGCTTCGTCGGCCTTAGTTGGTTTGCTAGTTGGTTTAGATTTGGGCGCTTCGGAGCTAGCATAATCGCCACCCTCGGCTTGTCCACCAACAAAGTTAATATCGCTGGCGACAATTTCGGTGCGTTGCCTTTTGGATCCGTCTTCGGCTTCCCAGCTCTGGGTTTGGAGTCGGCCCAAAACAAGTGCCTTGCGGCCTTTTTTGAGGTAGGTATTGACGAGTTCGCCGAGTTTGCCCCAGGCAACGACATTATGATACTCAACGGCTTCCTTTTTTTCGCCGCTCTGGTCCTGCCAGCTACGGTTGGTTGCAATACTAAACGATGTAACATTTTGGCCACCTGGAGTGGTGCGCATTTCTGGGTCGCGGGTCAGGTTGCCCATGACTATTGCTTGGTTAAAATCTTTTGCCATTATTACTTTGCCTCACTTTCGGCTGTTAGTTTCTCTGCCTTGTCAGCCTCAGGCTTAGCTTGGGCAACGGCTTTGGTCTGGGTGGTTTTGTTCGGGAGGGTAATGTAGCGGATATTTTCGAGTGAGACCACAAGGTAGCGCATTACCTCTTCGGTAATTCTTAGGACTTGGTTGATTTTGCTGACTTTTGATGGGTCGATAGATATTTCGTAAATAACATAAATACCCCAATCTTGCTTTTTGATGGTATAGGCCAGCTTGCGCTTGCCCCAATTGTCTTTTTTGTTGATTTTACCGCCGTTTTTAGTAAAAACAGCTTCGATTTTTTCTAATGTTGCTGCCAGATCAATTTCTAGATCTGGATGCAAGACTACTGCAACTTCGTAATTGCGCATTTAGTACTCCTCTCTTTGGCCCATTAGCATTGCTGCTAAATCGTCTCCGTCTGTTTTGTTATGAGTCGGAGCAAAAAGGTTAATTAATTTGACTGCCGTTATTGTAGCTTATTTTGGGGTATTGGTCAAGGATTCTAACCTGATAAAGTATAGTACGAGCGGAAAACCGCCCAAGCAGTTATAATGGTAGCAATGCAGAAGCTCATAACAGCCATTATCGGCAAAAAAGTATTTAGTGTGCACGACGGTGCGGCTGTCGCCGAAGTCGTGGGCTGGCTAATAAACAAAGATAACTTCAAGGTAGAGCTACTTGCCGTCGCGGTGCCGGATATGAAAGCTCATAAGTACATCTTACCCGAGGCGATACGGGTATCGACCGACCGGCAAATAATCATCAACTCCCAAGAAGACATCACCGAGGCCGATGAGCTAGTGCGCCAAAGCGAGATGATTGCTAGCAAGTACAAGCTAGTGGGCTCTAAGGTCGAGACCCAATCGGGCAAAAAATTGGGTAGAGTAATAGACTTTAGTTTTGACTATAATACCTTTTATATCAGCAAAATCCAGGTTGTGTCGCGCTTCCCACAGAGGATTACTCGCGAATCTTTTGTAATCAACCGCTCGGCGGTGATTGAGGTTCAAGGCAACACCGTAATCGTAAAAGATGCCCGCATTAAGGCCAAGGCCCGCCGCGTAGGGGCAAAAACACTGCCAGCACTGCCAGCCTAGTCAAAAGTAAAACTAATAGTACTTAGGAATAATTTAGAAGGTAGTGGGGGTTCGACTTAGTTATAAATAGCGCTGCCAGTACTACTGAGTGCGATGTTATTGAGGCTAGTCGTTAAAAAGATTGAGCTGTTCGAGAGTCTTTTTGACCAAACCGTAGCTATACCCCTGCCTCGAGAGGTATTCAATGAGCTTTTGCTTGTTTTGGTACTTGGGCTGTCGCATTTTTTTGGTTATTAGCTCGCCCAGGGAGGCAATTTGGGCCGACTCATCGAGGCCAGATAATGCCTCGGCTATGGTATCAGAGTCGATGCCTTTTTTTGTGAGCTCGAGTCTCAAAACGCTGGCTGATTTTGGCCTCAGCAGCAGCCTATTGCGGACCCACATTGCAGCAAAGTCTTGGTCGTTGAGGTAGTTTTGCTCGCTGAGTCGAGCGATCGTAATGTCGGCATCCTCAATACTAAAGTCTTTGCGGATGGTCAGGTAATCTTTGACTTCTTTGATGCTACGAGGCCGCAGGGCCAAGTAGCGTAAGGCGAAATTGTAGCTTTTAGATTTGGCCTGAGCGCCTCTCAGCTCATTGAGTAGGCCGGCCGTTAGCACCTGGTCGACTCGCAGACCAAAGACAGACAGATCGAGCTCCGAGAGCGCCAGCGAGTACTTTCCGTCGACGAAGATATTGTAATATCCCTGGCGCTTTTTTTGTGGAGTTATCTTGGTAATTACGGCCATTAGAGCTATTTGGGGAAAGAACGCTCTCGAATAATTTTATCGAGATCTTGCATCACTTTGGGATGGTCTTTCAAGAACTGCTTGGCCGCTTCCCTGCCTTGACCGATTTTTTCGTCATTGTACGAGTACCAAGCGCCAGATTTGATAACGAGGTTTTCTTTGACGGCAAGATCTATCATATCGCCGGCGGTGCTGATACCTTCGTTATACATAATATCGAATTCCGCTACCTTAAAAGGCGCCGCAACCTTGTTTTTGACGACCTTGACCTTGACATGGTTACCAATAACATTGTCGCCGTCCTTGAGAGCTTCAGACCTGCGAATATCGAGCCGTACCGAGGCATAAAACTTAAGGGCTTGTCCGCCAGAAGTGGTTTCGGGGTTTCCGAACATCACACCAATCTTCATACGGAGCTGATTGATGAATATAACGGTGGTTTTGGACTTGGCGATAACGCCAGTTAGTTTGCGCAAGGCCTGGCTCATTAGGCGGGCCTGTAAGCCCATGTGGCTATCGCCCATATCGCCTTCTATTTCGGCACGGGGTACAAGTGCTGCCACCGAATCGATAACTATGATATCGACGGCACTACTGCGTACTAGGGTTTCGCAAATCTCCAGTGCCTGCTCGCCGGTATCTGGCTGAGAAATTAGCAGGTCGTCGAGCTTGACGCCTATCTTGGCTGCATACTCGGGGTCCACAGCATGCTCGGCGTCGATGAAAGCGGCCAGACCACCGCGCTTTTGTACCTCAGCCACTGCATGCAAAGCCAAGGTAGTTTTGCCACTAGACTCTGGGCCGTAGATTTCGATAATTCGACCTTGGGGCAGACCGCCACCAAGAGCGATATCAAGCGACAAACTGCCGGTGGGGATTGTCTCGACTGCGACATTCATACCCTCACCGAGCTTCATGATTGAACCTTGCCCAAACTGGCGTTCGATTTGCTCGACAGCTAGCTCGACGGCTTTGAGACGCGCGGCTTTTTCTTTGGCGGCTACGCCAGTTATTTTGTCTGATTTTGCTTTTTTTGCTGGTTCGGCCAATGGGTTCTCCTGTGAGTTAGTTGCTGATGATTGCTGCTTTGTAACCTCTGCGGTACTTGCTGATTGTTTTTGTAATTGTGCTGTTGTCATTATACCCTCCTAAAGATATGTTCGGTTTTTATTCTTAAAGTAAGATTACTATACCGAACACCAGGCGTACATGTCAACAGTTTTTTTAAACTTTTATTGTATTTTTGTTGCCAACAGCTTTGGCTGATTTGCTTTGTACTCTTATTTAAGCAGAAATCGGCCGCTAATGATAGCCTTGGCGAGCTCTAGCGAAAATTGGTGAAGTTTAGGGGCATATCGAGGTCGGAGCCTTTGAGCAGTTGCATCACATTTTGGAGGTCGTCTTTGGAGGCCGATGTAACGCGGACTTCTTGGCCTTGGATTTGGGTTTTGACCTTAGGGTAGCTATCGCGGATTAGTTTGGTGATTTTTTTGGCCTTATCTTGATCAAGTCCCTGCACCAAGGGCAGCGACTTCTTATAGACCATCGACGACTGCGTGATTTCC
>CAYORQ010000042.1:0-5603 GCA_964406425.1 uncultured Candidatus Saccharibacteria bacterium | reverse complement strand
GACTGCCCGTATTTGAGCCCAGCCCCAATGCGTGGCCAGCGTAATGAGCCAAGCTTTATAAAATACACTGGCGAGTTTTTGGCTGCGTTGCGGGACGAGCAATACTCTGAGCTCATTAGCTCAACTGCCACTAACGCAAAAGCGCTTTTTGAGCTAAAATAGTATTTATGAATACCGAACCAACCCCAAGTGAGCCAAACCCAAATCAGTCAGAACAAGATGAAATTGCCAAACAAGCTGAAAAGGCCAGACAGGTTGAAATAGCCAGACAAGTTGAACAAGCAGACCGTTTTGCTGACCAACTAGCAAGGCTAGCCAATGCCCGCAGTCATTTTTTGGAAGAACGCGCTAAGGATATGAATATCCCAAAAGAACTTTCCGATGAAGCATTTCAATACTTCGAAACCGAACAAATAGAGGCAATATTATCTAGAACCCTCGACCTCACTAGCCCCTGGACCAAGACAGGTGATGACGAAACAACCCACGAGCACTTTGATTCGTCGGGCGATACTTTTATTGATACCGATAATGGTATTGTTCAGCGATCTGAGAACACTGCTCTCAGAGATGATCCATTGCTCGAAGATCCACCAATAATAGAATCCACCACAGCCTATAGTATTAATACCATGGGGCGTATCGAGCGCGTAGTAGAAACTAACGCGTCGGAATTGGTCGATCATGCCATTACACATCCCGTCGACGAAACTTTAAACTTTGTTAATGGAGATGACGATAACCAGTCCGAAGATTCGACCGACGGGAAGGCCAAGAGCGACAGCAAGCCGGTCGAGATCGATAGCAGTCAGGCCAAGCAGTTCGTGGATATGTTTGGGAAAGTTATAGACGAAATGATCGAAGTCTACAAAGGCCCTTACTGGAATATCTCAGTCGATACATACAATGATGGCCACTTTGTCATAGAATAACCATCCTTTTGGTCAGAACCGTCTCGCACCGGCACTTACGCTTTCTGGTATAATTATAACCACCGATGAAAAAGTTTTTAGGATGGATATTAGCAATTATTTTAACTGCCCTAGTGGTCGGTTTTGTACTACTAGTAGGGGTGGGTTTTTATTTGAGTCCGCAAAACAACCCCGATAAAGCTGACGCCATTGTTGTAGTTAGTGGTGGTCAAACCACCAGCCGCGCTGAGAAGGGGATTGACCTCTATAAGCAGGGCTATGCACCGAAAATAATATTTTCTGGAGCTGCACTCGACGACGGCCCCAGCAATGCTTTTGCGATGCGCGACCAAGCCCTGGCCAGCGGAGTACCTGCCAGCAATATTTATATCGACGAAAAAAGCCAAAATACTTACGAAAACGCCGTCAACTCTAAGGCTATACTGCAATCGCTCGCTGCTAGTAAAATAATCTTAGTCACTAGCCCGTATCACCAGCGTCGAGCAAACCAAACCTTCGAATCGGTGCTGGGTAAAGACTACCAGCTACTAGGAGTATCTGCATTCGACGATCGCTGGAGCAAATCGCAATGGTGGCGCCGTGGGTTCCCGCTATTTATTTCGGTTAGCGAAACATGGAAGCTCATCTATATTGGCATAACCGGCAACTACAAATAGCTTTTAATTGGTATTTCGTTAGCCACCGCAGCTGAAGTACACTAGACGCATAGCTGTATAATCTATTGTTCTTATGCTACAATTTAGGCAATTAAATAATAGTTAAAAGGAGTAAATCATGCCCAAAGACGAAGATGTCAAAGCAGCCATGCACCACAGCGAAGCCGAGCACAGTATTAAATTGCCCAAGAAAGACAAGTCAAAAAAAGTTTGGATCATTATTAGTATTGTATTGGCCCTGGCGCTAGTCGGTGCCGGTGTCTATGGCTTCCTTAAAATGAGAGATTACAACAAGCAAATAAATGACCTCAAAGCGCAGGTTACGACACTTCAGGATGGCAAAAAAGCTCTTGAAGATGCAGCTAGTGCCGCTGCTGCCGCCGCCGCCAAGGCTGCTGTCAAAGCATCTACCACCAATTATCTTGAGGTTAAGGAGCTCGGCTACAAATTGCCGCTAAGTGAGGATATTAAAGATTTGCAGTATTTTGTAGATGGCACCACTACTTCTTTTTCGACCGGCTCCTTGCAAAGCAAAGCCTATGCCGCCGACCAATCTGACCCTGGTATGTATTGCAGTATAGGGTTTTCGCCACTTGGTAAAGTTAGCAGATTCGCCACTGCTACCGATGCTGGCCCAACTCAGCAAAAAGCCTTGAGCGGATTCGTACTAGGCTATAGCTCTCCGCAAGCTGATTGTTCGAGTAACCAAACCGTCATTACGCTACAAAATGCCCAAAGAGCATCTTTCTTGAAGGCCTTCGAAAAAGCCGAAAAAATATAAATAGCATAGCCCGCAACCTGAAAATTTGCTAAAATAGACTCTATGAAGACTCATGAAGTTCGTGAAAAATATTTAAATTACTTCAAAAATAATCAACACGCCATAATTCCTAGCGCTTCGATTGTTCCCCAAGAAGACCCAACCACGCTTTTTACAGGCAGTGGTATGCAGCCGATGCTACAATTTTTGCTTGGCGAAACCCACCCCGAGGGTGTTCGTATTGTCGATAGCCAAACTTGCTTTAGGGCTGAGGATATCGATGATGTTGGCGATAATCGCCACACTACTTTTTTTGAGATGCTTGGCAATTGGAGCCTTGGCGACTATTTTAAAAGCGACCAACTAAACTGGTTTTTTGAATTCCTCACGGGCGAAGTAGGCCTCGATCCAAAAAAACTTTTTGTAACTGCATTTATTGGCGATAAAGATGCTGGTATCGAAAAAGACGAAGAGGCCGCCGAAATATGGAAGCGACTTTTTAAGGCCAAGGGTATCGACGCCAAGGTAGTCGATGTTGGTAGCGAAGAGGATGGCTACAAAAATGGTATGCAAGACGGCCGGATATTTTATTATGATTCTAAAAAGAATTGGTGGAGCAGAGCTGGCGTGCCATCTAATATGCCAGCTGGCGAACCAGGCGGACCAGACAGTGAGGTTTTTTATGAGTTCGATTATATTGAGCACGACCCAAGCTTTGGTTTGCATTGCCACCCCAATTGCGACTGCGGACGATATATGGAAATTGGTAATTCAGTTTTTATGCAGTACCAAAAGCAACCAGACGGTAGCTTTAAAGAACTCAATCAAAAAAACATCGACTTTGGTGGCGGCCTAGAGCGTATTACTGCGGCTAGCATCGATAGCGCGGATATGTTTAAAATCGACGTACTTTGGAACATCATTCTAAAGCTCCAAGACCTGACCGGCAAAAAGTACGAGGACCATGTAGCTGCTAAGCGTGTTATTGCCGACCATCTGCGCAGTGCCGTATTTATGGCTGTCGATGGTGTGGTACCTAGCAACACGGCACAGGGCTATGTAATGCGCCGGCTTTTAAGGCGCGCTATCCGCCGCGGTTACGAGCTCGGTATTGAAAGCAACCTAACTACTGAAGTCGCCCAAGTTGTGATTGATGAGTACCAGCAGACTTACCCAGAGTTAGAAACTAACAACCAGCTTATTATTGAGGTTTTAAGGACCGAAGAGAACTTGTTTAGAAAAACTCTAGAGCGTGGTATACACGAATTTACCAAACGCACTAGCGAGCTAGACTTTAGCAAGCGTCCACCCGTGCCCACGGGCCAGCGCACCGAACTAACCGGCAAGCTAGTTTTTACACTCTTTGATACCTATGGTTTCCCAGCCGAGCTAAGCATTGAAGAGGCCGAAAAAGAAGGGGTCAAAATACAGGCTGGCTGGAAGGAAGATTTTGATAAATTAATGCTTTTACAAAAAGATCGCAGCCGCACCGCCACTGCTGGGCAGTTTAAGGGCGGGCTGGCTGAGCACTCTGAGGCCACTACCAAGTATCACACCGCTACGCACTTGATGTACAAGGCCTTGCGCAATGTACTGGGCGACCATGTCGTGCAACGCGGCAGCAACATCACCAACGAGCGCCTGCGTTTTGACTTTTCGCATGGCGACAAAATGACACCAGAGCAAATTGCAAAGGTTGAGGCAATGGTTAATGAAGTTATCCAAAAAGATATGCCGGTGGCGTATAAAGAAATGAGCAAAGACGACGCTTTTGGTGTCGGAGCACTGGGTGCTTTTGGTGAAAAATACCCAGATACCGTCAAGGTCTATACCGTCGGTGATCCTGATGGCGATTATTATTCTAAAGAAATATGTGGCGGCCCACATGTCAAGCACACCGGTCTAATTGGTAAGTTCAAAATTATAAAAGAAGAATCTAGTTCGGCTGGAGTACGCCGAATAAAAGCAGTCGTCGAGTAGTACTCAAACCGATAGAGTTCGGCTCAGTCGTTGCAAGATGTTCTCGCCTAGCGTCTGAGAGCCAATAATATCTAGACCCAAATTAGCCAACCCCATCGGCGTGATATCTTGGGGGCTGTTGAGCTTGCCGGTACTATCGCGAACTCGATTGACATCTTCGGGGCTAACAAAATCGACGGTTGGTTTGCGGGCAAAAGCCGAAGACTTGTACCAGTCGCCATCTGTCAGGGCTTTTTTGATTTCTGGCAGGGCACTGCCTCCGCCACAAAGTAAAATGCGAGGGGGCAGGTGATCGAGCTGATCAAATTCGGCCAAGCCTAGCTCGATGCCTGAAAGCCAAACTTCGATATCGCTTTTTAGGGCTTCGGCGACAGCTTTGTGGCGTTTATCATCGAGGTCGTTAGCCGAGTACTTGAGCTTGATGTCTTCGGCTTCATCAAAACTAACACCCAGCGTTGAGGCGATTCGTTTCGTAAAGCTCCGCCCACCGATGGCAAACATTTGAGTGCCTTGTACGCCGCCGTTATTTACAACCGCAATATCGCTAGTACCACCACCGATATCAATAAAAATTGCCGAGAATTCTGTGCTATCGTCGGCGCCAACGCTCTTGGCTACAGCAAAAGGTTCGGCGGCGATATTGATACAATTTAGATCTAAATCCGATGCAATGGTCTGGAGTGCGCCTAGGTGCACCATTGGTGCGAAAGCATTAAAAACCTGAATCGTTACATCTTTGCCCTGAAAGCCGATGGGGTTAGTAACTCGGTAGCCATCGATTTTGACATCGACCACGGCGGCGTTAACGAGCTTGACTTCCATCTCGTCGCTACCAGTTTCCCAACGCAGTTGCTTGCGCACGGTATCGAGGGCTTGCTTTTGAATTCGCCCGATAATGTCTTGGAGTTCGCCCATATCAATTCGTACCTCGGGTTTGGTCCGTCGGTAGCTAACACTTGAAGTTCCACCCTTAACTAGCTCTCCAGCTATTCCCAGTATGGCGTCTTTGGCCACCACACCGGCTTCTTGCTCGGCCTTGCGCAGGGCGGCATCGCAATTATCGACCACCCCAGCAATGTCGGTCACGGCACCATTGGCCATATCAGAAAGCCGCTGTCGTTTTTTGCCAGTACCAATGATTTTGACATACTGAATTGTTTTGCCGGTCTTCTCAGAAGTCTTGTTGACGACCTCACCGATTAGAGCCTTCACAAACTCTGTACCAATATCGAGCGACACAATATATTGCGGCCCTTCGGATTTTTTTAATTTAGG
>CAYORQ010000041.1:0-5789 GCA_964406425.1 uncultured Candidatus Saccharibacteria bacterium | reverse complement strand
CAGCTACAAAAAGACATCGGCAAATTATCTAAAAAACGCAGCTACGAAGAAGCCGCAGAGCTCAGGAATCAGTTTTTGGCTCTGAAAGCATTAAATAGCAGAGTTATTTTTGGTGGAGAAGAAAAAATCACCATCGGCGTAGATTCGGCTCTTTTTGAGCTCGCGCAGGTACTAGAGCTCAAACAATCCCCACGCCGCATCGAATGTTATGATATTAGTAATTTTGCTGGCGGAGACAGCGTCAGTTCGATGGTGGTATTCTCTGATGGCTTACCAGACACTAAGGCCTACCGACACTTTAAGATGCGAACGCGTGGCCCAAATGATTTTGCAATGATGCAAGAAACACTGACTAGGCGATTTTCGGAGCGAAATAAAGCTTGGCCAAGGCCCGACTTGATTATCGTAGATGGTGGCAAGGGCCAACTTTCGAGCTCCAAAAAAACCCTCGATAGTATGGGCGTAAAAGTTTTGGCCGTAGGCTTGGCAAAACGCTTCGAGACGCTAGTAGTTGATTCTGAGGATATTAGCCCGAGTACCACGCTACGCAAAGAAGGGGGCTATTATATGTTTAATTTTGAAGCTAATTCGGCACTTCTTCATTTGCTGCAGCGCGTTCGCGATGAGGCCCACCGTTTTGCTGTTGGCTACCATACCCATCTCAGAAATACACGCACCAAGCGCTCAATACTGGACGATATAGACGGAGTCGGACCAGCAACACGCAAAAAACTTATTAGGGCCTTCGGCAGTGTGGTCGGTATAAAACAAGCGTCCCAGGCCGATATCGCCAAAGTTGTAGGCGATTCTAAGGCCCAATCAATTATTTCGCAGCTACAGCCATGACTACCATCTTATCTGTTAATATGCTAAAATATAGCTCGTGATTAAAAGATTTTTATTTACATGGTTAGCAAATTTTATTGGCTTAATGGTGGCCTCCGCGCTACTGAGCGGTATAAATGCCGACAGCCTGTGGGTGGTAATGATCGCCAGCTTGATATTTGGTATCATCAACGCTACTTTGAAGCCGATACTGGTAATATTGAGCCTACCATTTATTGTAATAACTTTTGGTTTTTTCAGTTTAGTGATTAATGCCATCCTGCTTTATATTACAAGTGCCGTCTACAAGCCATTTCATGTTACATCGGCTGTGTCGGCGGTAGTAGCGGTTATTGTGGTTTGGCTTGCTAACTACGCCCTGAGCTTTATAATTGATAGAGATAAAATATGAAAACATTCTTACAAACAGCGCTAATAATAATCTCGATACTTATCACCATATCCGTACTGATGCAAAATCAGGGATCTGGCCTAGGAACTGCTTTTGGTGGTGAAACTAACTTTTATCGTACCAAACGAGGAGCCGAAAAGTTTATGTTCTATGGCACTATCGCTCTTGGTGTAGGATTCGTAGCTTGCATATTAGGGCTTCTAATAATCAAATAAATGAGCTCTTATACTGGATTTACTTTTCATAGAAAGTTCAGGGGCCTGAGCAGGAAATCTAAACTCTGGCGAGCCTGGACTATTAACTACCTCAATAGACATGTCTTTGGATCTTGGCAGAAGCTTGGTAATTTCCGCTGGACTCTTCTGGCTTGGATATTTATTGTGCTAGTTTCTTTTTGGGGAATAATATGGCAGCTTCAAGCCCCAGGGCTTTCCAGCCAGACAGAGAAGCCAGTCAGTGGAGGATTATATCGAGAAGCAATATTAGGGCAGGCTAAAAGTATCAATCCACTCTTTCCCGAGAGCTCCGCTAGCGCCGATGTCTCCAGCTTAGTCTTTAGTGGCTTAACCAAGCTCAATGGCCGACGTGAAATTATGCCTGACCTAGCGGAACGCTGGGATATTAGCGCCGACCGTAAGGTTTATACTTTTTTCCTGCGTCCTAACTTGTTTTGGCAAGATGGAGCTAAGCTGACAGCTCAAGATATAGCCTTTACTATTGACCGAGTAAAAAACCCTGACACCAGAAGCACTTTTGCATCGAACTGGAGCGGTGTTGATTATACAGTAGTCGACGAGAGAACTATTACGTTTATTTTACCTTCATCGTATGGCAATTTTTTGTCTAACACAACTCTTGGCATCCTACCCAAGCACAAGCTTGAAGCTGTTAAACCTTCGAATATGAGATCGTCTGAGTTTAACCAAAAGCCGGTTGGTAGCGGACCCTATAAGCTCAGCTTGCTAGAAGTAGACAGTACTGTCATAGACCTTGTAGCAAATGAAAGATACTACATCCACGAGCCATATATACCAAAAATAAGAATCGAACTCTTCCAAGAACAAAACCAAATGGTCGATGCCCTGATCCGCCGGCAGGTCGATGCTATATCTCAAGTTTCGCCTGGCGATGTATCTACAGTAGAAAAAATAGAAGGTATCGTAAACCACCGTATTGGGCTCCCTGCATATGTTGGCGCTTTTTTTAATCTCAGCTCTCCGACACTCGCCAATCTCACTATCAGACAGGCCTTGGCTTATTCAATCGACAGAGATTTTATCGTCAAAGACATTCTCAAGGGAGAGGCCGTTGAGTCGTACTATCCAATTCCAGCGGGCTTTATTGGCTTTAACCCTCTGGGCCTAAAATACGACTTTAATTATTCAAAAGCCAAAGAATTATTTGCTCAGACCGCCATCGCCAAGCCGAGTATAAGAGTCGTTACTCTTGATAACTCGGTGTATAAAAATGTCGCTAATTATCTTGCAGAAAACTGGCGTAAGCTGGGGCTTAACGTTGAGGTCATTGCCGCCAACTCAGTAGAGCTCCAGCAAAATTATATCCGTAGCCGAAACTACGATGTTTTGCTTTACGGACAAAATCTTGGTATCGATTCGGATGTCTACAGCTTTTGGCATTCCAGCCAAATTAATGACCCTGGTTTAAATATATCGCTTTATAAAAATACTGATGTCGATAAATTCTTAGAGGCAGGAAGGCTAGCAAAAGACCCTGCCTACAAGGCCAGTCGTTACTCGGCCTTTGTAGAGCAGTGGGCCAAGGATTTGCCCGCAGTGGTGCTTTACAGCCCATACTACAATTACCCCCAGAGCGAGCTCATAGCTGGCTTTGATGCCAATAAGATTGCCGAGCCTAGTAACCGCTTTTATAATGTCCATAACTGGTATATAAAATCTAGATAACAAACTCTACTTGGTGTAGTAAAAATTATAACCAGTATCGTTTTGTCTATCCCAATTGAACTCAGCCCTAAAGAGGTACCAGATACTGTGGTAGGCATTGACGCCGGCTCTTTGGCTTTCGTAGGTCAGCTTATCGTTTGTTTCGATATTATTGTTGGTTCGGGTTAGTATGGCACCTGCAGGCACACCCTCTATGGGCCTTACGCAAAATGTCGCGTCTAGCGGAATGGTGATATTGTAGCGACCCTCGGCGTTAGTGGTGGCTGTCTTGCCACTAATACAAGTATCGAGCTTAACATTTGCAAGCGGCAGGTCATTAAGCGTAACTTTTCCGCTAATTATTACGTTGTAAGATTCTGATGGCAATCCGAAGGGGTTGGCCGGAAGTATCGGTGCCGAGGGGATACCTGCAATAGATTGTTCAGAATTAGCCTGGGCGAAGGTGGTGCCTTTGATCCAACAATAATAGCTAGCATTCCAGGGTTGGGTTCCGCGTCTTGCAAAGGTATTATTAAATGCCATTTCCTGAATATCGCCTGGAGCTAAATAGGCCTGAGGGTATTGGGCAGCTAGCTCGGCCCCGACCGCACTACGCCAGGTACCAGAATCGTATTGGTATTTGCCAGTGTGACCACTAGGGCCAATCCTATCATATCGTCCACCAGACTCACAGTAGCCAATTTTGTCACGCCAAAAGTCTGGGTCGGTACCAAAAACTGGTATCCCGCTGGCGGCAAATGAGCTATAAACTAAGTACAGACCGGCCATAATAAAAACGGTCAAAAAAGAAATAATGACAGGCTTTTTTGTCATACTGGCGCCGAATGATGAGCGGCTATTGGTAGATTTTTTTGTAGTTCGTTTCATTACACTTATGTATTATTTTAATTGACTAATAAAATAAGTCAAATGGGTTTTTAATATCGCATAAAGTTGCTATGCTATTAGGTATGGGCAATATACTTAAAGATTTAAAAGAAAAACTCGATGGTGAGGTCGCAATCGATACCCAAACCAGAGACTACTTTTCGACAGATGGCGGTATTTTTAAGGTTACACCGAGGTTGGTGATTTATCCGCGCAACGAAAAAGACGTAATTGAAACTTTGAGGTTTAACTATAATTTGCTCGATAGCAATCGAGCTCTGACAGTTACAGCCCGGGGCAAGGGAACCGACCAAGGAGGGGGCTCACTATCGGAGGGAATTGTGCTGGTTTTCCCGGCCCATATGCGCAAGCTAGTAGCAATCGACAGCCAAACCGTTACGGTGCAGCCCGGTATGATCTACTCTAACCTCGAAGATGTACTCAATAGTCACGGCCGTTTTTTGCCACCATACCCCGCCAGCATGGACTATTGTAGTATCGGTGGGGCGATAGCTAATAATTCGTCCGGCGAAAAAACTCTCAAGTACGGAGCGACCCGCAAATACGTCGATTCGCTAAGGGTAGTTTTGTATAACGGCGATGTCATCGAGACTAGTCGTATCAACAAAAAAGAGCTTAAGCAGAAAAAAAAGCTTCAAGACCTAGAAGGGCAAATATATCGCGAGCTCGATGATTTGCTTGAAAACAACAAGCAGATTATTGAAGCGAGCAGACCCAAGACATCTAAAAACTCAGCCGGCTATGATTTGTGGGATATCAAGCGCAAGGATGGTAGCTTTGATCTCTCGCAGTTAATTGTCGGATCTCAAAGTACTCTGGGAATAATAACCGAGGCAAAACTTATTCATGTAGCCTATAATTCTAAAACCACTCTGCTGGTAGGATATTTTGATAGCATCAAAAAGCTGCAGCAGGCAGTTTTTGAGATATCTCCGTTGGCACCGAGTGCTCAGGAGCTAGTCGACGAAAATGTGCTGAAGTTTGTTTTAGAAAAACACCCCGAGATGATCAAAAACCTCCTTCCCGAGCAAATGCCAAAGTTTGTTTTGCTAGTTGAGTTTGATGATATCAAGCCAAAAGTACAGGCCAAAAGTGCCGAACGAGCTAACACAATTTTACAAAAATACGCTTACCACCAAAAAATTAGCTCAAACAAGCTCGAGCAAGATCAGCTGTGGAAGATTCGCCGCCAAGCGGCCGCTTTAATTTGGACCCAACAGGGCCCCAAGAAAGCCCTACCGATTATCGAAGACGGAGTAGTACCATTAGATAAGTTTGAAGATTTCGTAGAAAAAGCTTATGTAATTTTAGACAAGTATAAGGTTAAGGATGCAATTTGGGGACACGCTGGCAACGGGCATTTGCACATTCAGCCATTTATGGACCTCGGCAATATCCGCGACCGGCACAAGGTCTACGCCCTAAGTGATGAATTTTATAAAATGGTCTTGAGCTTAGGCGGGAGCATATCTGGCGAGCACAACGACGGCATCATGAGAGGATCTTACTTGCGCCAGATGTATGGGCCAGAAACATATGGGCTCTTCAAGCAAGTCAAAAAGCTATTTGACCCAAACAACCTACTCAACCCCAGAAGCAAACTAGGCTCAACCAAGGAGTATGGCATGGTGCACTTGCGCAAAGAGTATTCGATGAAGCACCTTTTAGAACATCTTCCAGGGCTATCGTCTTTTCATTAGAGGCTTATCAAATAACCCAAAATCAGATATAATAACACAGCT
>CAYORQ010000040.1:0-5904 GCA_964406425.1 uncultured Candidatus Saccharibacteria bacterium | reverse complement strand
GAATATACTAAATCCATTGGTTGGTCTCCTTAATTATAAATACGATTATACAATAACTTTTATATTTTAGTTAGCACCACTACTCAGCTGTGCCGTATTGGGTAATTTTCTCGGCATAGTCGGTGCCTAAAATAACAGTAATGTCTTCGCCCGACGGAGGCCTTTTGGACTTATCTAACTGAGTAGCCTTTACTCCCAGCAAGTCCTCAAGGTACTTAATGGTATTGGGCATCTTGCCACCAGTATAATCAATTATTTCGCTGGTGGTGTAATCTCTGGTATCGGAGTTTTGGATTTCTAGGACCGTGATAGGCACTCCAGAATTAATAAGTTTAATATTTAGTTTGCCGGCGATACCAACTACAGAGGTTCCATTTTGCAAGACTATTTTTGAATCTTCCGCCCAGATTGGACCGAAGATGAATATATCTTTGACGAACTTTTTGATCTCATCAAAGTTACCACCTGACGGCAGCAAGTCGCTGCTAGAAGGATCAGACTTCAAGAAGCCATTGGGGTTTAATGATAGGACCGCATCGATAGTGTTTTCGGGCGTTATTTTTTTGCTTATCTCGTAAGCCCGTTGCATTTCAGAAAGGCTCATATTGGTCTTGATGTTATTGGCTGCAGCCTCAATAAGACTGCTGAGTTTTTTGGGGTCAGATAGAGTTTTTGTGCTAGCGGCTTTGGTGCGGAGGGCTTGCAGGACTTCTTGCTGACGCAAGGCTCGACCAAAGTCGTCTCCGCAGTTACCCTTACGGCATCGGGCATACTTTAGTGCCGTCGAGCCGTCCATGTGGGTTTGGCCGGCGCTAATTTTGAAACCACAGCTCCGGCCCTCATTTTTTTCACAGGGGTACTCGGGGTCATAGAGGGCGTCTTTGACATCTATATCAATACCGCCAACGGCATCAACGGCCTGTTTGAGGCCCGAGAAGTTGGCTCGTACATAATAATGTATCGGAATATCTAGGGTTTGTTCAATAGTTTTTTGGGCTATTTCAATACCCTGAGGAGGTGTTTTATTCTCGCCAATAGCGTGCGCGGTGTTGATTTTTGCGTAGCCCTCGCCAGGTATATACACTCTGGTGTCGCGCGGGATACTGATCATTGCAACTTTGTTGTTTCTGGTATCGATGCTAATGACCATATTGGTATCGGCCAGAGTTTCGCCTTCGTGCCCTGGGTCGCCAACTCCTAGCAACATAATATTGACGCGTCCCTCGTCTTCGCCCTTGAGCTTACTTGAGAAGTTAAATGGGTTGGTGCTGATTTTACCGGCCTTAATGGCTAGGTATGTAAATACACCGGCACCCAGTAATAGCAAAAATAGCAGTGTAAATATGATTGTCCGTTTGATTCTTTTTTTCCTCTTGGCTTTCTTTTGGAGTAGCTTGGGGTCTAGCAGGGTGTTATCAGAATTGCTTTTCATTGGGTCAAGCTCCAGCGCCAGCGCCTCACGAGACTGCTGAAATTCGTCGCTTTCGGGGTCATACACAAAATCTGGCTTATCTTGCTCTTTTTTCGAATTCTTGCGCTGAGTCTTGTGTTTTTCTTCGGGCATACAGACTATTATAACGCTTTTACGGACAGAATGTGACTAGAATTATAAGCATTTTTGTGCTATGGTATTCCGATGAAAAATAACCTTTATAATAATTTTAAATCTGACATCGAAGCAATCACCGCCGAGCTCTGTGCCGCCGAAAAGTCTCCAGTGGTTTTTTTGAGTGAAGACTTTACCACACTCATAGAGCGGCTAGAGCATATCGCTCGCGATCGCCAGTACAATGAACTATCGAAGGAGCTTTTAGATACTGCACACTTTCGTAATTTAGCTCACCAAACTCGACGCGTCTATGAATTGTTTGAGGTTTTTCTGGAGACATCTACCTACCTCGATATCGTTTCTGGCAAAATAGACTTTCTTAAGGACCAATTCATTGGCCGTACCTTTGAGTTCGCCAAAAAGGAATCCTTAGAAGCTGGTTTTACGCCCCAATCAAAAGTTGTATTTATTGGTGGTGGGCCGTTTCCCGAAACAGCGATTGCTTATAGTAAACAGAATAATTGTAAAATCACAATTCTCGATAATAACGCCGAAGCTGTTGTTCTGTCCACCAAAATTATATCCGAGCTGGGGCTAGATAAGACAATTAGCATCAGGTATTGTGACGCGGCGGAGCATGACTTCTCGGACTATACCCATATCGTTGTGGCAGCATTGGCCAAACCAAAGCCACTAATCATGCGTCAAATCTGCGATACTATGAGTGCTGATGCTGTGGTGGTGTGCCGCAGCGTCGAGGGACTAAGAGGGTTTATTTATGAGCCGGTCAATAACGACTTACTAGAGCATTTTACCCACCAGAGTAAGGTCTACGGCGACGACAAGACCATTGTCCATAGCTTAATACTAAAAAAGTATTCAGAGCATTCTCATTTTTAAATCCAAAATATATGAATAACATTTGGCAAAATCTTAAAAAATCTAAACAACCATTTTGTGTATTGGCGCCGATGGACGATGTGACGGACACGGTTTTTAGACAAATAGTCGCCAAGCATGCGCCGGCTGACTTGATGATGACCGAATTCGCCAATGCCGACGGCTATTGTAGCCCCGGTAAAGAAGCTATTAAGACGCGGCTGCGTTTGAGCCCTAGCGAGGGGCCGGTGATTGCACAAATCTGGGGTATTAACCCTGACAACTACTTCACTATGGCTCAAGACTTGGTTGCCATGGGCTTTGCCGGCATTGATATCAATATGGGCTGCCCCGTAAAAGATATGATCAAAAAAGGTGCTTGCAGTGCGATGATTCAAAACCCCGAACTGGCCGGCGAGGTGATCGCCGCGACGATTAGGGGAGCCAACGGGCAGGTGCCAGTTAGTGTCAAAACACGCATTGGGTTTAACACTATCGATACCGAAAAATGGATTGGGTTTTTGTTAGCTCAAAAGCTAGATGCCATCATTGTGCATGGTCGCACCAAAAAAGAAATGAGCAAAGTGCCTGCTCATTGGGACGAAGTCAAAAAGGCCGCCTTATTGCGCGATAAGATTTCTCCCAATACAGTCATAATTGGTAACGGCGATGTAGCGACCATACAAGAAGCCCAAGCCAGAGCCAAGCAAACTGGCGTTGATGGAATTATGATTGGTCGGGGGGTATTTCAAAATTTATTTGTTTTCGACGAAACCCAAACTGAGCATAGCCTGACCGAAATGCTAGGCATCTTGGTAGAGCATATTGGCCTCTATCAAAAGACTTGGGGAGATAGCAAATCGTTTGAGCCACTCAAGAAATTCTTCAAGCTCTACATCAATGGCTTCGATGGTTCTGCCCAAGTTCGGGCCAAACTAATGGAGACTCACTCGCCGCAAGAGGCACTCGGTAAGATAGAATTAATCCTAAAAAAGAGGTAGAATAAGTATCGACAACTTATAAAAAAAGGACTTATATATGAGCAAAAACAGCCACGCCAAGCACGAACGTAAAAAGAAGCACGAGAACCAATCCTACCAAACACCGCACGAAGATTACCATGCAGGAGTATTTGGCGATGTAATTATTGGGCTGCTAATTATGGGGCTCGGTCTGTTTTTTATCCTGCCATTTTTTGCGGTGCTCAACGACTCGGCTCTACTATTGGTGCTCGGAATTTATTTAGTAGCTATTATAGCTTTCATAACTTTCGTTATCAAAAAACGCCGCCGTAAATCCTAATCTAATAATTCTAAAAAAAAAGGAATCAATTTATAATGAGCAAAAACAACAAGAACAAGAACAGGAAGATAGCCTTTATTGCACTGGCAGTATCTCTGGTGGCCGGCATAGGCATCCTCATAATCCTAATGGCAAATTCAAAATCAGTGAGCATAGATAGCACCACGCCAGCCTCTACAAGTCCGACCAAAAAGGATTCACAAAATGCCACGAATCAGACTGCGGGAGTATATAAAACCTATGAGGCATCCGATCTCTCGAGAGCCGAAAATGGGCAGGTAGTGTTATTTTTTAATGCCAAGTGGTGCTCGACCTGCCAAGCAGCCAATGCCAATTTCCTTAAGCAACAAATACCCGAAAATCTAACTATTGCCAGTGTCGATTACGATAAAAACACTGCCTTAAAACAAAAGTATGGTGTAACTTACCAGCACACCTTTGTGCAGGTTGATGCTAACGGAAATCTGATCAAGAAGTGGTCTGGTAGCTCTGATATTGACCAGCTTAATGACCAGATTGTTAAATAATGCCAGAAACACTTGGCTTTTTACTGATTTCTTTTTTGGCTGGCGTGCTAACCACTATGGCGCCCTGCGTCTTACCGATAATACCTGTTGTGGTCGGCGGCTCGATCTCGTCTAAAGAAAAAAATCGTCCATACATTGTAATTGGTTCGCTGTTTATCTCTATTGTGCTATTTACTTTTTTGCTAAAAGCCAGCACTGCGCTACTAGGAATACCTGCCTGGATATGGAGTTTGATATCGGGGCTGATAGTAATTTTATTTGGTGTTAGCCTGCTCTATCCAAATTTATGGGCTGCTATCGAAGCTAAGATAGGTATTTATAAAAAATCCAATCTCGCTCTTGGGCAAGGTTACAAGAAGAAGGGATTTTGGGGTGCAGTTTTGGTCGGCGCCGCTTTAGGCCCAGTTTTTAGCAGTTGCAGCCCAGTATACCTGCTGATACTCTCGATTGTTTTGCCGGTCAGTTTCATCACGGGGCTAAGCTACATCTTGGCTTACGTCTTGGGGCTTTGCCTGGTCTTACTACTAATCACTATGTTTGGACAAAAACTCATCAAAAAGCTCAATTGGCTAGAGGATCCTAATGGCAAATTCAAAAGAGGACTGGGTATAGTACTTGTTATTGTTGGTGTGATAGTAATTTTTGGACTCGACAAATCTTTTCAAACTTGGCTAATCGAGAACAACCTCTACAGCACCAAGCTAGAGCAGAATCTAATAAAATAGTCGCCTGCAGTAATTGCAAGCGACTAGTAGAGCTCTCTAGAGAGAGCTATTTAATAACGGTTCCCGAATATGGGTTGACAAGGGCTTCCTCGAGGCCGCCTTCACGCAAACCATCGAAAACAACGATCGGCAGGTGGTTTTCCATGGCATGAGTTGCCGCCGTGGGGTCCATCACCTTAAGGTCATTATTGATGATATCAAGATAGGTTAGCTCTTTGTATCGAACCGCATGGGGGTTGGTTTTGGGGTCTGCAGAGTAAACTCCATCGACACCATTTTTGGCCATCAGCAGCACTTCGGCCTCGATTTCAACCGAGCGTAGCGCGGCTGCAGTATCGGTAGTGAAGGTCGGATTGCCTGTGCCTCCAACCAAGATTACAACTCGGCCTTTTTCGAGGTGACTGATGGCACGCCGTCGAATGTAGGGTTCGGCAACCTTTTCCATACTAATTGCTGACATAACTCGAGTTGGCTGATTGAGCTTTTCGAGGTGGTCTTGCAAGCAAAGCCCGTTCATTACCGTTGCCAGCATGCCCGCAAAATCTGCTTGGCTACGGTCCATTTCTGGGTGCTGTTTGCCCCTCCAAAAATTACCACCACCGACCACCACGGCCAGCTCAACATCGAGATCCTGACGAGCATTCACAATTTCTTGAGCGAACCTTCTGATGACATCGGTATCGATGCCAGACTCTTGGCTACCCATAAGGGCTTCACCACTAAGCTTAAGTAGGGCTCTCTTGAAATTGCAGGGTAGTTGGATATCCGGTAGTTCGAACAGTTTGTTTTGTGTATCTAGTGCCATGCCTCTCCTCTGGTTTGGAAATATTGATAAGCATCGCTATAAGTTTTACCAGATATTAGTAGCTAAAGCAAGCATGCTCTTCTAGAAAAAGAAGTTATTTATTGTTATAATCTTTGG
>CAYORQ010000039.1:0-6678 GCA_964406425.1 uncultured Candidatus Saccharibacteria bacterium | reverse complement strand
AGATTGTTCGGTAGCCTGAGGCGCTTATTGGGGCGAGCCACAGTCGGTTGGTTTTATATCACTTTTGGCAGCAAAAGTGATGGTTAATGAGATTAGTTAATGAGATTAGTTAATACAATTGTATTTATATAATTATTACTACAGATTTACTCTGTCCTCTATATCTTAATTTTGATGATTCCATAAAAGGAATCTGAAATAGCACGATTAGACATTAACAGCATCAAGACTACGAAAACCGCAATAATTATTGCCAGCAAAATTAGGCTGTAGGCAACATCTGACATGACGACTTTATTGGCTTTATCCTGGGGTTTAGCCACTGCCAGTTCATCAACTCTTACATCGGACTGCACCTGATCATTGGCCTGGCTAGTACTGACTACCTCGGTTGTTTTGACTTGGGCTGGCTGGGTAGATGTATTTTTTACTACATTGTTCTTACGGCTACTTTTGCTTTTCTTATGTTTCTTACGCTTTGACATAATATGCTCTCCTTTTAATTACTACCATTGTAATACCTTTAGGCAAGAGTTGCCAAGCTCCTCATCTAAACATATAATGATTTAGAGGAAAGAGGGCTTGTGGAAATTATTTTGTTTATTCTGTTTTTAATATCTGCTGGGCTGGCTGGCTACACTCTGTGGCAACAAATTATACTTCAAAAAAAGTATGGCCAGTTCCTAAAAGGCGCTGAGGCCAAAAGCATTGAGGCTGCTATTAAGAGTTTTAGTAAAGACACCGACAAGGCTCTGTCGCAAATAGACGAGCTGGCTGGTTTTGCAGCCAAAATGCACAACACCCAGCAACTGGCGATATCTAAGATTGGCTTGGTGCGCTTCAACCCATTCGGTGATACCGGAGGTGACCAAAGCTTTTGTATTGCCCTGCTCGACCACACCGACAGCGGGATAGTCATCTCTGCAGTACATGCCAGGTCTGGCACTCGAGTTTATGCCAAAGACATAATCGAGGGCAAATCCCAGCACAACTTATCGAAAGAAGAAACCAAAGCCTTGGTTGATGCAGCTAAATTAAAGAGCAAATAGATGATTGATCGTTCTAACAAGGGTCATATATCGGACCTAGTCGGGTTTTCAGGTTCCTATATTGGTGCCGAGGTTGTTGCTACTGGTGATATTAAGAGTGAAGAAGATATTTTTGTTGATGGTAGCTACAAGGGTAGCATTAAGACAACTGGAGCGGTCGAAATTGGTAAAAATGCCAAAATTACCGGCTCTATTGAAGCTCGCTCGGTAGTTATCGAAGGTCAGCTCAAGGGTGCTGTCGTGGCGCTTGATAGCATTTATATAGCTGGCTGCGGCCAACTGTCTGGTACTGCCGAAGGTAAAAGTATCAACATCGATTCAGGGGCATTAATAAAAGCACGGCTGGATTCGGGCAAAAATGTATAGGTACGTTCAAAACAGCCTGTCTAAAACCAGGGTTGATGAGCAACTATCTGGCAAGATACACGCCGAACTAGCAAGGCACCGAATCGACTCAGATTTTATACCTTTTAGCTCCGAAAAAGAGCTCTCGGCGTTATTAGAATCACTGGGTCAGTCTGGCGCCACGACAATTGTAGTAGTAGGAGATGATTTTGACTTCAATATATTTGTTGGGGTGATTGGAAAGCTAGATTCTGCCACTGCAGTTGGCTATTTGCCGGTGGCCAAATCAAAAATAGCCAAAAACCTGCAAATCGGTAATTGGCTAGATGCCGTCAGGGCACTTTCGCAACGAAAAATTACCGAAAAAACCATCTATTCTATTGGTAGCCGATATTTTTACGATGCCGTTTACCTCTCTGCCCCCGAAAGTGATGAATCGAAGCCTAAGACTATCAAAATTCGCACCGAAGGCAACCTCGAGCTGACCTTGCCGCTTGCTAAGATTGGCTTTGAAAATCTCAACGAGGACCATTACTTCAACAATGCGCCGATTCAAATAAGTGCTCACGAACCGGGCGAGATTATTACCAAAAAGAGTAGCCTGAAGTCAAAAATTATCAATGTTTTCGACAAAAAACACCAAAACCAAGGCAAGCTAATACTCAGCTTGCATTCTAAAATATTCAATTTGGAAGGGTCCGACAATTTTGTCGATAATTTGGGAAGAAAATACAAAAATACCGTAGTGGTCGGCAAAAATAGCAGAAAAATAAGAATAATCTCAAAAAAAACTAACCAAAAATCTAATTAAAAAAGTCCCCGGCACCGATACTTGCCAACCGAGAAATTTCATGCTATTATTATTCGGAGCTTTTATGGAGATATCTAAATAAAAAAACGACTCAGGCTTAATCATCAAATATCGGCATCTACCGTTAGATTGCTTGATGCTGACTCGAAGCAAATCGGGGTTGTGCCCATCTCGGAAGCTCTAAATATAGCCCGAGACCAAGGTTACGACCTAGCAGAGATATCGCCCGACGCGGACCCTCCAGTTTGTAAATTGCTCGATTGGGGTAAATACCTCTACGAACAAGACAAGCAGGCCGCCAAGAACCGTAAAAAGCAACGCACCATCGAAGTTAAGCAGGTCCGTATGGGCCTCAAAATAGGCCAACACGATATCGAAGTTAAGCAAAGAGCCGCTCGCAAGTTTTTGGAAGCTGGCGACAAGGTCAAGCTAACCGCACGCTTCAAAGGGCGAGAAATGGCCCGACCAGATTTAGGACAAGTTGTTCTGATGAAGTTTTTCGAAGGCCTAGCCGATATCGCGATTATAGAACAAGCCCCTTCGATGACCGGCCGAGATATGTCATTGGTTATAAACCTTTCCAAACAGGCCTTAGCGTTGTCAAAACAATCTGACTTAAAGGATAAAGAAAATGCCCAAGATCAAAACAAGTAAAACCACAGCTAAAAGATTTAAAATCACCTCGACGGGCAAAATAATGCGTCGTAAGGCTACTCGTGGGCATTTAAAAACCAAGAAGTCGGCTGCCCGTAAGCGCGCTTATACTATCGAGCACCCAGCTTCTGAGGCTGACGTTAGAAACATTAAAAGGGCATTAGGAGTCTAGCATGAGAGTAAAACGCGGAGTCAGTGCCAGAAAAAGGCACAAAAAAGTACTGAAACTGGCCAAGGGCTATTCGAAAAGCCGGAGGAGTTCTTTCAGAAAGGCTAATGAATCTGTTATTAAGGCTCTGAGCTACCAATACAGAGACAGGCGCAACATGAAAAGAGATCTGCGAGGGCTCTGGATTACCAGAATCTCGGCCGCAGCCAAGCTCAATGGCGTAAGCTACTCTACCCTAATCGCTGGACTCAAGAAATCGAACATCGAGCTAAACCGCAAGATGCTATCAGAAATTGCTATTGCCCAACCGAAGGCATTCGAAGAAATCGTAAAAGCAGCCAAGTAACTGACACAGATTATAATCAATAAAAAAGGCTCTCCATCATTAGAGAGTCTTTTTTATTTGGTGGCTAGAGTTTGGCTTAAATCACAGTGACTTTAGGGCCTGTATGGGGTGCTTTCTGGCGGCCTTTATGGCTGGGGCGGTTCCGAACACAACTCCGATAAGTAAGCTTGCTCCTAGGGCAGATATGATTGCTGTGGGGCTATAAACTGGGGTAATGTTAGCGAAGTTCGCTATGAGCATGCCAGCAAGGTACGATGCCAGGACCCCTATCACTCCCCCGATTAGCGAAATTATTATTGATTCGGTCAAGAACTGGCCCATGATATTTCCAAAAGTGGCGCCCATGGCCTTACGGATGCCAATTTCTCTGGTTCGCTCGCTAACGGTGACCAGCATAATATTCATTATTCCTATACCACCCACGAGCAGGCTGATTGCTGCAATGGCAGCCACGAAGGTCGTTAGAATATCGAGAATGCTATTGAAGGTAGTAAGCAGTTCCTTTTGGGTCAGGACGCTAAAGTCGTCAGATCCGGAATGGTTAGATCTGATTGACTGCTCGAGAGAGGCTTTGACTGTTGCGATATTCTTTTCGCTGTCGACTTCGGCAATGACTCTGAATACATCGTTCTTGCCAGTCAGCTTGATGGCGGAGTTGATAGGAATAATCACGATATCGTCGGCGTTGGCTCCGAGGCTAACTCCAGCATCTGACTTCTCGATGACACCCAAGACTCTAAATTGCTTACCTCGCAAACTGATAGACTTACCAACTGAATCCTCGCTGCCAAACAAGCTCTGCTTGGTATCGGCACCAATAACCGCCACGAACTCCGAATTGTTATTGTCACTGTCGGTAAAGAAGCTCCCTTGTGAAGTCTTTAATTTGCGAATGTCAAAGTAGCTTGGCGTGGTGGCTATCACGAAGGCGCTGTTGTTCACGGCTTGGTCCTTGGTGACCGAAGATGAAATAATACCGAAAGCTGCCGATTTGGATACGTTTGGCGTGGTGGCGATTGTTTTGACATCGGCCTCGGTCAGAGTGCTGGCGCCGATACCACTGGCGAGATTAATGCCTGAGCCTTTTTGCTGCTTTGGGTCGCTACTTGAGGCAGATTGGGTTAATTTGCCCGATGTTATGGTCAATACATTGGTGCCTAAGCTAGATATCTGGCCCTCTATATCGGCCTTGACTCCGTCACCCACCCCGACCATCACCAAAACCGCAAAAACTCCAATCACAACTCCAACCGCCGTCAGGGCCGATCGAAGTTTGGCTGATCTTATAGAAAGAATTGCATTTTTGATATTCTGCCAAATCATTTCTTAACCTCTTTCTCGGTAAGTAGTCCGTCTCGGACCTCAACAATTCGCGAGGCATAACGACTCAACTCGGGGTTATGAGTCACCAAAATGATGGTCACCCCACTGTTATTGAGTTTTTTTAATAATTTCATGATTTCTATCCCCGTCTTGGTATCCAGGTTGCCAGTTGGCTCATCTGCCAAAATCAGGCTGGGCTTATTGATCAGCGCTCTGGCAATCGCAGCGCGCTGCACCTGGCCACCACTAACTCTATTTGGCTTGCTATCGATCTTGTCTAATATTCCTACTTCACTCAAAACTTCTCTTACCCGCCGTTTCCTTTCGGCTGTTCTGATTTTCTGGTATATCAAGGGAAGCTCCACATTCTGCATGATACTTAGGCGTGGCAGCAGATTGAAATTCTGAAATATAAAACCGATTCGGTCTCTTCTTAGCTTGGCTAGGTCTTTGTCACTGAGAGTATTGGTATCGACTGCATCGAGTAGGTAGTCGCCGGCCGTTGGCCTATCGAGTAAGCCAATAATATTCATCAGCGTCGATTTGCCTGAACCTGATGGGCCCATAACTGCTAAAAATTCGCCGGCCTTTACCTTGAGCTCAACTTCCTTCAGGGCGTCATAAACCCCGGCCTCGTCGTCGTAACGCTTGGCTAGCTTAGTTAGCTCTATAACAATTTCTGGCTTACTTTTTTCCATAGACTAAACTTAAAAACATATCTTTATTTACATCTTCATTATACACAACCGTATTGCCAGAAGATAATATATCGCGTTTATTTGTGGCACTTAGTTCCCAGCCATCAGGTGTAGAGGTGGTATTGGTCAATTTGTACGGCCAGCCACCATTTTGTAATTGTAGAAAGGAATTAAATACCGCAAAGCTACCCTCTGCAATCTTGAACGGTAACCGATAGCTAAAGCGGTACTCTGATGGCACCAGCGGAACTAGATCGCTTCGGAACTGATAGATATCGTAGCCCCCTTCCTTTCCTCTTGGCTGAATTGCCATAGTTGAGAGTTCTGGGTAGATTTTGCTGCCGGACGGCAGAGCAAACTCAATACTACTGGCGTTCTCTTTGATCAGATAAGTAAAGCCGTTATTATTGGGGTCGACATAAGGTATAGACTTGTCTCGAAACTGCGTTCTTCTAATGGTCACACCGACATCGACACTCCCATCGGCGCCAATATCAACTCGTCTGCTTAGCTCCCTATCGATAAAGGCATTACTCTTATCTACACTAATATTATTCTCGGTGAGCATGAAGTAATCCGAATCAAATGCCACCAACCCACCGTCGTACCTAGCTTTACTCAGAAAAGCAGATAAATCGTAGTTGCTGGAATAGATTGCTATTTGCCTTTGTTGCATGAGAGCCTGCATTCCGATGCCCAATTCTGTAAGCTCACTGAGGCTTTTGAGCGACAGCCGCTCAATAAGGACACTTGCAACACTGGAAAGCACCGTTTTGGGATCTTTTCCAGCCACCTTATCTTGGCCATACTCCACCTCGGTCTGCAATGAATCCGTAATGTTATTTTGGTTTATTGTAATATCATACTCTGGCAGACTAACTGGCCCAGTTGCCGCCAGCAAATACTTTAGGGTCTCGGGTGTAATGGCTATAACAATATCCACCTGTTTGCCTGCTTCGAGCTCAAAAATAGATTTTGCTCTTTTAAGATTTGTACTAGCATCGAGGTTTAGGCCGCTGTTTCTGAGATTCATAAAGCTCTCGTCTCCGTAGGGGCCTGAGAATTTATCGACAAAGCCGATATCTTGATACTTATAATCGTAATAATACACCGACCTGACAGGCTCACTTTTGATTTTGCCATTATCGATTGAGATATAGCCAACGGTACCGATAAATCCGCCTCCAGTTCTAGTCTCGGCATTATTCATAAAGAGCAGTAGAATATTTTTTTTGCCATTTAGCCCCATGAGGCTTTCACTCAGCAGCTTGTAATCACCAATT
>CAYORQ010000038.1:0-6824 GCA_964406425.1 uncultured Candidatus Saccharibacteria bacterium | reverse complement strand
AGAACCATCGTATTATACAATTTTAACCTGTAAAAATCAATTACAGAACTTTGAATATCATATTTACGGCAGATGAGAATAATATCAATATCAGTGTTCCGAGCATAAAGCCAATAAAAAATCCGAAACCAAGCCTAAAGCCGTCTTTGAAGGTGTAGTGAACGGACTTTTGGACATCCGACTCTATTAGTTCTCTGCGAAAAAACTGATCGGCTTTTTTTTCTCGTTTATCGTGTTCCATGGTTATATTATAAACTATTTTTTAGCCATAACCACTACATGCTTGGGACTTCGTTTGACAATCTTATAATTACCAAAGTCGGCCTTCATTTGTCTGGCGACCCAGGGCTTGATGCGGGCCTCTACCACCAGTACCAGCAAGCCTTCGGCATTTAAATATTCGTAGCTGGTGGCGATCATATTTTCGACAACCTCACGCCCGCGGTGCGTGGGTGGGTTAGAAACAATCATATCGTAATGGTGGCTTTTGGGAACTTCATCGAAGCCATGGCTAGTTAGAACCTGCAAATTAAATAGCTCGTTGGCTTTGCTGTTTTGCTGAGCCATTTTTACAGCAGCGATATCGCTATCGAGGGCCGTAATTTTGGATTTAGGGTTTTGGATAGCCAGCCAAAGAGCAATTGCGCCCCAACCACAGCCCCAATCCAAAGCCGTGGTGTAGGTAAACTTATTGAGGCAACTCAGCAGTAATTCGGTGCCAATATCTAGCCCTTTGGGCGAAAATAAGTCAGGTTGGGTTTCGAACTTGACACTAACAGCCGAAACTCTAAAGCTATTCATCAAAAATCAATCTCCTTGTCGGCAATTTTAATTTTAGATTCGCCAGCTTTGGCGCCGAGCCGAACTATCTGGCGCATAATTCCCTTGCGGCCTAATATATGGCGCAATCTTTGGACTGCCTGGTATTGGTCGGTGTTGGTGCGTCTGGCAAAGCCTTCGATTTCGGTTCCCGTAACCTCGTAGGTATTGCCGCGTTTTCTGACATCCCACATCGACGAATCATCGAGTCGTATAACTGGCATTTCTTCTGGCTTTTGCTCGGCTGGCTGGGCTTTAATGATTTGCAGCTGCTTTTGAGTGGCCCGAAGCAGGTCAACCAAGCCCATATTAGCTACCGCCGAGATGGTATGGATGTTTTTCTTGGCGACCTTAGAGGCCTTAGCTAGGGCCTGCAGTTTGGCTGGGATGTCTTGCTTGGGAACACTCTCTATTTTGGATAAAACAATAATCTGGGTTCGTGAGCTGAGGTCTACTTTGTAGTTCTTGAGCTCACCCTGAATGGTTGTGTAGTCTTTGGCGATATCATCCGATGTAGCATCGATGATATGTAGTAACAACTTGGTCCGCTCAACATGGCGCAAAAAATCGTCGCCGAGGCCTTTGCCGATACTGGCTCCTTCTATCAGTCCTGGTATATCGGCGGCCAAAAATGTGCCGTCGTCGATATCGACCACCCCAAGGTTTGGCTCTAGGGTTGTAAAAGGATAATTCGCAATCTTTGGCTTGGCATTAGAAATAACCGAAAGCAAGGTCGATTTGCCAGCATTTGGTAGCCCCACCAAGCCGACATCGGCCACTAGTTTGAGCTCAAAAGTTACTTCTTTGGCTTCGCCTTTTTCGCCCAGCTCGGCCATCTTTGGTGATCGCCTGACGGAGCTAATGAAGTGAGCGTTACCAAATCCAGCCCGCCCACCGTGGGCAATAATAGCTTCATCGCCTTCTTTTTCGAGATCGGCCAAGACCTCGTCGCCCAGCATAATAACTGTACCGGGTGGCACCGGTAGTTCGATATCGGCCCCGCCCTTGCCACGCTTGTTATTGCTATCGCCGTTTGTGCCGTCTTCGGCATCCCACATTTTACTAGCACGGTAGCGCGAAAGTGTACTGGTATTATGGCTGGCAACAATAATTACGCTGCCGCCATGGCCACCATCGCCGCCGTCTGGCCCACCCTTGGCATTGCCTCGAGTACGCAAAAAACTAACGACACCGTCGCCGCCTTTTCCTGCCTTGATTTTTACTTTGACTACATCTGCAAACATAGCTTGACATTATACCATATTAGTTTGATAACTACTATAACTCAAAGCCCCTCAAGGCTTCGAGGGGCTTTTGGTAGTTTTAGTGTGTTTAATAGATGTACAAGAAAGTGCCGGCTGGCTCGGTTCGGCGGTGCACGACACCAGGACGACCAGCATAGTTCATTTCTGCAATATTGACACTTCCGTCAGCGTTAACTGATTCGACATACACGACATGGTTCTTAAATTCCCAGCCTATGGCGCCAGCTCGTGGTGCTCGGCCCGTGTTATAACCAGCGTATTGAGCATTATAGTACCAGCTTATGGCATTGCCCCAGTTGTTAGGTACCGCCCTACGGCTAGCGACATACCAGGTACATTGGCCCCAGTAGTAACTGTTGCCGTTGCCTGCAAATCTTTCATTACTATAAAAACCAGATATGCTCGAGCTACTCGCAACTCTATTGACATAGCTAGGTGCTGGAGCGGGCTTAACTCCGTCAGGGATAACCAGCTTCATTCCAGCTTCGGGTGCTTTGCCCTCAAGGCCGTTGAAGCTTTCGATTAGTGAAGCGTTGCTTTGGTATCTGTCTGCCAAAGCCAATATATCGTCTCCTGCCTGAGCGGTGTAGAGGATACCATTGACGGGTAGTATGGTTAGGCTAGCATCGGGTTTAATGCTGTTTTCGTCACTAATATCGTTGGCCCACTTAATAGTATCGGTGGTAATACCAAACTTAGCCGACAATGAAGACAGCGTGTCGCCCTTTTTAACCTTATAGGAGATTATTGAACGGCCTGGCGAGCCAGCTGCGACTACCGAGGACTTGTTGGTCAAAAAGTCTTCGCCGGAAGTCGATAATGAGCTCATATTTGATAAATCTCGGGCTCTTTTAGAAACATCCTCGGCAATCACACTCTGGGTGCTTGTTGCAAGAATTGCACCCGTAGTAATCATTGAGGTTTGGTCCTTGGCCGATCCAGAACCCCTACTGCTAAGGGCTTCGCTGGCGTTAATTCGACCAATTCCAGCAATTCCGATAATAGCCAAGATAGCCACTGCGTGAACCGCGTAGCGATTAAGTTTGAAGTTTAGTTTATACGAAGCACCACTCTGCGACTTGTCGCTAGAGGCTTTTGTATCTTGAGTTTTAGGTGAAGCCGGAGCCTCGTCGCTGTTTGTTTTGGAAAAGTTTTGTTGCCCAACGCCAACGAAGTTTTCGGGGCGCACTTGTAAGGGAAACCCTATTACTTTTCTACTAATAAACCTCTCCTCTGTGTCGATTAACAATGAATATTGTATATGGCACAATTTAAGACTGCGACTTATCTGTCTCCCGTCATTACTAGGTTCGCTAGCGAGGCTAATGACTTGCATTACTGGTTTATTGGTGCCATATGGCGTGGTCAAACACAGTAATGACGGGACCGGAGTTTTCGACCGAAATATCTCCTTACTAATCTGATAAGTTGTAACGCAGGTAAATCTAAAAAAACAAACTCTCCACTAGTGGCCTCTACTCTTAAATAGTAGGACTCGGATACAGTACTTATCCTTTAAATTTACGTGGGTATAGTCTACCAAGAGGAGCTCGCACTGTCAAGTAGCATATTATGCCTTTATAAAAGCAAAATATGGCTAATCTAGGTACTTTCTGATATTTGCCTCATGTTCCTGGAGAGTTCGGGCCAATCTGAGGACACCATCTTTACCAGATAAAAAGAACAAATAGTCTGTCTGAGCCGGGTTTAGGGTGGCCAAAATGGCATCAAGACCAGGATTACAGATGGGGCCAAGCGGTAATCCGGCAACTTTATAGGTGTTGTATGGCGAGTCGATACTTAAATCAGATGGCAATGTTTGGCTCTTTCCGGTGGCATAATTGACAGTTACATCGCTCTCGAGCTTCATTCCTAGCTTCAGGCGGTTATAAAAGACGCTAGCCACTAGCTTACGGTCTTCGGTTGTGTTGGCTTCTTTTTCGACAATAGAGGCTAGGGTTATCAGGTCGTTTAATCTGGTAGAATTCCGATATTCGGGCGGTAATTTGGGTAAAACTGACGACTCAAAGCTGTCGAGCATGGCACTTATCTGATCAGTTGAGGGGGTATTGACAACCACATTGTAGGTAGCGGGGTACAAATAGCCCTCCAGGCTATTTGGGTTACTACGATAGCTCAAAAAGGGCTGCATGAACCGGTTGGGTGGCGCTGAGGCGCTTATAAAGTCCTGGGCTGTTCCAAAGCCCGCTCGAGCCCATTTTTGACCCATTTCGGCAATTGTCAGGCCTTCCTGAAAAACCACCTTCTTATTGGCAATTTCACCTTTGCCAATAGTATCGGCAATCTTAGATAGGCTCATCGAGGGGCTAAAGACATAAACTCCCGGCTTGAGGTTGCCTCTCGAGGGACCTATTTTGGCATACAAAACAAACAAGTTTTTATCTGATATTAGCCCGTCTTGGGACAAATCTGAGGCGATCTTATCGATGCCGCTACCCTGCTCAACAACAAAAACTATTTGAGCTTTATTATTAGGGTCTTTGGCCGAATTAACCGCCACCAAAACCCAGCTGGCCGACACAATCATCACCATCAAAATTACAGCAACTACTACCAGAATAATTAGCTGTAGCTTAGTTTTGGGTTTCTTGGAGGTAATGCTCGAGGATGATACAGGCGGCGTATTGGTCAATGGCGCCTCGTCTGCTTTTGGGGCTGAGGTTTTTGGGGATTCTTTCTTGGGCATGTTCGGTTGTGAGGGCTTCATCTTGTAATTCAACCTTGTTATTGTAACTGCCCGAGAGCTTTACGGCAAACTGCTCGGCTTTAATGGTTTGTGCGGTGCTCTCGCCTTCGAGATTTCGTGGCCGGCCGACTACCACAAGATCTGGCTGGTGCAAATCGAGTAAGCCGTCGATTTGTGGCCACAGCGATGCGTCATTTTTTAGAGTTATAAGCGGCTCAGCCGAAGCCTGCTCGGCCGGTTTGATGGCAAGCCCAATACGAATATCGCCATAATCAAAGGCTATTATTGTTTTTTCGTAATCTTCTGCTCTGATATCCATAATTAATTTGTAGTGACTTTTATATCGATTGTTATTCTACCAGTCATCAGGGGCATATTTGGTAGCAAATCCGGATTTACTTCAACTTGCGCGCTAGTAATCTGGTCGCCCGATTTCTTGACGATATCCGAGACTTCTTTTTTGGCCTTGCCAGCGACTTGTTTAGCGATAGTCTTCTTATCTATGGGATCTCCATAGTAGGCCGAGGTCTTGACATTGAGCTGGAGTTTCTCAGGACTAAACTGCTTGGTGGTGGTATAGCTACCATTTTGGGAGCCATTGTCATAGACTTGCTTGTTGCCTTTGAGATCAATTTGTATCTGCCCGTCAAAAAGTTTATTGACATCGGCCTTTTTGGCGGCAAAGCCAGTATATTTGATTTTTGAAGTTACACTGACCTTATCGGCTTCGGCATCTTGAGCAACTGAGGTCTTGAATTCTACAAAGTCTGCCTGGATTGTCGATTTGAAAAGTTGTAGCTCATTGCCGGCCTTTTTAGCCAGCTCGTCGGCAGCCGATTTGGACTGCTCTTCGGCTTGTTTTTTGGCGATGGTGATATCTTCGGCCGAGAGAATCGTAATAGTTTTGGTGGTACCGCCGCTAGTTTGGCCAGTGGCTTTAAAAAACGATGAAAAGCCAGTAAGCGTAAAGGTAGATGCGCCGAGGTTGTAGCTTTCTCCTGGAGCTGTAGCGGTTATTTGCACATCAATAGCACTAGAGCAAAATACATCGCCGCCACCAGCGGTGCCGGCAGGTATACTAACGGCCTGAGCAGTCACAAAGCTCTTGCCCCCAGAGGTCAGGCCGCTGCCAGCCGGTAAAGCGTGGGTACTGACATCGTCGCAGTTTTTTAAGGCAATTGTACCCGTAGCTTTAGTACCGACTTCTTTTTTGCCTGTAGCTGTGATTTCAAACGACGAATCTTTGGTAATTTCGAGTTTTTGGGCGGCTAAGGTCTGGGCGTTGATATCTGATGACGACGAGGCCGCATCAAGAATAAAATTAAAATTAAGGCTGGTTTTTTTGGCATTTACTAGCAGTGTTACTTTGCCTGTTGGCAAAAAGATCAGCGCCAATATGGCCACTAATACCACGCCAAATACACTCGCTCCTATCCAGATGCGCTTATTGAGTTTGCCATAATTTGGAACTTTTTTATCTTTTTTAGATTTTGAGCTGATGGGCTTAAGAGATTCTTCGGCTTCGGGCTCGTCTTCGCCGTCGAGGTCAATGTGCTTGGATTGAAAACCTTGGTCCGAAGGCTTATCGCCCTTATCAGCTTGGTCGGCCTTATCTTGTGCCTCTTTGCCGGGATCAATTACGATAGCTTCGGCGCCTCTGCTCGGTGGCTGCTCGATATCTGGTACATGAGCCATAGCCTTGACGCTCGAGGCCACTGCGATTCCGGCGGCGCCAGCTAGGTTTTTGGTAATTTTATCGTTGGTAACCAAGACTAGATCTTTCTTGGAGTCTTTGGCGGATTTTTTGAGGAGCTTAACATTGACAGAACTTTGCAGCAAAGCTGACCTTGAAGGCACTACAATACGAACTTCGGTATCGGTAGACTTTTTGAGTTTCTCGATAGCCTCAGTTATTTCGGTATCAGCATCCAGATAAAGTACACCTGGATCATTGCTCTTGCTGGCTTCGTTTGACATACCTGTTATTATACCTCAAGAAGTTTAAGATTAGTAATAGTCATCGATAAATTAAC
>CAYORQ010000037.1:0-6908 GCA_964406425.1 uncultured Candidatus Saccharibacteria bacterium | reverse complement strand
AGACGGGCGCAGTAACCTTGCAATGGTTGGAGAGGTTGGGGTTGGTAAGACAGCCCTGGTGTATGCCCTAGCCGAGAAGCTAATTGACGGTAAGGATGTACCGAACTCACTGCGGTATCGGCAGGTGGTCCAGATAAACTCGGCAGTTGTCACTGCGGCAATCGGTCAAAATATCAGCCTTGAAGCCGTTTTCAATGAGATCATTAGTAATGCCTCCAGAGCCGGAAACATCATCTTGTACTTCGATGAGGCCCAGCTGTTTTTTGGTAGCGGCGGCGGCACGGTTGATGTTTCTGGGATTTTATTGCCCGCCCTGCAATCGTCCAATATTAGCCTAATAGCTAGCTTTACACTAGATGACTGGCATAAGCTGGACACCATTAACCCAAGCCTTGCGAGTTTGTTTGCCAGAATCGATATCGAGCCTTCTGACCGCGAGCAAACTATTGGTATTCTGCAGGACATCTCGATTAACCTCGAGAAAAAAGTTGATAGCATAGTGACTTTTAAGGCCATTCAGGCTGCTTATGACATGGCGGAGAGGTACTTGCGCAATAAGGCAATGCCAGCCAAGGCGATAGACCTTTTGACCGACAGCATGAGCTACCCTATAGAAGGTTTGATAACCGAGAATTCGGTGGCCAAAGCGACCGAGATTATCACCAACACCAAGGTCAGCCAGGCTTCCGAAGAAGAAAAAACCCAGCTTATTAACTTGGAAGATTTAATACACCAGCGAATGATCAACCAGAGTCGAGCAGTGCAGGTAGTCTCGGATGCCTTGAGGCGGTCCCGGGCTGGCGTTAGAAACACTGGACGTCCTGTTGGTAGCTTCTTGTTCTTGGGTCCGACTGGTGTTGGCAAGACCGAGCTCACAAAGTCGCTGGCAGCTGTTTATTTTGGTAGCGAAAACAGTATGAACCGACTCGATATGAGCGAGTATCAATCCAAGGCCGATGTAGCCCGTCTGCTGGCTTCAGCAAGCAAAGACGATAAGGGCAGTAGCTTCTTGCAAAAGATCAATCAGAATCCATTTAGTGTGGTTTTATTAGATGAAATCGAAAAGGCCCACCCCGACATACTCAATTTGTTGCTCCAAATGCTCGATGAAGGAATGCTTACAGATACAGCTGGCCACAAGGTGAGCTTCAAGGAGGCAATTATTATCTGCACCTCAAATGCTGGGGCCAATGAAATCAGAGAGCAAATATCTGCTGGCAAAAACCTTGAGGATTTCGAGGACAAGCTTGTTAATGATCTGATTGATCAGAATGTTTTTCGTCCCGAGCTAATCAACCGATTCGACGAGGTTGTACTCTTTAGGCCACTGACCAAAGAGGAATTACTGCAGGTGGCTAATTTGATAATACAGAGTGTCAATCAAGAGCTGGCCGACAAAAAAGTCACCGTTACACTGACCCAGCCAGCATTAGCCCATCTGGTCGATTTGGGTTACGACCCGCGTCTTGGCGCTAGGCCAATGCGCCGAGTGATATCGCGTTTGGTAGAAAATCTGATTGCCAAGCGCCTACTAAGCGGTGAGCTCAAACCCGGCTCTCAGCTTACGCTTGATGTTGGTGACCTTCAGGATGTATGATGGTCGCTTATGAATAAAACTATCTTTACCCAAATCCGGCTCGGAGAGTTGCCTGGTGAAATACTCTATCAAGACAAAGTATGCTTTGTAATTTTGTCTATAAGGCCTCACAATCCAGGCCATATGTTGGTGATACCAGTTAGCGAGGTTGCCAATTGGGAAGATCTTGACACAGAAACCCTTAGCTACCTGATGAAAGTCGCACAGTTTTTCGCCAAGGTCTTAAAGGCGGTCTATCAGCCCCCCAAGGTTGGCTTGGCTAGTGTCGGATTTGAAGTCCCACATACCCACATCCACATTTATTCTCTAATGAAAATATCCGATATCGACCATACTACCGCCAAAGCATCAACGCCCGAGCAACTTAAGCTTGAGGCCGCCAAAATAACAAACCATATTGCCTCAATAGGCGGAGTAAAAGTATAAAATGATTCTAACCGTTGTAATTTTAGCAATATTACAAGGAATTACAGAGTTTTTGCCAATCTCTAGCTCGGCTCACCTGTTTTTATTGCCATGGGCTGTTAATATACCCAACCCAGGATTGGCTTTTGATACGGCAATTCACGTCGGAACTGCCTTAGCACTGGTGGTGTTTTTCTGGAAAGACTTCTACACACTACTAAAAAAACGCGACAAACTTTTGGTGTATATTGTACTTGCCTCGGTGCCAGCCGCACTAGCCGGCTTTTTTGGTGACAAATTTATCGACAAGTACTTCCACCAATCAAGCTCGGCCCCGCTAATTATTGGTATCGGACTGATATTCTATGGACTCGTAATGTACGTCATCGACAAAACCGCCAAGCTCAACAAGGACATCGCCCACATCGGAACAAAAAATGCATTGATCATTGGGTTTGCACAGGTGCTGGCTTTGGTTCCGGGCACATCACGCTCGGGCATCACAATCTCTGCTGGCGAACTATTGGGACTCAACCGAGAGTCGGCAGCACGCTTTAGCTTTCTGTTGGCGACACCAATATCGCTCGGTGCCGGGCTTTATAAACTAAACCAGATTATTAACGAGCCATCAGGCAGTGTGTCGGTTTGGCTGACATTGTTGGGCATTGTGGTGGCTTTTGGGGTTGGCCTGGCGGTCATCAATTGGCTGCTAGATTATCTCAAAAAACACTCACTACTGGCATTCGTACTCTACAGATTTGCACTCGGCTTTTCAGTCATCGCAATATGGCTAATTAAGGAGATGAAATGACCAAAAATGAGCCAGTGATAGTTTTTTGCGATGGTGGATCTAGGGGCAACCCCGGCCCCTCGGCGCTTGGTGCAGTTATTCTTAATCAAGACAACGAAGTTATCGAAGAAATAGGCAAGTACTTGGGGGTTCAAACCAATAACTACGCCGAATACAGTGCCGTGATTGCCGCTCTAGAGAAGATTCACGAGCTGGGCATCAAAAAAGCCGACTTTTTTTTGGATAGCCAACTGATAGTCCGGCAGCTCAATGGTCTATACCGCGTAAAAAATGCCAATATGATACCGCTCAACGCCAAAGTCAATAAGCTCTCGTCCGGTTTGGAGCTAACTTTTACGCACGTTTACCGCGAAGACAACACTCTGGCAGACGCCGTTGTAAACCAAGTACTTGATAGTCAAAAATAGACAATTAAGCATAAATATATTATAATATGTGAGCTATTAGTTAGTGGATGATCGCCCAGCACCTTTGTGCATATCAATATCGAAGCAAGTATTATGAATTTGGTCTCGCAGCAGTCAAAATCGCTTCAATTGGTACTTACAAAGGTACTGGGAGGAAAGTCCGAACAGCATAGAGTAACGGTAGTTGTTAACTGCAACCAGGAGTGATCCTAGGGAAAGTGCCACAGAGACAATACCGCCCAGCACCTTTGTGCATATCAATATCGAAGCAATAATTCTTAATTTGGTCCTGGATTGGTCGAGAGCGCTTCAATTGGTACTTACAAAGGTGCTGGGTAAGGGTGAAAAGAGTGGGTTAAGAGCCCCCAGTTCTGATAGGTGACTATCGGAAGAGGTAAACCCTACCGGCTGCAAGATTATGGGCCCTTCTGCTGTCAAAAGCGGAGAGACTACTCGTCTTTTCATAGGGTATATCGCGTCATCCCGCCAATTTAGCGCATCGAGCTACCAAGGAGCGTTAGATTGGCGGGAGGTAGTGCCTGCTTTAGTGGGCGTTAAGATAGATGGTCATCGCCCAGCACCTTTGCGTATCAATGCCATATTAAAACAGTGAGGTTGAGCCACAACTGCTTGAGCAAACCGACTCGAATTGATATTCAAAGGTGCTGGGTACAAAATTCGGCTTATAGCTAACTAATAGCAATAAATAGCATTCGTTTTTAAATAGCGAATGTTATTTTATTAGATGGTACAATAAATACTATGAGAAAAAGAAGCGAGCTTTTAATAGCCGCCCTCCAGATACCAGTCGACTACACGATGCTAGTGGTCAGCTTTATTTTGGCCTACCTGTTGAGAGAGGGCAGCGGCAAGCCCTTTTCGATAGCAATAGCAGGCCAAAGCTACCTCAATTTTATGCTAGTATTTTTGCCAATCTGGCTTTTGATATTTTCCGGCGTCGGCCTTTATAAAATTCGATCTGACAGAGGCAACTGGATAGACTTTAGCAAAATACTGGCCGCCTGTGCATCTGGCGTTATGGTACTAATTGTTATCGACTTTATTAACTCCACCCCGATATTTCCAGCAAAAATAATACCCGTTTATGGCTTCATGTTTGCAGTAGCCCTGGTTAGTCTGGGGCGAATACTAATGAGCTTATTACAAAAAACACTCTCTCGCTTCGGCGTTGGGGTGTATAGTGTCTTGTTTGTCGGAGGTGGCGACACGGCAGTCGAGCTCAAATCAGCCCTTAAGCAGCTCAAAAGACGCTACAAGATAGTAGCTAATTTGCCAAGCCTGGCTCAAGCCACTACCGACAGGCTGCAGACAATCCAAGACTCACACCATATTGATATGATTATGGTAGCAGACAGCACCATGAGTGATGATAATATAGTTGATGTTTTGGCTTTCTGCCAAGCCAACCACATCGGCTACCAATTCGTACCGAGCATCTCGAACCTCTACACCTCTAAAATCATTACCACCCAGATTGGTTCGGTGCCCATCTTAGAGCTTAAGCCGACACCGCTAGAAGGCTGGGGAAGGGTCTTAAAAAGATTATTCGATGTAACAATTACAACTATAATTGCCATCTTGAGCCTACCATTGCAGCTCGTTATATACCTCGTTATCAGATTCAACGAACCCGGGCCAGCGATTTATTTGCACGAATGCTATGGTCGCAAAGGAAAAAAGGTTAATGTATATAAATTTAGAACAATGAAGGCCGAATATAGCCTTGGTGCAAAATTCGGCAACCGAACTATTGAGGATGTATTGAAGCTTCTGCCTCGTGACAAAGCCGATGAATTCAGACGAACCGCCAAAATCGTACACGACCCCAGGGTCGGAAAACTTGGCAGGTTCCTGCGCAGGACCAGCCTCGACGAGCTGCCACAGCTTTATAACGTATTAAAAGGCGATTTGAGCTTGGTCGGCCCTCGGCCACTACCCGAATCAGAGCTCAAGCTGGTCGGAGGGCAAAAGAACCTTGCAAAGATTGTTACTATTAGACCCGGTATCACTGGTATGTGGCAGGTTTCGGGCCGCAACGAGCTGACGTATTCCGAGAGAGTTAAGCTTAATATTGTTTATATCGAAAACTGGTCGCTTTGGCTGGATATCAAAATTATCATCAAAACCGTCTGGCAGGCTATATTTGAGCGCAATGGAATATAAGAAGCAATTATCGGGCCTCAAGGTAGCCATTGTGCACGATTGGCTAGTTGGACTCGGCGGCGGCGAGAGAGTGGTCCAGAGCCTGCTCAAATTGTTCCCTCAAGCCGAGATATACACCAGCGTCTATGACCCCAGCAAGCTAAAGCTTTTTAAGGGTAGAAAAATCCACACCACATTTTTACAGCACTGGCCACTGGCTCTAAAAAAACACCAGCTGTATTCAATGCTCAGGCCACTGGCTTTCGAGAGGCTTGATTTTTCGGGTTATGACTTGGTCATCTCAACTTGTAGCGCAGAGTCTAAGGGTGTCATAACTCCAACCGAGACACTACACATAGCCTACCTCTTTACTCCCACCAGGTATTACTGGAGTGGCTACCGAGACTATATCACCGAGCCAGGCTTTGGCCCGCTTAATCCGTTGGCTCGCCTGATACTCAAGCGATCCATCAAGGGCCTCAGGCAATGGGACTTCGCTGCTGCCCAGCGGCCTGATGAGATTATCGCTATATCTACCGAGGTTTCGGAGAGGACTAAAAAATATTACAAGCGACCAAGTCCGGTCATTTACCCGCCCGTCGATACTGATAAGTTTATTGGCCGATCATCTAGCAAGGACAATTACTATCTTGTCTTGGGTCGACTCATAAACTACAAAAGAGTCGATTTGGCAGTGCGGGCTTGTACGGAACTAGGCTTGGAGCTGGTTGTAGCCGGAAAAGGCTCAGAAGAACCAGCCCTGCGCAAAATAGCCGGCCCAACCGTTAAGTTTATTAAGTCGCCTGGCGACCAAGAGGCTAGAGACCTCTATGCCAACTGCAAGGCATTTATTTTTCCTGGGCTAGAGGACTTCGGCATCACACCAGTTGAGGCGATGGCGGCCGGCAAGCCAGTGATTTGTTATGGAAAGGGTGGAGTCACCGAGACGGTGATAGATGGCGTGACTGGCATTTACCATAGCCAACAGACGGTAGCAAGCTTGGTCGAAGCAATCCAAAAGTTCGAAAAAACGAGCTTCGATAGGGTAGAAATAGTAAAAAGAGCCAAAATGTTTTCAGAGGATAGATTTTTGAGCGAGCTTGGAGGGTATGTAGTTGGGAAAATCAGCAAAAAAAAGTAGCCTCGTAAAAAGTCTAGCCATCGCAACAGTCATCTTTGGGCTATTTATAATCATTACCAACCTGAGTGGGCTGATAGATAAAGTTGTAATTAAAACTACAAAAATTGGTGATTACAAGCTGCTGAGTGAAAGCCTACTGGGGCTAAATGGCAAAAAAAATATTCTACTGCTCTTTATGAATAATGCCGAGGCTAGAACTGGAGGCGGTTTTATCGGTACTGTTGGCTATATCTCAATCGATAATGGCAAAATCAAAAGTGAGCCAGTCAGGTCGGTGTATTATTACGATTATAAGTATCAAGATATCGGTTTTGTCGATAAATTCTCAGGCCCCTACGGAGACGAGAGCTTTATGAACCTCAGAAACAGCGGCCTAAACCTCGA
>CAYORQ010000036.1:0-6921 GCA_964406425.1 uncultured Candidatus Saccharibacteria bacterium | reverse complement strand
GCGAGCGCTACTGCACTATCTAGGCCAATGCCACCCCGGCAGCCGGTAATTAAAACTTTTTTCATAGTGCTCCTTTTGTGTTTAAATTGGTACTTGAATTATTTCACACTCTCTATATTATAGTTAAGCTTGTCATGACAAAACAAAAAAATCTGATGCAAACTCAGTTTTTTTTGCGGCGGGGATTATGGACTTAGAGTCCGGACATCAAAATAACCGCAAGGCCACCAAACAATTGTGTTGCTAAGAATATATATAATATCACCATAAGAACTTGGCGCAGTGCGCTTCTGGGTTGCTTGGTTACTGCAGGCGGGTGTTTTTGAACATACATTTTGTGCATGATAATGGCTGTCATCGATATGGTGGCATCTACAATTGCAACGGCCCCTAATACACGATAGAAATACTCGTGCAGACCGTAAGAATCTGAGAAAATTAGCACTATGAGCATGATGACCACAATCGACATAAAGATATAGTTTGCGATAATTGTGGTGTCGAGCTTTTTCTCAAGGCCGCTGATTCGGTACAGGGCATCAGCGTGGAAAGCGGCGAACAATAGTACCCCGTAAGACAGGTACAATTTACTAGTTATGTCGCCAGGTATCAGCTGCCAAATGGCAAACACCGTGGTGATAAAGCTTGCGACAATCAGGGCAAAGATAGTGTTACTGGGTAACCCTGAGCCGTGTGTGCGATCCTTAATATCACGCTTTGCGGTCGCGGCTAGGAAGGCAAAACCAAAGAATGCGTGCAGAGCCACCGCTACAATAGTGCCCAAGGCGCGGCCCAATATATCGTTAAAGCTACCAACCAACACAGTCACAACAGCGATACCGGCAGCGCACACTAAGCAGGCGATTAATACTATAAAAAAGATGCGCTTCAGGTTGTCGACCTTGGTCATAACTTTAGGCTTATTATCAGTAGCATTATCGGCTGGTTCTGGCGCGGGGGGCGTTGGTGCAGCAGGTACCGGCGTTGGTGCAGCAGGTACCGGCGTTGGTGCAGCAGGTGCCGGGGTTGGTGCAGATGTTGGAGTTGGTTGTTTTTGATCTTCCATGCTTCTAGTAAAGCATAAAAAAACCATAAAAGCCATAAATTATTTTAATGTACGAAACAAATGGGCAGAGAAGGGGAATATGGCCACATTCTCCGACTCCGAAACTTTCAGATTAGCAAAAATGTGCTAGGATTATAAACATAACAAACAAAATAAGAATGTCACCCGAACTTACATCGCCACAAACATCCAAACCTTCTCAAGAACAAGAAGCCGCGGAACGCGCAGAACGACTTCTGGGGCTTGCGGCGGATGTTAAGTTTGAGGTGGCTCTAGCTCAAAGGCTGGAGGGTCAGTTCTCTGATGGAGATTTAGCAAAAAGGCAGTTGATTTTTCAAGAACATGGCTTGGATTTAGATCCCAGAAGCGGCCCGCAGAGACTAAATACTATAGAGGAAGAGGATTGGGCAATTGCTCGTGGCTCCGAAACACCACTTATAAGCCTTTATGCTGCCGTCAACTACCGTTCCGAAGTAGGCAACTATCATTTTGAAGCAGACGCTCGGAGCCGCAATAACCGTAGCCAACCAATCGATCCCCTGCTTGCCGAAGCTAAATTACGCTCATTACCACTGATACACAGTACTTCAGTGGAAGGTTTTATAAGTTTAGTCAGGCATGGTTCGTTTGCCAGTAATAAAGGCCTGTACAGGGCTAGTGGTCAAGATGCCTTAGCGTTTTCTGAAGCCAGCAAGGGTTCTACTAACTTAGGCGATCGGGAATTAGGCTTAGACCAATATGTCTTTGCTGATTTTGGCAGACCTCATAGATTTCATAAGCAAGGTGAGATTACTTTGATTCTCGACCCGGCCGTTATGGATCAGCCGGGAGCTTTCATAACCGAAAAAGATGCTGCAGACTGCAAAGACCTCGGCGAATATATGCAAGGTGCCACTACACCCGACTACTTTTATAGTCAAGCCGCTATGCGCATAGCTCGCTCACGTGTTTCTTCTAGATCTGTAAGAGATGGCGGTGTTTACCGTTCCCTGACCGTTTACAATACGGTTGATCAATTTGCCGCCGGGCAGGATGTTGATCTAAATACTCTAGGAATACCGGATTTCTCGACTTGGGAAATTAAATTGCCAGAAGTCCCGCTGGGGGCTATCAAAAGGGTAATTGTTAGGGATAGTGAAACGTTCGACAGACTAGAGGCTGAGCTAGGCGGCCAATTTGACTTAGTATATGAGCCAGAGCTGAAGCCGGGTAATTTTGGATCCTTAGAGATTCCTGGCGAGCTTGAAAGACAGTATGCGCAAACGACTGAGGCGGACTAGAGTCCTTTTTATCATCCAAATTTCATGCCAGCTGAAAATTGACAGGCCACCTAAATCTTATTTTAATGTACGGAACAAATGGGCGGAGAGAGAGGGATGACGCTTTGGCTTATAAGGTGAGGACTTATTCTGTTATTCTGCTTATTAATTTCATGGCGGAGAGAGAGGGATGGCGGCTGACGCCTTCTCCGTAAGGTGCTCGTAAAATAATTAAATTTAAATTTATTATTTTCCTGCGCGCCTTGCTACGCGAACCCTACGGGTTCAAACACACACTCATGCCATTGAAAAAGACCCACCGAAAGGCGGGTCGTTTTCAATGGCGGAGAGGGAGGGATTCGAACCCTCGATACGGTTGCCCGCATACTACCTTTCCAAGGTAGCGCACTCGGCCACTATGCGACCTCTCCATTACTAAACGGGTTCAAATCTAATTATAACTCTTTTCCGCCTAAAGGCGGTGACTCGGCCACTACCACCGCTTTTAGCGGGGGCCCGCTTTTGGCGGTGGTGCGACCTCTCCACAGGGAGTAATTATACCAGATAATAATAATTTTAGTTGAGCTGATCTATTTTGGAGATTTCAAGCTTGGCCTCTTCGGGCTCCATAATTCTTTGGTCTATTTGCGGGTCACTTACCAAATCTTTTAGTACCTGAGATATTTCGCTAGCTCTTTGTGGGGTGGTTTGCCGTTCACCGTCAAGCATTCTTATAGTAATAGTCTCTTTGATGTTAGTAATAGTCGCGTAGTTAATATTTTCGGCCTGCTGATCTTCAGGTACTAAGTTTTTGTAATTAAAAGCGATATAAAATATATCGCGTTCGGTTCCTTCGGACATACCAAAAGGGTGTTCTTCATTCCAAAATTGCAGCTCAATTATACAATCCTCACTATCGATATATAACTTCTGTGAGCTTACAACTTCATTGTGGTGTTCGGTAGATTCAAATTGATTTTTTAATTGCTCCAGACGCATTTCGCCGTGATAATTCTTAGCAGCCTCCGATGGTTGATCTAGAGCTTTTTGAATATCCACCTTGTGTGTTTCTGTTCTGTCTCGTCCTAATTTAAATAATTGCTGAGCGAGCTTCATCCACTCAGACTGATAGTGCAAAAACTCCGGGCCCGACAAATCCTGGCCTCTAGGGCGTTCGGGATTATTTAGGCCGTTGAGTGATTCGGGTGGTGTGTTTGGCATTTACTATGTCCTTTCAAATTTTTAATTTATCTGGATTCATCTGGCTGCATGGATAATTCAGCAAATTCTTCCTCTCCTGTATGAGGCTCCATTATTAGATTATAAGCGTCGGGGTTGTTCAAAATATCTGAAAACAGCTTGCTAACCTCACTGGCCCTAGCACTATTTGTTTCGTTAACCAGATAAGGCCTACCATAATTTCCAAAGCCCCTTATCTTTATTAAGTCTCCGTCTTGTGTGACTTGGACATCAAATATGCCAGTATTTTTGCTATATTTTCTTAAGAATAAAAGGTACAGCATAGGCTTTTCATCCTCTTCTTGTGAGTACTGGTCGTCATAGCTTTCACCATAAAGTTTAAGATTTACCATCATATCTGGTAGGTCTAAATACATTTCCTTGCCCTGACTTTTTTGATTTGAATCAATTGGTTGGGTTTTGTCAGCTGCCAAAGCAAATAACTTTTGTGCCATTTGAAGCCACTCTTTTTGATACTTCACTATTTCAGGTTCTGTAAGAGCTTGGTTATCTTGGTTTGTAGGATCTTGCGAAGGGTTTGATGTTTGTTCTGACATTTTTTAGATCAGTTCTTTCTTTAATTTTTCGACTAACTCAACCGGCGTCGGATCGATGCCATTGAGGATGCCTATATAAGCCGACACATAATCGCCAAGTAAAATTGTAGATAGCAGCTGCTCGATTCGGGTGGTGCCTAAAGCCTCAACAACTATCGGCTTAAAGCCATGATCAGACAATAGCCTAGTGGTGGTATCGATACGCTTGCGCATCTGCTCGGAATCGAGCGACGATTGTAGTTGTACCGACACTACTTGTTTTTTTGTAGGAAACATCCAGCCCTGAAACTCATTGTGATTGAGCTCGGGATAGGTATTATAAAAAGCCATTTGTTTGCCGTTTTCGTTGATGTCGATCTTCCACTTGTAGGCCGCCGAGCCGAGTACTGACCCGCCGTAAATGACGGCTATCTTGCCGGCCAGTTTTTCGGCTATTTGCATTGCGATATTATCGTTTGATTCGTTGTCGGGGCTCATCGCGAATTTTACATTGTCTAGGTAATCGGCGGTGTTGATGAGCTGCCCGCGCAGGTCGGTGGTGGCAACCAGGCGCATATCCTCAAATAAACAAGCCAAGGCCTTAAGGCCGGCAAATACAGCTAGGCGAGGCTGAAAGCCTTCTGGCAAAGCAAGTATGGCGTGGTTTTTTTGTTTTGCTAGCTCAGCCAATTTGCCACCGGCTGTCATAATTACAATGCGGGCGTTTTGGCCCAGGGCCTGCTGGTAGCAGCTTAGGGCTTCTTCGGTGTTACCAGAGTAGCTCGAAATAATCACTAGGCTATCGGGGCCGATGTAGTCGGGCAGGTTGTAGCCACGAACTACCTCGAAAGGCACCACGAGATTGTCATAAAGCCAGTTTTTGATGATATTGCCGGCCAAGGCCGAGCCGCCCATACCAGCTAAAATGATATTACTAACTCCCACGCCGTCCTCAGCAGTAATATCTTGACGCATGGTATCGGCATAGTTACGACGGAGCTGATCGGGCTGGGCGCCGATGGTTTCAAATATTTTGCTTTTATCTAGTTGTTTAATTTTTGATGGGTCAATCATTTGCCGCTCCCTTACTTAAAGTCTATTGTACCACCATCAAACGAGATGTTATTGATTTTTATTTCGAGTCATTAGTCATTTTATAAGTGCTCATTTTTAATAAATTATACAGATTAAAAGAATTAGGGCCCGAACAGATTGTTCGGGCCCCGGCACAGTTATACAGCAGCCAGCTGTGTTTTGGTTGGGTTCTCTACTCGGGCAGGAGAGGAGTTCCCAACCAAAAGTTTGCATTGGGGACGATGGGAGTCCGAGGACAGTGTCGCAAGGACACCTTGGGGATGACCCCAGCCCTCGGACTCCCTTCCCTATCCCCCGGGGTCTAGCGCTTGGCTTTGTGGCCAGGCTTACTAGTGCCGTTGAAGGCACGGTCTGCTTCCCGCTTTTCAGCGGAGCGGCCACCGCGGCTCTTCGTGCTCTTGGGCTGCTGGTTCGTCTCCTCACCGAAGAACACCCTCGACCAGTGGTCGAGATTGGAACCCAGCGCGGAGAGGGTGTTCGGAGGTACCGACTCACTCTTACCCCTCTGGACCTTAGTGAGGACCTTGACGGCCCAATTCGGGTCTTTGGCGGTGGGACGTTTGTCCACTAGCTTGGAGTTGGCGATGACCCACTCGATGAACCCCTCTTCTTTGAGGTGATCGCCGATCTTTTTCATCGCTTCTTCACGCTTCAGGTTGTCTTCCTCGGTCTTTATTACGAGGTTGACATGGGCTTCAAGGAGCTCGTTGCAGGCCTTTATGTGCTCGTCGTTCGACAACTCAGGATCACGGACGGCGTCCGTGAGCTCCTTGAGCTGCGCAAACTTGCCGAGCTTGACCCAGTTTTGGAACATCTCTAGCCAGGCGACTTGCGCCTTGATGGCTCGCTCTAGGCCAATCTGGCCTCGAACACGGCGCTCGATGGAGTTAGCGGTCAGGAGGTTTTTGATGATCTCCATCGCGTTCTCCTTCAGCACGGTCCGACCGTGCTCGTTGAGCCAATCGATTGCGGCGTCGGTTTTATCGGATTTGTCGAAAAGGCTATCCATTTTGGAGAGCTCTCTGAAATTAGAGAATCCCGGTACCTTCTTGTGATTGTCTGTCTCGGGCATGATTAATACCTCTCAAGGAATTTCTACAGGGCATTTGCCTGCAGCCCGAGACCAACTTGGTCTACGGGAAACTACTCCCTATAAGTAGCAGTTTCCCGCAGACCATTACCAAATGTCTTGTCAAAAGTTCAATAAAGCTAATAAATCTATTAAGCCTTATTCGTGAGTAATTCTATCACATATAGTCATTTTTGTCAATACATCATAAGCACTATCTGCTCGGGCTATAAAACCCCCTCGTTGAAACGATGCTTAGAAGGAGTTTTATATCTGTTGTTTGTTGTTTCTTGGAGCTTTGGTGTCGGAGCGGATAGCACAGCTGCGGCAATAGTTGCTTTTTAATTATTATTAACTAGTCTCACTAATTGTCTCTATTCAGATACCACTTTTGCTGCCAAAAGTGGAGCAAAACCAACCGACTGTGGCTCACCCCAATAAGCGCCCCAGCCTACCAGGCAATCTGATTTAAGAATAAACTTGCCCTGATTGCTAGCGCTTCAGGGCTTCAAACAATTCTTAAATATAGATTAGTCCGCTAGTCTGTTGCTTTCTTGGAGCTCGATGTCGGTGAAAAATAATGATACCCAAAGTGGCATCTGAATAGAGCTTAATTAGATAATAATTAAAATAAGCTTATTTCACTTTAGTATCTGT
>CAYORQ010000035.1:0-7040 GCA_964406425.1 uncultured Candidatus Saccharibacteria bacterium | reverse complement strand
CAAGACCCCAAGTCTGTTTCATAAATCGAGAGGAGAACTGTTGCGATAGTTGGAGTAAATTAGTTTATACTAATTTTACGTAAACTTAAGCAATAGTTCGACGAAGAGGCTGGGTAGCTCAGTTGGTTAGAGCGCGGGACTCATAAGCCTGAGGTCGGAGGTTCAAATCCTCCTCCAGCCACCATTAAAAAAAGCCCTTAATTGGGGCTTTTTTTAATAAAAATTAATTACCAAACAAAAAATCACGCCACTGATCAAAATTGGACTTCTCTGCCAATAGCTGGGTGTCGGACTTAAGAACCAGTGGAGTTTGCTTGGCCACATCAGTTTGCTTGGCCTGGTCGTCTTTAATAACAATGACTGATTCGCCGGCAGCCGCGACATTGAGCTTTTCGCGAGCCAGGCGCTCTTTATAAGCGTCGGTTTTGTAGTAGGTAATCTTGTAGCCGAGGTCTTCTATCTGCCTCTCCAGTCGAGCTATCTGCCCCTCGAGTTCGTCCGATTTACTGCGCAGATTATAGTTTCTGCCAGATTCGGAAGCCAACATAGTAAACATAACAATAATCACCACAAGGCCGATCCAGAGTATAAATTTGCCCGACCTAAGATAGTTACGCATAGTCCTATTTTACCAAAGTAATAATCTGTTGGTGGTATTTAATCGAATCTTTTTTTGAATAATCAATAGTTATTTCACTCATCTGTATGTAGCGCTTGAACCTAGGTATGCCCAGCCAGCCGGTCCGGGGCAAGGCGATAATGTCATTACAGCCACTATTGGCGTAGCTGTAGCCACTGCGCTTCTCGACCCTGCCATCGTGAGTATGGCCAAGTACCAGAGCATCAAATTTGGCTTCTTTTTGGTAGCTATCTAGGCTCTTCATGTACTTGCTCCCGCCGCCCAGTGTTTGCCTAGCTACCAGCCTCAGAAAAATATCTAGCACAATTAAAGCCAGCCAGCTCATCAACAGCACCAGCACTGCAGCCATTGCATAGCGAGCATCGGACCTCAAGGCGGTTTGGTAGCCAGCCCAAAGCAACACAATCGGTATCGAAAAAGGCACAACCAGCTTGTAGAGTAGGTTGCTCAGTACAAAGCTCGGCAAGAGCGACCTATCGACCACATCACCAATGCCACCGATCAGTACTGGTATTCGCTCCAAGAGTATTGGCAGAGTATTTTGAACCAGCCTTTTGCCGTGCGAGGACCCGGCTGAAGAAGTTTTGTTATACATATCGTTCTCGTGGCCATGCTCGATTCTAATGGTTTTGCGGCCAATCGTAAGGTTTAAGGTATTACATACCTCCGCCTGCCAATGCTTGGCAACTACTGCCCTGTCGCTAGCGCTAACGGCCAAGCTATCGTCATGGTTACCGACTGTATAGATTGTTCGGTGGCCAGATTTCTTATTGAAGTTCAAAATTGCTATCCTGAGATCAGTGTAGCCATCTATGATATCTTCCACGCTCTGGTCGGATTGAGCCCAGAGCTCTAGCACATCGCCATTGAGTACCAAAATAGCTTGCTTATGAGTGGCCAGCTCATTAATACGCCCCACTAAGGATTGTTGAATGATGCTAAGCTCGCTGGTTAGTGGCAGTTGCAGATGTATATCACTAACTACCAATAGCTTCTGGCCAGCTGTAATTTTGAGGTTGATGTTTTTATCAAACATTTGATTGTATTTTATGCTTTTAAGGGCCCCGCTGTCCAATTATGGTGCTTTGGGGGCGTCAGCATTAAAAATGGTTATGGCACCATTGGCCACTAATGCCTAGCGCCCGGTACCGAGTGTTTGTTGTCCAGCCGATATTCGCCACGAGTACATCTGAATATCTCCATTGTTATTATAAAAACCAATTTCAAAATCTCCCGTGGTTTCGGAACCGTCAAATGCAGCAGTGCCCTTGACATTAATCCTATCCTCGCCCGAGCTAGTTAGTACCTCTACGATGTCCCATTTCTGAAGGATCTTGGCGTAGGTCTTTTCGGTTTCACTCTGAAAACCTATAGCACCATCCTTATAGCTAGCCTTCAGCTCGGGCGAAAAAACTTCGAAGGCCTTGGCGTAGTCGTTTTTGGATAGCGCCCCCAGGAAGCTGTTGGCTTTATCGGCGGCCTTTTTTTCTTCGGCGGTGTATTCCTTACTAGCTGACTCATTTTTAACTGTATTAGCCGGCAGCGGAGTTTTTTTATTCTTAGCGCCTAGCATCGTAAAGCTAGCAAAGCCGGCCGCTGCAATTATAACTATTGTAGATAGTGTGATTGTCACAAAAACCAATGCCTGCCCGCGCTGGCCGGTATTTTTGATTTGCCGATTGGCGATTAGGGCTAGCACAATCGCGATAGGTGCTAGCGGCACTGCTAGTATTAGCGATAGTACCGCCAGCAAGTTGATGGTTTTTTTATTGTCTGGTGGATGTTGGCGCTGCGGATGCGAAGCTTGAGCAGTCGTTTGCTCAGGCATTATTTCTTAGACTTAAACTCTTTTCGGATCATCATGCCAGCTGCACCAAATAGCGCCAATAATGCTAGGCCACTGGCCAGCCAAGGTAGTGTATTGCTTTTTTGTGTCTTGGTGGTGGTGGTGTTTGGAGCGCCTGGGGTTGTATCACCCCCTGATTGAAAGGCACCAAAGCTGCCATACGAGTTATAAGTATCCTGACCAGTGCCCCAGAAAGGTGCGTAGCTGCTAGAATACTCAAATGGCTGTCCATTGGCTGCGTTGGTCCATATTGCTGTTTGTGCTGTGCCATTTGTGGCCATCACCACCATGGTCACAACCGCAGGGTCAGCCGGGTAAGTACTGCGCATCACGACGAGCTTGGTACCGTCGGGCGAGTAGCCCCCTAGTTGCCAGTATCCTGTCGTATCCGATGTAACTACGGCAGTATCCCCGGTGCCATTAAAGGCAACCGACCTAATACTCCTTACTGTCCCGTTGTTGCCAGACAAGCTCTGATACACAAAGCGCGAGCCGTCTGGGGCGATATCAAACTGAGAATCGGTTTGAAAGCCTAGCATCTGTGCTGCAGTAATAACGCTGGTAGCCGTTGTTTGGTCAGGTGTGGTAGGGCTAATCGAGTATATTCCTGTGCCAGCAGCCGAAGGGTAGTCGTAGGTTGACACATATATAACGCTCGCATCGGGTGCCCAGACTGGTGTTTGGACGCTACTGTATGTGGTAGAAATTGTGGGAAACATTAGGTTAGTCAGCCTGATGAGGCCTGTACCGTCTGTATTAATTACATAAATATCGATGAGGTTAGGAGAGGCAACCGCGCGCCGCGCGAATGCTATCTTGGTACCGTCTGGCGAGAATACGGGGCTGGAGTCTTGAAAGCTTGCAGTACTAGCAGTCAGGGCAGTACCGTTCACTATAGACGAGGACGATTTGATGTATATATTCACACTGCCAGCGACCTCGACACTATATGCTATCTGTGTGCCGTCGGGTGAATAGGCATATCGCCTTGATGCCCAACCGGTGTTCACAAAAGGGATATTGTGGCCATAATAGAAGGTGCCGTCGGGCTTGACCGATACGCCTCCATCACCAATTGCATAAGATATTATCCGCCCATTAACACCTGGAAACTGGGCATTCGCAGCTGGCGCTGCACCAAGGCTTAATAGTAGTGCCATCGCTACCAGTACAGAGCGTGTCAGAACATTTTTAACATTTTTAACATTATACATTTCAAAGTTACCCTTCTTGTATTTTAATTAGTTATGCTTATAATACTCTCCCTGGGCCATAGCGTCAATACCAAGCTGTACTAATCTTGCTTCGAAAAAATTATCAAGCGCTGGTCGTAGCTGCTGTTAGAGTTATTCCAGTTCCCCACACAAGTAATGAGGTTCAGATACTTACCATCGGCCTTATTAAAAATTTCCTGCAGCGGCACTTCGGTAAGCTGGTATCTTGCTACCTTATAAACCTTGTAGGCCAGGCTATTTCCGCTTTTGTCTCTGACTTCGATAGTATCGCCAACCACTAGCTTGTCGGTCGATCTGAAAATGCCAATTTCATTTGGTGCGCCATAGTGGCCAGCCATCACTGCGCTGCCTATGTCTCCGGGACGCTTGCCGTCCTTATACCAAGCAACTCTTTCGAGACTCTGCGAGGTAGCCATCTCCCCGTTTGCTGTAACGCCGACATTTTCGATAGGGGCGTTGATATAAAGCTTCGGTACTACCAAGTACATATCTGCGGCGAAGGGCGAAAGCGAAGGTGGAGGCGGGGCGCTAATGTTCTCGGCCTTAGCGACCTTCTTGGGTGGTTTTACACCCACCAACACTTCTTTTTGGAGCGGGCTATAGCTAATGCTCGAGTCGGCAATGGCCCACATCAGCATGCCTTCGGCCAAGACAAAAAACAAAACCACCACAATACGCAGGGCTATTTTCTGGGTACGATCATAATTAGCTCTCTTTTTGATACTCAAAGTGCTCAGATACGGATGGTCTTTATCGTAATACTTGTATTCGACCTTGTGTTTGCTCATTAGTATGATTGTAAAACTCTTATGCCGACTAGGCAAGCGGGGGCACGGGGTATGGCTTAGCCCCATGATCGATTGGAACCAATTATAGTTACCTCATATCTAAAATAGTTTCAAAGCTAATACTTGCTAGTGAGTCGATAACCCGATCGGCCTTTCTGAGCTGCTCAGTATCAACATACGGTGTTTCTACTGCCAGACACTTCATACCAGCAGCTCTAGCAGAGTCAATCCCTGCTGGAGCATCCTCTATAACAATGCAGTCTTTGACCTTAACTCCTAATTGCTTTGCACATTCTAAATAAACATCAGGCTCAGGTTTGTGTTTACTTACATGATCAGAAGTGACAATCGCATCGAAATATTCCAATAGCCCAGTAACCCTTAATTTGTCCTCCGTAATTTCCAGGTTTGAACTTGTACCAACTGCAACGGGTATCCCATTAGCCCGCAAGCTTTCTAGGAGCTCTTTAACACCCAACATAGGTTGTAATGATTTAAACATTTCTTTTTTTATTTCATTGGTTTTTGTAGTAAAAGAATCTTCATCAATATTAATATTGTAGTCGGCGTTTAACATATCTATCTGATTGATAAGAGTACGGCCAACATATTTGTGTATATCATTGGTTGCAACTTCCACGCCATAATCCCCCTTGAGTACAGCATTGTATGACTGCCAATTCATCCCAACAGAATCAATTAGCACACCATCCATGTCAAAAATAACTGCAGTTTTCATAGCTGTGTAAATAAGCTTAATAGCATCATACCGATTGCGAAGACAAGAATAAACACAGCCAGGTAATTTTGGTGCTTAACACCGATATGAAAAGTAAGTTTTCTGCCAATCAACATCCCGCCAATCATAAAAGGCAGCACCCATAGTACTTTTGTAAGGTCAGGGAAACTAATTTGATTGGTAAAAAGTCGAAGAATTGTTGCGACTGCAAAGTTAGTTGTTCCAACTACTGCAGTTGTACCATTCAATTCTTGCAGGTTTAAGTTGCGCGAGAGTAAAAACCCATTACGCAGGTCAACGCCACCAGTTACGCCCGCGCCCTGAACCATACCAGAAATAAAACCAACAACATGTCCTGTAATCTTTTTTGGAGCCGGTAGGGGGCCTTGCCTTTTTATATTGTGTACTTTGCGTACTAAGAAGATTAATAAAAACCCAATGATCAATAAAGTTATTACAAGATTATTAAGCTTAACAAATGTAAGTGCTCCAATTGCTGCACCAATAACGGATAAGGGCAGTAGATTTTTGATGTGGCTAACTTTTATGTGTTTCCGAAAAAGGAAGATTCTCACAACCCCGGTTATTACGAATAAAAACGAAGCTAGTGCAATCGCTTCTTTTGCACCAAATGGAACCGACAAAAGTGGAGTTACTGTTGCAGAACCACTGATTGGCACAATAATGTTCACTATTGAGCTCAAGATTAGTAGTGGGAAAACCCAATAATAAGACATAAAATTACCCTAAATTAATTACTATGGTGGGCCCGGTTGGGTTCGAACCAACGACCAATCAGTTATGAGCCGACTGCTCTAACCACTGAGCTACGGGCCCTTTGCCACGAGACTATTATACTTCAAGAGAGACAAAAACCAAAAAAGAGCCCCGAAGGGCTCTTTTAATGGTGAAGGCCGGATTAGCCCTTCTTTAGAATTGGAAGTCCGGTTCGTGGGTTCTCCACGATGATGTAGCCATCAGGCATTGCATCAATTGCAGCTTCTTTAGCTTCACGACCAAAGTAATAAATCCTTTGTAGTCGTCCACCCTTAAGAGTTACCTCTTTAGAATGTAAGTAATATGTTTGACCTTTCGAATTCTCGTGTGAAAATGCCATATCTCTATTTCCTCCTTTATTTACTTTATGTTCTCTAGGTTATGCCAGGTAAGAGTGGTTGTCAATAGATAGCCAGGCTTTATTTTATAAAATACTTTATTACACCTGGTAATATGGTTGAGCTAAATATCAACAGATGGTAAAAAATAATACAAAAAAAGTTATGCTATAAGTGTTGACAAGTTCGTATTATGTTCGCTACAATGAATACAATCATAAATAACAGGAGGCACCAATGAAAGTAGCACTAACAAAAAAACAACGAAAAACCTTAGACTTCATAACAACCTTTATTGAACAAAAAGGCTACTCGCCGAGCTATCGCGAAATAGCCAACGGCCTCAAGCTTAATTCTGTCGCAACCGTAGCCCAGCACATCGAAACGCTGGTCGAAAAAGGCTTTTTAGAAAAAGGCGTCAATTCGGCACGCTCACTGGTTCCAGTCGATGAAGTAGAATCGTCCATCAACCAGCCAGGCATTGGTCTGCCGATACTAGGTATGATTGCGGCTGGTAGCCCAATAGAGACTATCTCTGGGCACAAGGAGACGCTAGAGGTCCCTGCCTTCATGGTGGGCTCCAAGAACTCCTATGTACTCCAGGTGAAGGGCCAGAGCATGATCGAAGACGGCATTCATGACGGCGACTATGTGGTTGTCCAGGAAAAAGAAATACC
>CAYORQ010000034.1:0-7394 GCA_964406425.1 uncultured Candidatus Saccharibacteria bacterium | reverse complement strand
TAAAAAACAGCGCCACAGAAGCTAGGAGCAATAGCCCCATAACTGAGAGGAGGCCAATGAGCTTGCTGTTGAAGCGGTTGGTCTTTAATGGTCCAGCAGTGGATTTTTGAAGGTTGACTTGGGTAGTTTGGTTACCAGACTGCGCAAAAGTAGCCTCCGATACAATCGGTGTATTCTCAACCTGACCCGACATCAGGCTGGATTTAATAGCCTGGCTCGATGTTTTTGTAGCATCAAGAGGGCTCTCAACAGGTTGGGCGGCTTGAGAGTTGGTCGGTTTTGGTTGTGGGGTTGGTTTATCTGGCAATGGTGTAGTTTATTTATTAATTACAAGGACAGTCCTTGCAATTAATGGATTATTTATTTTTTCCCTCGGCTGAATTGGTATACTTTTGATACAAACTTTGATGCAAACTTTGATACTAACTTACACCCAATACGCCTTGATATAATTGTAGTGCTTTTAACAGATAAGCACAAGGGTATTTAGAGACATAAAAACAGCCCCAAAATAGACCCATTTAAGTACGGCCCGAGAAAGCCTGATTTTGATGTAAATTATTACAAAAAAAATTCTAAATAAAATTACAGCCAAGCTCTAAATAAAAAATATTGGTAATTGCCTGGCTAGATATTGGCAAATAGCCAAACTTGATCTTTGTTGACCTGAATAATTCCCTTTTGCATCGGAAATTCTTTTTTGCCAGAGGTTGTTTGGACGACCACGGTACAGGGCAATAGAATAGTCAAAAAATCTTCGTGCTTGGCCAAGATGTCGAAGGGGCCGGTGGCGTTTTCGGCACTCAGAGCCAGAGCTGGCCCCTCGAAATAGGTATTGAAAGGCGAGTATATTTTGAGCGGAAAAGTTTCGTGTAGCTTCATCGCACCAAGCTGGTCCGGCGGTTAGGGTTAGAGTTAGGGCTAGACTCCATTGATGATACCGTCTATTTTATCGAGCATCGCTTGGCGCGGCACATATTCGCCAGGCACGCCGGTGCGTTTTTCCATAACCGCCATCGATTGGCTGAAGTAGGCGATTAGCTCTTGGGCACGCTTGAAATAATTTTGATCTATTAGCGAGAGTTCGCCTTGGCCAATAATTGCCACTATGCCTTCGAGCGATTTGTACTTTTGGAGGATTTTTTGAACTTCTAGCACCAACGAGGCGTGCTGCTTGCCAACAATTTCGGGTATTAAAAGCGATGAGTTGGTGGCCAGCAAATCGACCGCCGGGCGGATGCCTTGCTCGAAAGCTTCGCGGCTCAAAACAATAACGCTATCGAGCTGCTTGTTGATTTCGACCACCGCCGGATCGCTCAGGTCGTCGGCCGGCACAAAGATATTTTGGACTGATGTAATGGAGCCTTTGTCTGAAGAAGACAGGTTTTGCTGGAATCGGCTGATGTCGGTAAAGAGGGTTGGCTGATAGCCACCTTCCGAGCTCGACTCCTCGAGCATTGTCGAGAGCTCATTGCCGGCCTGCAAAAACCGATAAACATTATCGACAAACAGTAGCACATCTTTTTTGGTATTATCACGCATGTATCGGGCCACGGTGGCGGCGCTACGACCCACCAAAAACCGCAAGGCGGCCGAGTCGTTCATTTGCCCAAGGTACATAATGGTGTTTTTCATGGTGTCGTTTTCGTCGAGTGTTTGCTTGAGCTCGTAGGCCTCACGAATACGCTCGCCGACGCCGACAAACATCGAGATCTCTTTGTCGCTCTTGGCGACATTGTGCATTAGCTCGGTAATAAGGATGGTCTTACCAACTCCGGCACCACCAATAATACCGACCTTACGGCCTTTGACGAAGGGGGCAAAAAAGTCGATAACCTTGATGCCGGTTTCGATAATCGAATTGGTCGCGGCTGGGCGATAGTGCGTATCGACATCGTCTTCGACGGCTACAAAATCGACTGAGCCAAGCGGCTCACCGCCATCGATGACTTGCCCGAAGCTATTAAAGACTCTACCCATAACCTGCTCACCAACAGGCAGCAAGAGGCTTTCGCCGCGCGAATAAAGCTGCTGGTTTTGTTTGATATTGAATTCGCTAAGATTTAGTAGCACCAATACATCGCTTTTTTCGATGCCGATAACCTGAAAGCGCACCGCGGGCTCGTCTTCTAAAAAGAATACCTGCCCGATTTTGGGCTGAACACCCTCGTACTCGGCCTTAACGACGAGGCCATTGACACTTCTAGTGGTTGCTTTGGTGTAATTCATACTGTAGCCTTTCTTCTGTTACTATACCGCCTATTGGACTCATCGCTTTCGTAGCGTCGGAGCTGAACATAGCGCCGCTGCAAGTTTTTGGCCATATCGGTGGCCTTGCTACTGGCGACATTCATGGCATTAAATCGGCTCGAAAGCTGGGCGAGGTTTGACTCCAGAATAATTTCGGTTAGGATGGTGCTCATCATCATCTGCTCGAGATAAGCGACAACCTCCACAACCGATGGCTCAAAAATACAATTATCCTTGAATATGATCTCTTCTTGGTTGAGGTTTCTGTCTTGGGCGCCGAGCTTTTGGACGGTCGATTTGAGCTCCAGACTAAAAACTCTTTGTATCGAAAGCGAATCGTAGCTGGGGTAATAGACCGTCGGGGCCGAATATGGCACAAGCGCTTGCATCAGATCGCCAACATCGATAGCCTGGCCGACCTCGGGAAAGCGCAGCGTTTTGATGGGGCTGATGTTGTGCTGCAGTAGCAGGCTCTGGCCGTGCATTCCGAGCACAAAAAAGTCGGTGGTTTTGGGGTCGACTTCGGAGATCACCTGGCTGATTAAGTGGGTATCGACCTCGCCTGTTAGGCCGGCATTGGCGGTAATTAGTATCACGGCTTTTTTATTACTCTGAGCGGCGGTCGGTGCTGGGCTAGCTAAAGCATCTTTATCGGACACTCGGAGCTGGCCATACATCGCCCACAGGCGGCTAAAAAAATCTCTCGATTGCAAAACTTCGTCCTTGATTTGGGTGATTCTAATCGAGGCGATGTTTTCTAAAATGTGAGCAATTGAGCTAACCGAATTGGTGCTGGCAAGAGTAGCGTGGATTTGAGTCGATTTTTTCATTTTAGGTAGGCCTCGCGCTAGCTTTTAGGAGATCCCCTATAATGACATCGAGCTGCTTGGGTGTAAATGTTTTTTCTTGGCTAATCTTGGCAACTTCGGCTTTGAGCCAATTGACATCGAGCGAGCTGGGATCGTCGCATCTTAAGATTACCTCGAGCATGATTCTTTCTTGGCAAAAGCTAAAGTACTCGGCGTAGCTTTGTTGCATCGCCTCAAAAATACGACCGCCCAGGGCGACCTCCTGGCGGCTGGTTTCGCTGATTTGATCGATAAAGCTTGTCATTTCTTTGGCTTTTTTGTAACGCCCGATGGATTTGATGACCGCCTTGGTGAGGTCGTGAGTAATAATCGCGTTGCGCCCGCCTCCGACACGACTAACCGATAGCTCGGTGTTGATGGCGGGGCGAACTCCCTGGTGCATGGCGTCGGTATCGAATACAATCTGCCCGTCGCTCATCGATATTAGGCTGGTTGCCTGGTAGTCGGTGAGGTCGTTATTGGGGGTGCTGCCAGCTACCAGTACTGTCTGGGTGGCGTTGGTGTCGCCAAGCTTACCGGCGCGCTCTAAAAGTGCTGAGTGAACATGAAACATATTGCCCGGGTAGGCTTCGCGCCCGACATTTTGATTGAGCAAAAGCGCCATTTCGCGGTATATCTTGGCGTGGTTGGTGAAATCGTCATAAATTACCAGTACATCTTGCTTGTTGTGCCAGAAGTTTTCGGCGATTGCACAGCCGGCATATGGCGCCAGAATACCAATTGGCAGCGGCTCGGAGGTATCGGCAACTACAATAATGATGTTTTTGAGTACTTTGGCATCTTTGAAATGTTGCACAATGCGCGAGAGCTCATTGCGCGGCTTGGCGACCAAAACATAAACCACAATCTCGCCGGCCTTGGCGCGGTGAATAGCTACCTGGGTCATGAAGCCGGTCTTGCCGCTCTTTGAATCGCCCATGACGGCCATTCGCTGGCCTTTAACTAGCGGCAGCACGACATCGACAATCGTGACCCCGCTCTCCAGCGGGTCTTCGACCGGGCCGCGATCTTTAAAGCTCGGTGCAGCTCTAAAATACGGGGCTTCTTTTTTGGCCGAAATAAAACCTTTGCCGTCGAGTGGCTTGCCGAGCGGGTTGATGATTCTGCCCAGTAGCTCCTTGCCAACGGCAATTTGAAGCTCTTCTTTGTATAATACCACCAGTTCGTTGGCATATATTGGAGTGTCGTTTAGTAACAAAATATCGAGGCTGTTGTCGTTGATTTGCCAGACTACGCCCTGGGCGCCACCTGAGAATAGCACCACCGAATAGACTTTGACATCAGGAATAGTCGAAACCACAGCCGTGAAGCTATTTAAGGAAATGACCTCACCGGTGGGAGAGCCTTTTTTGATTAGGCTAGCAAAGACTTTGTTATCAAGCATTTTTGAGCCTCATGACTAGCTTTTGCTGGTTGTCTTTGAGCGCCCTAGCTAGCGACATATCAAAAATAGCGGTTTTGGTTCGTACCACGCAGCCCGCCAAGAGCTCTGGACGAATTATAAAATGCACCAACAACTTGGGGTGTAAGAGCCGGCGCAGGCGGGCAATCAGCTCGTCGCGTTCGTCAACTCCCGGAGCGCTAGCTAGTGTCATGGTCAGCTCTGGCGATTCGTTGAGGGTGGTATCGATAAACTTTAGCATATCGCCAATCGTGGCGACATTGAGCTTTTTGATGCTATTGGCCGAGGCCAGGTCCTGGAGATTGCTACTAAAAACAATATTCTTTGGGTATCGTAAACTACGCAAGCGAGTTAGCTCATTGTGGAGCTGGCGAAGCTGGCTGGAATTGTATATTCCCTCTGGCAACCTATACGACATTGGCTATATCCTTTTTGATGGCGTCCTTATTGGCCTCTATCGAACTATACAAATAATCTTTTTGCTGTTGATAATCGAGATCGCCGGCCACCTCGGCGAGGTAGCTAATCATAATCTCGGCGATTTGCTCGTCGGTGTTATCGAGAACCTTTTGTTTAATCTGAGCTGTTTCGTCGGCCAGACTCTGCTGCAATTGCTTGCTGTGCTGCTCGCCTTGATGGGCAATCATTTTGGCTTGGTCTTTCATATTCGAATCGGCCAAGTCCATGGTTTTTTTGAACTCTGCGAGCTGGGCCGTGGTGATGTCCTGGAGGTTTTTGGTAAACCCGACTTGCATTACATCGGCCTGAGCCTGGAGGGTTTTTTGTAAGGCGGTGATTTCTTTGGCGACGGCCTTTTCGAGCTTATCCTGAGCCTCGGCTTTGGCCTGGCGGCTCATGTTGGCGAGGTCCTCGCCGGTATTTTTTGCTTTCTTGGCGAGTGGCTCCTTGAGATAGCGGGCTGCCATTAAACACAAGATTAAAAAGGTGGCTACCGAGATTATTGTTAGTATTAGTATTATTGTGTCTATCATTGTTGTTATCCTCTAATTATTAATATCATTATAATGAACGAAATGGCTAAAATCAGCAAAATGATTCCGAAAACTTGTAAAAGACCCAAATAAATCTCGCCTTTCGAGAGCGGGTTGCGGCCAATCGATCTGATCCCGTTTGATACCCCAGAATATAAAATTATCATCACTGCAAGTATTGCGATACCAAAAATTACCACTGCCGATATTGTTCTGGGTACCGACACATCGTGGCCAGCTACACCCGTAAAGATATTCTGAAAGGGCGAGAGCGCTTTGGGTACTTCGGTGGGCTTGGGAATAAAGTCGTTACGAGCTACCAGCACTTGGATGGTACCGATTACGACTTGCTTGGTGGTTCCGTCCTTGGCAGTAACTTGTTTGGTCTGAGTGTTGGCATTGGAGGCGTTAAAATCTTGCTGAGCCGAGCCCATTGCCCGACCGGCGTCGGAGGCCTTCATTAGTACCCCTGATAACGGCGAGGGCACCAGCTGATCGCCGTTTTTGATGTCGCCATTGAGGTTAGTCACAAAAGCATTCGCCACACCACTGGTTATGACCTGGGCCTGATTAGCGCTGGTGGTGAGGCTGATTGTGACATCGCCCTGGAGGACCACCACTCCCAGCAAATTGCCCTGGTTGTCTTGGTTGGCCGTATAGAGCGTGTCGCCCAAAAGTGCCACCGACATGCCGGCTTGGATTGTGCCGCTCACTTTGTAGCCCTGGGCTGTGCCGTTGGCGGCCAAAACTTGGGTTGGTATCAAAAATACAGCGATAACAGCAAAAAGCGTTATCAGCTTAAGTCCCAGATGTTTAAAATAATTCAAATAATTCATTATGCTAACATCCAAATAAACTTATCCTTATAATATATAATTTTAGCACTATTTAGGGGCTAAATACATATAAATCTTATGTTTAATTGTTATTTTTTAGCTCAAAAAACTATCGAGATCCTGCCAAGACTTTTCGGCGGCCGCTTGGACATAGCTATCGCGACCCTGCTGGAAGTAGGCGTGCCCGGCCGGATACTGCTTGGCGGTATAAGTTATGGGGGCATTTTGAAGCTCCAGGGCGGTCTTGGCTCGGTCGGGCTCCGGGATACTAGCATCCTCCAATCCATAAAAAGACAGCACCTTGAGGCTGGTATCGCCGCCGCGGGCCATAGCCAGCGCCTCGATGGGTGTATGGCCCTGGTAATAGTTGGTGCTGTGGGCACCGGCGCCATAAAACGACACTAGCTTGGTGACTATCTTAGATAGCCCGGCGAGGTAGGCTAGGCGCCCACCAAAGCAAAATCCCAGTACTGTTATCTCTACAAGCTGAGGTTGAGCTTTTTGGATTTCCTCAAGGGCCGATTGAAAAATTTCTATAAAGTCTTCGCCCGTCAGCTTGGCCATTAGCCCGACCGCTTCGGCTTGGTCGGCCTGACGATCAAAATTATTGGCTTTTTTGGTGAGCTGATAGAAATAATCTAGCATGTAGCAAGGCTGTTGGTAGCGCTGGCTCAAGGCTTGCGCGGTGGTGGTGGCGTAGTCAGTTTGGCCCCAGATATCTGGGAGCATAATTATGGCCTTATCGGCTTCTGGGCTAGGGCTAATGACTTTCAAAAACTCGCTCATAGCAATATTTTAGCATAGCCCCTGGCCTAGCTGTCCGCCCAAGCAAATAATAATTGACATATCAGAAGTAAGTAATAAAATTGATACACAGGCTATCTTGATATTGTCGGATTTCAACAGAAAGGTTAACTTTCAGTCACCCAACAAGCCTTTTTTTGTCCGTACCGGGGGAAACCATAGTGAAACCGCCAAGAACAGCTAAACCGCAGAAAGCCCGTACCAGCAATAAAAAATCAGAAAAGGAACCGCTAGCACCAAA
>CAYORQ010000033.1:3720-7589 GCA_964406425.1 uncultured Candidatus Saccharibacteria bacterium | reverse complement strand
CGGCTTCTTCGTAGCTGCGTTTTTTAGATAATTTGCCGATGTCTTTTTGTAGCTGATCAATAAGCTGGGTACTTTTGCCTTCTAGCACCAAAATTAGCTTTCTTATTTGTTTGCGGTAGTCAGACTTCGATATATCTGGCCTCGGGAGCACGCCAATTTGGTATTCTAGCTTGGAGCTATATTTGTGTTTGTCTTTAACAAAATATGGAAAAACCTTACGCAAGTATCTTAAGGCCTGACGCACTCCGTAGCTTTGTACGAAAGGCCCAAAATAGCGCGACTTGTCGTCGGCTGGGCGACGCACCAAGCTTACTGTAGGAAAGTCTTCTTGCATTGTGATGCGAATAAAAATAAAGTTTTTATCATCTTTTTCTCTGACATTGTAGAGCGGCTTGTGGCGTTTTATAAACTCTGCCTCCAAAAACAGTGCTTCCACTTCAGAGGCAGTCTCGATCCAGGCAATGTCGACAATGTTTTCGACCAGAATGGGGGTTTTGTGGTCTTTGTGGTTTTTAGCAAAATACGAGCTGACTCGCCTTTTGAGTATCGAAGCTTTTCCGATATAAATAATGTGCCCTTTTTTATCCTTAAAAAAGTAGACACCTGGTGTAATTGGTAGGCTTTGGAGCTGTTGTTTGATTGATTTCATTATTTATCATTATACCTTATGTTTGGTTATGCTCACTCCTAGCTATTGCTTTTTATATAAAAAGTTGTATATTAAGGCTATCCGTACCTCAAAAACTTAGGAGCAAAAATGAACTTCACGGACCTGCTAGGCGAACTCACCAGCTACCAAGCTATCAAGCTCGCAGAAATCCTACAAGAGTTTATTGCAATCGAAAAGCTGCTGGACCAACACAGTGATAAGCCAGACCGAGAAAAGTTTCTTAGAGAAGCCCGCATATGCTCGGCTAGACTCAAGAGTCCCCCGTGGAATATAAGCATCGCAACTCTCAGTGAGATTTGCGACAACACCACGCAGTGGGCTCAAGATATTGATCGGTGGAGCGAGTGCAGCAAGTTATAATTTTTTAACCTTTATTTTTAAGGGCTCCGGGATTCCCGGAGCCCAAACTAACCTAGCTAGCGGAATAAGCTATTTGCTCTTATGTTTATTTGTAAGTACTATTGATAGTATGTGGATCGTATATTCTCTGTTGTGCGCACTTAGCGATAGTATCGCAAGCCTTACGAATAAAAAACTTGTCTCGAACAGACAAGACCCGCTTGTCGTATCGTTATTTATACATGGCTTTGGCTCGGCTTCTTTGCTGGCAATAGGGATGTTAGCATCAGAAAAATTTACTTCATTACCATTAAATGCACTTATTTTAATAATTTTAACTGCAGCTTCTGTAGCGGCGGCTAGCGTAATAATACTACTCGCACTAAAAAAAGGTGATTTGTCATTAATTGCTCCTATACAATCAATCACTCCCTTGATGGTCTTAATAATTGCTGTATTTTTCTTGTCCGAAAAACCTAAGCCTATAGGGCTATTAGGAATTTTGCTAGTTGTGGTTGGCGGTATTCTTCTAGACAAGCGGCCGAACGAGAATATACTCTCGATTGTGGCTAGGATAGCTACTTTTAAGCCTGCAGTTTTGGCCGCGGTAGCTGCAGCACTGTATGCCCTGGCTTCTGTATTTGACAAGGTCGGGCTAAAGCTTGTAAGCGTAGGGGTTTGGATATTCTATGTATTCTTCTTTGTTTTTTTATTCCTAGCACCAATAGTGCTGATAAAAAAACGAAAAGACCTTTACAGGCTTAAAGAACAAAAAACCCTGATTATTTCTTCGTCGGTATTCACTATTGCTGCCATATACTTACAGCTCTTGGCTCTACAGACTGCGCTTGTGACCTATGTACTATCAATCAAAAGGCTTAGCTCGGTATTCGCAGTGGTGATGTCTTACGTATTCTTGCATGAGGCAAAAGCCCTGCATAGATTACGCGGGGCAGTAATTATGGTTGCTGGTGCTATCCTGATAGGACTTAGCTAAATTTTTCTCTTTCTCGACTGAGCCAAAATCAAACTCATACGTGGGTTTTTAGCAAATTTATCACGGTTTTCGTGGATAAATTTCCAATAAAGGCTAGTGAAGCTGCTGGCTTGAGCTGCTTTAAGGTTGGGCCACCACTTACCCATTTTTTGCAAATAATTACCTCCCGAAACATAGGGCTTGGTGGCGGTAAATCCGCCGTCGGCGTACTGGCTCATTCCGTAGACATTGGCAACCATTACCCATTCGTAGGCATCAACATACAGACTGCAAAACCACCTATAGACATCATCAGGGTCGTAGTTATTTAGTAAGAACCAGTTTCCCAAAACCATTAGGCGCTCGATATGGTGGTTGTAGCCATACTTGTAGGTAGTTTTTAAGACTTCTTTTACGGGTAGCTCTAGATCGTCTGGGATGTCGCCGGTGTACCACCAAGGCTCGAGTTTCTTTTTAAAACCAAAATAATTACCGACAATCTTGTCTTGTTTGTGCATGTATAATCCATACATGTATTCGCGCCAGCCAATTATTTGACGTATAAAACCCTCGTAGGAATTGATTGGTACTTTGCCTTTTTTATATTCTCTGGTGGCTTCGTCGACTACTTGGCGGGGCGTCAAAAGACCAATATTTAACATTGGCGATAAAAGCGAATGAAACAAAAATGCCTCGCCGGATTTCATCGCGTCCTCGTAGGGACCAAAATTATTCAGGCGCTGGCTAACAAAATCTTTGAGCCAGCGCTCTGCTTCGGGGTGGGTGGTCGGCAACCAAAAGTCTTTGATGACGCCAGCGTTATTGGGATAGAACTTTTCAATATCAGCGGCGGCTGTTTCAAAATTTGCTGTTATTATTGGGCTTGTTGCTGGCAGTGTAATATTCTTTGGCAGTGGCTGGCGGTTAAGCTCGTCGTAGCTCCACTTTCCGCCCTCTGGCTTTTCGTCTGCCATGAGTACATTCATGCGCACCCTTTGCCAGCGGTAGAAGCTATCCATAATTGGCTTTTGTTTTTCATCAAACCACTTTTTGCTGATGGCCAGCGGCGTCAAAAACTGTTCATTTTCGAGCTGCTGGTATTCTAGGCCCAGACTAATAGCTATTTTTTTGATAACGGTATTGGGGCCTTTATCGCTAGCTGTCATCCAGACGAGCTTGCTGAAGTGGTGGGTTTTAACAATGTTTTTCAGCTCATTTTTAAATATGCTAGCTTTCTTGAGCTCAACATAGATTACTTTTCGCTTGATAGTATTGAGGTAGATTTTATAATTACGCATACCAGCCAAGACAAGTATCAGCTTGTGTTTATGATAAGGTAGTTTTGAAAACAAGTCATCTGCCTCTATCATGATAATAGCAGAATTGGGGTATAGCTTTAATGCCGGATGATCTTTGAGCAGCTGATTGCCCAAAATAACTATAACCGAGTCGTCTTCTAGTCTAGCCATTTTTTAATATATTCCTCGACATCAAATCTATTTTTTAGGCCGTTATAATTCATGTAGCGAATTTTGCCAAATACTGGCCTACTAAACCATGCTCTGTCGTGTAAGCCGGCAATCGACCACAGTACCCCCACATAGCCGTTGGGGTCGCCGCCGTCTATCGAATAATGGTCGTTGAGGTAGTTGGCATGCTCTACTGCTAGCTCTGGGCTTTCGCTCCACTCGAGTATTTTTTTTGCCCAGTACATCCGCATATAGCCGTGCATCTTGCCGGTTTTGGCAAGTTGCGATTGGGCGGCATTCCAGGCTCCATCGTGAGTATTCAAATTTTCTAGCTCTTTTAGGCTATATAGGTATTCGCGGTCGTCGTGTTCGTGCTCAGCTAGGGTTTTCTTGGCCCAGTCTTTAGCACCTGCGA
>CAYORQ010000033.1:0-3620 GCA_964406425.1 uncultured Candidatus Saccharibacteria bacterium | reverse complement strand
GACCCAGCTTCATAATTAACAGTCGTGCCATTTGTATCTATTTTTTGCACAATCTTAGTGGCGCGGTCCCAGTCGGGTCTCAGGCTTGGCTTGATTGCAATACTGTGCTTAAGAAGTTTTGGTGGCTCCTCAAGCCAATTTATAAGCTTTAGATGCACTTTCCTACGGAAGGTGTGGGCAGCGAATTCTTCATGCTCAGAGGCTATCCAGATTGGGATAATATTATGAGTATCAACCTCCTCGACACTACAATCTGCATTATCTGCGATATAATTCTTGGTGTTTGTAGGGCCTTTTAGCGGACTAAAGTCAAAAACTATGGCGGCTGGTTGCAATTTGTTTAACTGCTCCAGAAGTCCCATGGCATGATCTTCAAAAAATAAAGTAAACTCAATATCGTGCGCTCTGAGATCTGACTCAACATGCCTAAGGCCGGCTATCATAAATTGATAATGTTCTCTGGCTCTGTCGCCTGATTTTGATAAAAGGTTAAAAGCAACAACCAGAGGGAGTTTGTTCTCAAGCGCAATCTGCTGAGCGCGTAACAAAGCATGGTTATCGTGAACTCTTTGATCGCGGCTCATTACATAAATCACACACTTGCCGGCTTTTAGCGGCAAGCTATTGAGGTTTTTTATGCGGTTATTCATAATATTTATTATACAGCTATTAACCGATAAGATGGTTTATTTTTTGAGCGTCTTTTTGAGATAGCTGCCTGTATAGGAGCCAGCAATTTTTGCAACTTGCTCGGGAGTCCCTTGAGCAATTACGTTACCACCCTTGCTGCCACCCTCTGGGCCCAAATCTATCACCCAGTCGGCACACTTGATGACATCTAGATTGTGTTCAATAACCAAGACAGAATTACCCATAGTTACTAAGGCATTTAGGACTTCGAGAAGTTTTTTGACATCTTCAAAGTGCAGGCCGGTGGTTGGTTCGTCCAATATATAGAGCGTACGGCCAGTTGCCCGTCGGCTGAGCTCCGTCGAGAGCTTAATACGCTGAGCCTCTCCGCCCGATAGAGTTGTGGCTGGCTGACCCAGCTTAATATAGCCCAGCCCGACACTTTTGAGCGTTTCGAGTTTGCGGTTGATGGCTGGGATGTTGGCAAAAAAGTCGCAGGCCTCCTCGATTGTCATAGCCAGAACATCGGCGATGTTTTTACCTTTATAGACTATTTCAAGTGCTTCGCGGTTATAGCGCTTTCCATTACAGACATCACAGGTCACATAAACATCTGGCAAAAAGTGCATTTCGATTTTGATTATTCCATCACCCTTACAATTTTCGCATCGCCCACCCCTGACATTAAAGCTAAATCGACCAGCACTGTAGCCTCTAATTTTGGCCTCGGAGACCATCGCAAATAGCTCTCTGATAACATTAAAAGTACCAGTGTAGGTGGCTGGGTTGCTACGCGGAGTTCGGCCAATCGGGCTCTGGTCGATATCTATAACCTTATCGAGGTTATCAGTGCCTTCGATTGATTGGCACTTACCGGCTGGCTCTTGGCTGCGATGGTACTCTTGGCTTAATCGGCGCGCCAAAATATCATTGATAAGCGAACTTTTGCCCGATCCTGAAACACCTGTCACGACCGCCATAATCCCTAGTGGAATCTCGACCGTTATATCGTTTAAGTTGTGTTCAGTTGCACCGACAATTTTAAGTGATTTGCCGTTTGATTTACGACGATATTTAGGTACTTCAATTGATTTTTTGCCAGATAGGTACTGCCCTGTCAGTGACTCCTCGACCATAGCTACCTCGTCTGGTGTGCCAGCCGCCACAACTTGGCCGCCGTGCTCACCAGCTGCAGGTCCGATGTCGATCACATAGTCTGCCATCCTAATAGTGTCTTCGTCATGCTCCACAACAATTACTGTGTTACCGAGATTTTTGAGTTTTAATAGAGTGGCGATTAGTCGGTCGTTGTCGCGTTGGTGTAAGCCAATCGATGGTTCGTCGAGTATATAAAGAACGCCCATCAGGCTCGAGCCGATTTGGGTCGCCAAACGAATCCGCTGAGCCTCACCACCGGCTAGTGTATTGGCGCTTCTATCTAGGCTCAAGTAGCTCAAACCAACATCGTTTAAGAAGTTCAGGCGGGCCAAGATTTCTTGAATTATTTGCTTGGAGATAATTTCTTGCTGCCCGACGAGTTCGATTTTCTTATAATATGTTAGGGCATCCTCTACGGTCATCTCAGAAATATCGGCAATCGATTTGTCATTAATGGTGACTGCCAGCACCTCCGGCTTGAGTCTTTTACCATCACAGACCACGCAAAGTTGGCTGGTCATGTATTTTTCGATTTCTTTTTTAACAAAATCGCTGTCTGACTCGTGGTAACGGCGTTCGAGATTCGGAATAATACCCTCGAACTTAGTGCGGTAGGTTCTGCCGCTTGGTCCTGGTACGCCAATTTCTTCGTCACCAGTACCATACAAGACTATCTTAAGCTGGGCTTCAGAAAGCCTCTTGACGGGCATCTCGAGACTAAATTTATGGGCTTTAGCCACTGCATGAAGCAGCTTGGTGTACCAGTTTAGTCGCTGAGTAGTACGGCTCCAGGGGCGTATTGCGCCCTCTAATATACTGAGGCTTCGGTTGGGTATAATCAGCTCTTGGTCAATTACCAGCAGCGTTCCTAGCCCCATGCATTTAGGGCAGGCTCCGTGAGGTGAATTAAAGCTAAAAAGTCGCGGTTCGATTTCTGGCAATGCAAAATCGGAGTCGGTGGTAGTATAGTGCTCGGAATAAAGCTTTTCTTCATTAGTATCATAATTAAGCACACTAATAACACCGTCACCAAGATGCAAGGCGGCCTCAACCGACTCAACTAGGCGCTGTGGGTTCTGCTTATCGATTGTCAGGCGGTCTGTAACAACTTCGATGGTGTGCTTTTTTTGTTTATTGAGGCTGGGTACTTCATCGATTGGGATGATAGTACCGTTGAGGCGTACTCTGGTGTAGCCAGCTTTTTGAATTTCATCGAGCAAATGAAGGTGCTCGCCTTTTTTATCTTTAACGATTGGTGCCAGCAAAACAACTTTAGTATCTTTGATATTTTCAAAAATCAAATCAACTATTTGCTGGGGAGTCTGTTTAGTCAGGACTTCGCCCGTCTTCGGGTTATGCGGTACGCCGACTCGGGCAAATAATAGTCGCAAATAGTCGTATATCTCAGTCACTGTCGCAACCGTACTTCGAGGGTTTCGGCTCGATGACTTTTGGTCGATAGATATGGCCGGGCTTAAGCCGTCGATTTGATCGACATCAGGCTTTTCCATCAGCCCTAAAAATTGTCTGGCGTAGGCACTGAGGCTTTCGACATACCTGCGCTGACCTTCGGCATAGATAGTGTCAAACGCCAACGAGCTCTTACCGCTTCCGGAGAGTCCAGTAATTACCACGAGTTTATCGCGTGGGATTTCGACATCGATATTTTTGAGGTTGTGCTCGCGGGCACCCTTAACAATAATTTTATCGTGCATTGACTGGCTCCTTTGGCTTAGTGATAATTAAGTCGCAAAATCAGCTATCAATTGTACTCTTGATGTCAATATATTTCAAGGGTTAATTAAGCTAGCTTATAACTCTATTTTCGCCGT
>CAYORQ010000032.1:6581-7798 GCA_964406425.1 uncultured Candidatus Saccharibacteria bacterium | reverse complement strand
TGGCGGAGAGGGAGGGATTCGAACCCTCGATACGGTTGCCCGCATACTGCTTTTCGAGAGCAGCGCCTTCAACCACTCGGCCACCTCTCCATCGTCGTAAGTACAGCTTACACTTTCTGGCAGTCTATAAATAGCCTGCCGCCAATCGCTCAGCTCAGAATACAGCTTACACCATAGGCTAACCCTTGGCGACAGCGACGGCCCAAACGCGCTTGGCGCCAGCTAGCTTTAAAACCTTGGCGCATTCGCCCACAGTTGCGCCGGTCGTTATGACATCGTCAACCAAGATTACAGTTTTTCCGATAACGGACTTATGACAAATAAAGTTGCCTTGAATGTTTTTGAGTCGGTTGCTTCGGGACTGACCGACTTGCTTGGTGTGTCGAACACGCACCAAAAGAGCCGCAAATTCCAGACCATTGGCTTTGGCGTAGTGTCGAGCCAAGAGCTCGGCTTGGTCGTAGCCTCTTTGGCGCCGCGATCGGCCGTCGCTAGGAACAAAGCTAACCACCGCACCGGCTTGGTATTTTGGATCCGGCAAACGCGTGGCCAAATAGCGCATTGCTCCGCGGTGGTTTTGGTACTTCATAGCATATATCAGATCCCTGGCAGTACCTTCGTAGCGGTAAGCCACACTCGCGCCGCTGAGCCTGGATTTGGCGTAGCAATTAGGGCAGGTTTTGCCGGTAGTGTTGAGCCTATTACACATCACGCAGGCTGGTTTCTTGGCCAACAGCGAGCTTTCGGAACAATTTTGGCAGACACAAACTCCCTCTTTACCACAAAGTAGGCATTCGTCTGGAGCTATGATATTTAGCAGTTGTTCTAGCATATGCTTGCAATCGGTTGCTTACCTGATTATAATAATGACAAATAGGTTACTTAAGCAAGGATAAGGAGTTTAGTTTAATGGCAAGAAAAAACGAAGTTGATGAAGAGATTCTAGAAGACGAATTTTTGGACGAAGAGCAGCCGCAATCTGAAGAATGGATGAACGAAGAAGAATTCGAAGGCCAGCTAGCGGTCGATGTTTATCAGACCAAAGATATGATTATCGTTAAAGCCCCAATCGCAGGAGTTAAGCCTGAAGATATTGATGTTGCAATCTCGGAAGATGTAGTAACAATCCGCGGCGACCGCAAAGACGAATTTGCCGTCGAAAAAGACAACTACTATGTACAAGAATGTTTCTGGGGTTCATTTAGCCGATCTGTTAT
>CAYORQ010000032.1:0-6481 GCA_964406425.1 uncultured Candidatus Saccharibacteria bacterium | reverse complement strand
AAGACAACTACTATGTACAAGAATGTTTCTGGGGTTCATTTAGCCGATCTGTTATTCTGCCCACCTCGACAGTAGCCGAAAAAGCCGAAGCAAGTCTCAAGGACGGCGTTCTAACAATCCAAATACCAAAGGTCGTACAAGAAGACCGTATTAAGAAAATCAAAGTCAAGCCAGCTGTATAGCGGCCACTAATCTCTGCATAATAATTTGATATCTCAAAAAAGCGAGCAACCCTAGCTCGGGTCGCTTTGGCCTATACCCTACCGAGACCCAGCAATTGACTCAGTAACCCTTTCTGAGGCAATCCTGACAGCAATCGCTGAGTCAAAACCCGCCAGGGCAGTACTAATCATACTTATAAAGGCCGCATCTGTCGTGGCGCCGTTGCCCTTGTAGTAGCCCTGTGCGCTAGCAACCTGCTCGGCAAAGGGCCCAATAATGCTATCTTGGCCCTGGGCCTTGGCCAAATCCAATCGGCTAGCTGGCTTCATGGTTGGTACCGAATAGAGGTTCATTATTTCGTAGCTGGTAGCGAAGTTATAAAAGTCCCAGGCGATGTCTGAGTAGCCAGAAGTCTTAGAGACAGCCTCGGCCCAGTACTCCGAGTAGTTTACGGGGTTACCGCCATTAACCTGCGGCACCTTGGCCATCTTAAATTTCAAATTTGGAGCCTGCTTGGTTAGTTGCAAATAGCGGTACGGGTAGTCAATAATCATTGCGGTCTTACCTGAGGCAAAAGCCTGGGTACTATCGCCAAAACCGTCGTTCCAGGAATAATTGGATTTGTCAGGCTTTGCAAAACTAGTATAAAAGTCTAGTGCCTTGGTGGCGCTGGGGTAGCCAGACGCAGCTGGCAGCTCAAAGGTAGCTTTGGTGGGTGGGGTGTCCGTCATAGCTGCGCCATTTTGGATCATCAGAAGAGCCATAATACTCGGTGCATTAGATATCTTTTCGGTTCCGAGCGCGATGCCAGATCTTATAAGGCCGTTACTAGCTTTTAGGGCTAGCTTGGAGTTGGCATCGAGCAGTGCCGGCCAGTCGGAGGGTGGGGCAGTAATGCCGGCCGAGGCGAATTTGTCGGTGTTATAAAACAATCCCAAGGTCGGTACTCCGTAACTAACCGCCAGCACTTCGTCGTTATCGGTTAGGTCTTTAGTGAGAATATTTGCGAAAGTTTTTTTGTAATCATCGACCGTAAAGATAGCCTGTGGTGAAGGCTTAATGCTAGCCTTGTAGCGAGGTAGCCAGTCGGAGCGCAACATAAACATATCTGGCATTTTACCAGCCTGGAGGGCATCAGCAAGGCGCTTGTCGTACTCCGCCAGCGGGATATTAATAATCTCAATTGTTACACTGGGGTGGATGGCATTCCAGCGCTCCAGGATGGGCTTAAAAACTTCACTGCCATCGACGGTGCGCCAGTAGGTTAGCTTAATTGGGCCATTGGGGTAGCTAGCCTTGGGCTTGTAGCTGAGTTTTGACTCTGCGGCGGGCTTGGGGGAGAGTACAAAGCTACCAAGCACAAAACCGAGTGCCCCCATAGCCACTATGATTGCCGTAGTTATAATCAGAGTTACAAAATTGTCTTTGTATTCGCGCATAGTCTCTATCTTATAGCACATCAGCCAAAACCGCACCTACGAAGTGCGGTTTTAAAATAGCAATAATAGTTAGGCTAGAACTTACCAAGCACAAAATTGACTATCGCAAAGGCCAAAATCGAAACTACCAGGCCGACCACAGCGTACAAGATCGTATCTTTGGCGCCCTTAGTGGCAGTGTCATTCCCCTGGCTAAAAATATACCTGAATCCACCAATGACTATCATTATCACAGAGGCTATGGCGGCAGCGACTATAAGAATATTTACAACGTTGGTCAGTATGCCGTCCGACCCCGTTAGGTTAGCCCGAATGTCGGTACCGGCGCAGTCGGCACCGCTCGTGGTACTGTCGAAGGCGCAATTATCTTCTGCTGCTCGTGCGTGCGGCACCTGAAATAGCAAAAACCCAGCCAGCAAGTACAGCTTGGGTTTAATGAGTTTTTGCGCTGTCTGGAGCATTGTTTTGCCTACTAAGAAAGGCCGGCGATTACGAAGTTGACTATCGCAAATGCCAGTATTGATATCACAATACCAATAATGGCGTAAAGGATGGTATCTTTGGCGCCCTTAGTGGCTGTGTCATTGCCCTGGCTAAAAACATATCTAAAGCCGCCGATAATTAGCATAATAACGGCAGATACAGCAATCAAGCCTATTAGAAGGTTAATAATAAGTTGTACTTGGGCGGTTAGGTCAGTATTGGTGCCAACTGGAGTTATTGTGTCTACAGCATTCTGTGCGGCGTCTGTACCTGATTCGGCCAAGGCCTTAACCCCAATAAATGTCATGGCAGTGGTAGCTCCGTAAATTGATTTTTTGATTGTACTAATTGAAATCATCGTTGTCTCCTTTAATATTTACCTATGATTATACATTTTTAATAATCCTTATGCAAGATTTACACTTGTTGGTCGGTCCGTATCAGAATTCTGGCCTCTGTCTAGCCTAGTTTGCCAATCACAAAGTTTGCTATGGCGTAGGCCGATAGCGATATCACCAGGCCAATTACAGCATACAGTATGGCGTCTTTGGCAGTTTTGGTGCGCGATTCGTTGCCACCAGATACGGTGTACATAATGCCACCAACAATAATCGCAATTACACTTGCCACGCCTGACACAAACGAGAGGATACTCACGACATTAACTATTAGCTCAGAAACGGTTGGGCCGTTGGCAACAGCAGGCGGTATAGAATCGGTGGTGAGGACATCAACAGCCAAAGCCCGAGCCGGCATTAGGGCTAGTACTATTAGTGGCAATGTGGTGGTTAGTTTTTTCATTATTTTTGTAACTGATTTTGTATAAATACCAATATACCATATGCCGAGAGAGATATCACCAGGCCAGCCACAGCATAAGTGATGGTTTTTTTGGCTTTCTTGAGGCCCTCACCACCGCCCGAGGTGGTGTATTGTATGCCGCCGATAATAATAAATATCACCGATACAACTCCGGCAAAGAACGAGGCTATACCGATGGCATTTTTAATAATCAGGGGCACGCCGCCTGCAGCCAGGTTGCCAGATGCATCGAACAATGTACCGGTATCAACGCCATCAAAAAGGCTGTTGATGATCTCGATGATTGCTCGGAACGAAATCAAAAGCACCAATCCCGTGACGGCCTTAAAGATATTCTCTTTGCCTTTTTTGACAGCCTCTTCATTGCCACCCGAGGCGGCTATCTGAACGCCCGAGGCGATTATTATAAGCACAATTATTGAGCCGAACAGTCCGACCATAATATTCGCAATAAAATCAATCAGTGGCCTGATGCCCCCTAATGGGTTGTTAGGGTCAGCAATGGTGCCAGTTGCTTGGTCGCAAAGCCACTGCGGCAATGAACCGCATTGATATGTAGGTTCTGCCGTGTTGTTATCTGTGTTGTTATCTGTGTTGCCATCTATTAAAACCTCCTCTAATGTGTCGCCCTTGACTAATGTTGAAGGCCTGACCACTGAGATACTAGTAGTCTTTATCTGCAAAATACCGTCCGAAAGGCCGAGATAAGTATTGTCACTACGCTCACATTCGCTATCATCATCGGCAGCCTCTGCCAGGCTGGTAGCCCTGACTAAATTGGCTTGGGTTCCGTCTTTTTTTGTAAATTCAAGCGCCAAGTACATATTACAGCCACCGCTAGTGTATGTTATCCTACCACTACCATTTTTATCACGATATATAGCTCTTTTGCCGTTAGCTGCATCATCTGTGACGCGCCAATCGGTAGTCGTGAAGGTTTTATTATCTAATAATTTGCCGCCCTTTACCAAAACCTGACTATCGCTAGTCCATTTATAAGTTTCGCCCTTAGCGGTCGCTGACTGAGAAAAAACTGCAAAGCCAATAGTAATAAGGATAAAAAATAAGATAAGGTTGTATATAGGCCGCTTATTTAGTGAAGTTGTCATGACTTCATTATTATATACCAACTGTTAAAAAGCAATTGATAACCCTAATGCTAAAGTGGTATTATTAATACCATAGTGTATCTAATGAAGAAATACCTTACTTTAATCAGATTTATGGCTACGGCCCTTATTCTACTATTGGGTATTATTTTTATTGGTAGCAACAAAGCCCATGCTGCAGTTTCACCCTTATCGGTTTCTGTCCCTCCAAATAGCCTCGAATGCCATTGGGTAGATAGCTCCCATATAGTATGTACCACCGGGGGCTTGTTGCCCGATATAGTAACCAAAAGGACAAATGTAACTAAATGCGAGGGGTGGGATCTGCAAGATGCATTATTTGATTACTGTGGGGATCTTTGGTTTGATGCTAAGGTAAGCAAAAATGCTGGCTACCCTGTATTTCAGGACCCTCAAAGTGGTGACAAAGACACGCATCTTTCATTCACGACAAACGATCCGAGTCGTGCAGCCTGGTTTAGAAGAGGTGACGAGGCGAGTATTTTTGATTGGAAAGCACCACCAAAAGACACCCCAACAAATGTTACCATAACCAAAGTTATAAACGCGGCCAAGGCAGGCACCGAAGGCAATTGCTCAATTTTTGTGACTTCAAATTGCACTGGCGAACGAAACACTGGCGATGTAGGTGCTGGGCCCGGCCTAGACACTAAACTTTTTAGGGAGCGGGTGATGCTATTGATAGCTCAAGAAGAAGCCTTTAGGACCTGTAACGATGAGGCTCCTTTGGGTTTTATACTGTGCCCGGCCCTCGATGGCGTCAATGATGCTATTGCCGGCCTGATTGGCGGTGTGGATCAAAGCACCGACCGGCACGGCCTACTAATTAATTTTTTAAAAGTACCTTCTATAGTTATAGGCGACCCCGATCAGGCCATAGTCAAAGTAGTACAGAATGTTGTGAATATAGCGAATATCATATACATACTGATATTTTTGATACTGATATTTTCATCTAGCTTGCCAATTGGCCTAGATAACTACACCATCAAAAAAACCCTACCAAAGTTCATTGCGGCAGTAATATTGACGCAATTCTCACTAGTAATATGCTCGGTTGTGGTAGATTTTTTCAATTTACTTGGGCTGGCAATACCGAATTTGATATTTGCACTCGCTCCAGGGCCGCCGTCGGCCGTAGGTAGTGATGCCTACTACCAAACTGCCAACGGAGTAGGTGGCACAATGGATGCAATCAAAACAAATGGTGCGACCATTTTGGGCTATGTGCTACTCTTTATATTTGCAATCCTAGCCCTAATAGCCGCGCTAACAGCACTGATATACCTTGTTATTAGGTATTTCGTCATATACATTATGATAATATTGGCACCTCTGGCCTATGTTGCCTGGGTGCTGCCAGGCACCGAAAAGTTTTTCAGCCAATGGTGGAAAAACTTCATTCGCGTCAATGCGATGTTCTTGATGATAATGGGGATGCTCTCAATTTCGCTAGTGCTGGCCAACGTTTTTGCAACTATAGGTACAGGTACATCTAAGGACAAGGAAGTGTATGGCTTAATCGGTGCACTTATGCCGATAATTGCGCTACTGATGGTACCCAAAACGCTCAAATGGACCACCAGCGCCATGAACTCGTTGGTGTCTGGTGCGGCAGGTTTTGCCACTGGCAAGCTTAGTGCCGGCGGCAAGTATGCCCAGGGCAAGGCTGCGCAGGGCGCGAAGGCTACCAAGGAGGCTGGCCAGAATAGAATCGCTGAGTCAGGATTTGGCAATACTAGATTTGGTGGCATGATGGCTGGTGCCGGCATGGGCTCGTTGATCAATAGCAAGGGGGCTCAAAATAGACTCACCGCAAAGCAAGCTAAACTCCGCAGCGAGCGTAGCGCTGGAGTGGGGGTACAGTATGCAAAAATGAGAGCCAACGGTGCTTCAGCGGCAGATATAGTCAAGTCAGTTGGTGGCAATAAGTCGTCTCAATTTGCACTGATGGCTCAGGCAGCGCAGTCTCAGGATATAGACACCGTCGAAGCACTTCGGGCCTCAATGGGCGAGAAAGAATGGAATGAAGGTGTCAACGCAAACTACGCGGCGTTTGATGCGATACCAATACACAGACAATTCCGTGACGCTGATAGGATTAAGGAAATTCAGAACCTTAGCCACTCAGGCCTAGTCGGTATGTCGGCCAAAGCACAAGAGCAAATTTATAATGATAGGCGTGGGAATCTTATCCCATTATCAGCCTTTGCCGATGCTGGTGATGTTCCAGCTGACAGATCAAAAATTTCCCGGGATCTATTGATACAAGCTCACGCTAGAGCCACAGCCGCTCCCACCACCGACGCAACTGCGCAAAAGCTTCTTAACCAGCTCAACGCCGATGGCACTTGGCAATAACCATGGGCCAATATAAAGTACCCCAAAACATCGAGGCCGAAGACAAAATCTTGGGCCCCTTGAGCCTTCGGCAATTTATATATG
>CAYORQ010000031.1:0-7872 GCA_964406425.1 uncultured Candidatus Saccharibacteria bacterium | reverse complement strand
GATGAGCTGAAGAAGCAAGGGGCAACCAAGACTGACAAACCCACCATCACCACTACCACCACGACAAAAACTGTCGATGAGGTTGTTGCCCAAATAGTCAAAGATGTCCCAGCCAAGAATTATGCCGGATTATCAGATTATATGGCCGACACCGTCAAGGTAGTTATAGCCGCTTCTGAATACCAGCCCAGCGTAACTAAAGCCCAGGCGATTGTCGACATGAAATATCTTAATGGTGGTGTCAGCCCATGGGATTTCGACCCAACGGCCGCCGAGCTCAATAGCTATAAGACAGGAGACTATAAAACCTATCTTAACTCAGCAGGTATCTTTGGCGTTGCTAGCAATGGGTATTTTGTAGCATTTACGCTCAATGGTAGCAATCAGATCAGCCAGATATTTATGGCAGTTGATGCCGAGTTAATAAACTAAAGCCCATTAAGGTACTCTTAATTAGCACTCTTGACAAGGGAGTGCTAATTTTTGTACAATAGTAGGGATGTTGGCACTCTAGGGTGTTGACTGCCAATAAAGCTTGTATTACTATATTAACAACGATGAATACTATATCTAAGCGACAAAGCAGCATTTTAGCCGAAATAGTCCGGCTTTATGCCGACAGCGCCGAACCAGTTAGCTCCCGAGAGCTGGCCAACCATTTTGGTCTGAGCTCAGCTACCATTAGGGCCGAAATGTCGGCTCTAGAAGAGGCCGGGTTAATATATCAGCCACACATTTCAGCTGGTCGAATACCAACCGATGCTGGCTACCGACAGTTCGTAAATGAAATCTCTAGCCAATCTTCGCTATCTGGGCGCAGTATCCAGACTATCTCTAAGAGGGTCGATAGCCTCAAGGATCGTACCGACGGCGCCATCAAGATGGCTGCCGAAACCCTTAGCGACATGACAGGCAATATGGCCTTTGCAACTCTCAGCGACTCGGTTTATTTTCATGGTATGAGCCAGCTTTTTAGCCAGCCGGAATTTATGAACATCTCACAAGTCGGCGAAGCAGCACGGTTTTTGGATTCGATGCAAGGCTGGCTGGCTAGCGCCAAGATCGACAAGATGCAAGTCTATATCGGCCAAGAAAACCCTATCGCCAAGGCCAGTGGCCTGACTATGATCATCAATCGCTTCTCGAGCCCGTACTCCGACCAAAGCTATATCGGTATCGTTGGGCCAACCCGCCAGAGCTACGAGAAGGTCTTAAACCTAGTCGACGGCACCAGTAAGGCCTTGCAAGAAGTGTTTAGTGAGTAAAATAGTAACTCAAAAAAAGGATCAGTAAACATGAAGCAAAACCCCAACCCCACCAAACCAAATAAAACCACTAAGCCCAACGGTCCTAAAAAGTCCCAGCCCAGCCAGGCCGACCAAGCCCAGCAAAGAATTGCCGAATTGACCAATTCGTTGCAGCTACTTCAGGCTGAGTTTGAAAACTTCAAGAAGCGCCAAAACGAAGAGCAAATGGCAACGATGCTTCGTGCCAAAGAAATGGTTTTGAGTGAAATATTGCCAGCACTAGACAATTTTGATTTGGCCTCCACACACTTGCCCAGCGAGCTCGAAGGCAATTCGTGGGCTCAAGGTATGGTTTATGTTGGCCAGCAACTAACCCAAAAGCTAGATGAGTTGGGCATTAAAAAGCTCAACCCGATTAATCAAACATTTGATCATAATATTCATGAAGCAATCGAGCATGTCCAATCTGATAAGCCGGAGGGAATCATTACTGAAGTGATTACGCCGGGCTATCAGATAGGAGATAGAGTCGTCCGCCCGGCTCGCGTTAAAGTAAGCGGCGGAACCAACCCAGCAACCCAATAAATTAAATACTTAAAAAAGAAGGAGAACTATCAAATGGGAAAAATAATCGGAATCGACTTAGGAACAACCAACTCAGCAATGGCCGTAATGGAAGGCGGAGAAGCAACAATAATTGCTAACGCCGAAGGCGGACGCACCACGCCAAGTATTGTAGCTGTCAATAAAAACGGCGAGCGACTGGTGGGCCAAACTGCCAAGCGTCAGGCTGTTGTTAACCCCGACAACACCATTTTTAGTGTCAAAAGGCTTATTGGCCGTACTATCGACGACGAAGAGGTGAAGCGCGATATCGATCTAATGCCGTATCAGATACTCAAAGCCGACGGCCACGTCAAAGTTAAGATTGGTGATAAGGACTATACTCCAGAAGAAGTGTCTGCAATGATATTATCTAAGCTCAAGGCCGACGCCGAGAAGTTTCTTGGTCAGCCTGTAACCGAAGCAGTTATTACTGTACCGGCTTACTTTAATGACGCTCAACGCCAAGCTACCAAAGATGCTGGCAAAATTGCTGGGCTAGAGGTGAAGCGCATCATAAATGAGCCGACTGCCGCAGCCTTGGCTTACGGACTAGACAAGAAAAAAGAAGAAAAGGTTGTAGTTTATGACCTCGGTGGTGGTACATTTGATGTCTCGGTACTCGAATTGGGCGATGGCGTTTTTGAGGTCAAAAGCACCAATGGCGATACTCACCTTGGTGGTGATGATTTTGATTTGCTACTCATAAATCACCTGATCGCTGAGTTTAAAAAGGACCAAGGTATCGACCTGAAGGTCGATAAGGCCGCCATGCAAAGACTCAAAGAGGCTGCCGAAAAAGCCAAAATTGAACTTTCCTCGACCAACCAAACTAGTGTCAATATACCCTTCATTACAGCCGATGCAGAAGGCCCAAAACACCTAGATACGACACTGAGCCGAGCCGATTTTGAGAAGCTCGTAATAGAGCTAGTTGAAAAAACTCTAAAGCCTTGCGAATCTGCTCTTAAGGATGCCGGAATCAAAAAAGAGGATATCAACGAAATAATTTTAGTCGGTGGAATGACTCGTATGCCCCTCGTGCAAAAGAAAGTCGAAGAGTTTTTTGGCAAAAAGCCACTTCAAGGAGTTAACCCAGATGAAGTAGTCGCTACTGGGGCAGCAATCCAGGGTGGAGTGTTGGGTGGTGACGTTAAGGATGTCTTACTATTAGATGTCACACCTCTTAGCCTTGGTATTGAAACACTAGGCGGCGTTAGCACCAAACTTATTGAGCGCAACACCACGGTACCTACCAGCAAGAGCCAGGTCTTTAGCACCGCTGCAGACAACCAGACTAGTGTCGAGATCAATGTTTTGCAGGGGGACCGTGAAATGGCCAACGACAACAAATCGCTTGGTAGATTTGTGCTAGATGGTATTCCACCATCCCCTCGCGGAGTTCCGCAAATCGAGGTTAGCTTTAATATTGACGCCAATGGAATTGTAAATGTTAGTGCCAAAGATAAAGCCACCAATAAAGAGCAAAAAATTACTATTACTGGCGGCGGAAGCTTGTCGGACGAAGAAATCAAAAAGATGCAAGAAGATGCCGAGGCCCATGCCGAAGATGATAAGAAAACCAAAGCTATGGTTGAGGCCCGCAACCACGCCGATACACTTATCTATACCGCCGAGAAAACTCTTGTTGATGCTGGCGATAAGGTTAGTGATGACGATAAAAAGCCTGTTGTTGATGCCGTCGCTGCACTTAAAGAAAAGAAAGACAGCGAAGATATCGATGAGCTCACGAAGCTGACAGATGATCTCAATACCAAACTCATGAAGGTTGGCGAGCAGATGTACAAAGAAGAAGCGGAACAAAAGCCTGAAGATTCTGCCGATAGCGATAAAAAAGCCAATGAAGGCGACGAAGCTGACGCAACAAATAGCAAAAAGACCAACCCAAAAGACAAAGAGGCCGAAGAAGGCGAAGTTGTTGATGACAAGGAAACCACGAAGTAGCTCTTGAAGCTACTGCTTTTTTATAAGCCATGGACAAACGCGACTACTACGAAGTACTAGGTATCTCAAAAGGTGCCACTCAAGATGAAATCAAAAAAGCTTTTCGCAAAAAAGCTGTTGAGTTGCACCCTGATCGCGGAGGCGACGAGGCTAAATTTAAGGAAGCCAATGAGGCCTATGAGGTTTTAAAAGACGAATCCAAGCGCCAAGCCTACGACCAATTCGGCCATTCGGCCGGTGCCGACCAGGCTGGTGGTGGAGGCTACGGCGGAGGTAATCCGTTCGCTGGCTTCCAGGGCGGTCAAGGCTTTGACCCCAACGAAATCAGATTTGATTTTGGCGGCGGTGGAGGTGGCGGTATCAACGACATCTTTGATATGTTTTTTCGAGGCCAACAAAACCGCACTCGCGATGTCGAGGTAGTTATAACAATCGACTTTGATGATGCCATTAATGGATCTACCAAAGAGCTGAGCCTGCGCATTGCCGACCACAAATCGGGTGGCCGCAAGCAAGAGGATGTCAAAATCAAAATACCTGCCGGAATCGACAATGGCCAAGCTATTAAGCTTGAGGGCAAAGGAGAAATCAACAAGCAGGGGATGCGCGGCGACCTGTATGTGCGAGTCCAAGTTAGGCCAGACAGCCGGTTTGAGCGCGACGGTAGCAGTATTATATCTAAAATCACTATCGGTATGGCAGATGCTGCTCTAGGCGTGAATTACCCCGTCGAGACTATTAGCGGCAAGGCGACTCTCAAAATACCTGCCGGCACTCAACCCAATAAAGTCTTTAAAATATCGGGCAAGGGTATGCCAATAGTTAATACTGATAAATACGGCGATCATATCGTGGTAGTCGAGATCGAGATACCAACTAAGCTAAATACTAAGCAAAAAGAGTTGCTAGAAGAGTTCAATAAGTCCAATAAGAAGCATAAGTTCTGGTAATTTTAGGTGAATAGAGCATAAAGTAATATACTAGCTTCTAAGCTTAATAATTATGAACATAGGTTTTGATATAATTTTTTTTACAATTATTATCGGCTCTGCTGCCGTATGCTTTGTTTTGGGCGAGGAAAAATCCCAGCGCTTGGCGATAGGTACATTTGTGGGTATTCTGGCCAGCACACAGCTGTCTGAGCCAATCGCAAAGTTAGCGGCAACCAAAGTTAGCTTTCTGAGTCAATCCAGCATATCGATAGCCCTGCTGGCTGTGACTATAATGACATGCCTGTTAGGCAAAAATCTTCGAGATTCTAAGTGGCCCAAGAGCAAGATCAAATCAGTTATCGCCGGCCTGTTGGTTGGGCTTGTGTTAATTGGCTACGGCCTAGCACTGCTAGGTGATAGTAGCTTTAATAGGCTAGTAACTGAACAGAATCTGGCTGCAATTGCATATAATATGCGCCTAGTTTCACTTTCTGGTTTGTTGTTGTGGTTGGTGGCTAGTTATATACTGGTTGGAAAAGCCAAAAGATAGCTGATACTAGCTTTGCCTGCCTACTGCCTGGTATTTTTATGGATTAATTTGTTAAGCAGCAGGCCAAAAATAGGGTTGACTTTTAAGCACTTTAATCTGTAAAATTACAACGCACAACAATATTCTATGCTTTATTGCATTTATGAATTAAAATTAGAGCATAAGTTAATAGAAAGGAGGCACTATGAAGATAGTGATTCTATCAAGACCTAATCGAAAAAACGGTGCCGATCGACTGCTCGAAGCAGCTCTGAAAAGAGGCCACCAGGCTAAGATAATTGATTATACAAGATGTTATTGTAATGTCGTTAAGAGTAAGCCCCAGGTATATTATGAAGGCAAACCCCTAGAGGGCATCGATGCAATAATCCCTCGCATATCAATTATTAGCCAGTCCTATGGTAGTGCCATTATTCGTCAATTTGAAATGATGAATGTGTTCTCGACGACCGGGTCGTTGGCGTTTATCCGAACCAGAGACAAGCTCCGCAGCATGCAGCTCTTGGCCAGACACGATATTGATATTCCTAAGACAGTCGTAGCTAACAGCACCGACTCTAGTGATGAGCTAATTGCAATGGTCGGCGGAGCACCACTAATAGTAAAAGTTGCTCGAGGAAGCCAAGGCATGGGTGTGATGTTAGCCGAAACCAGAAGTGCCGCCAAGGCCATTATTCAGGCTTTCTACTCTCAGAAAGTGAATATCTTAATCCAGGAGTTTATCGAAGAATCGGGCGGAAGTGATGTCAGGGTTTTTATAGTCGATGGTAAAATTGTTGGTGCTATGAAGCGCCAGGCTCCAGAAGGCGAGTTCCGTTCAAATATCTACCTCGGCGGCCAAGGCACGCCTATTAAGCTGACTCGAGCTGAGCGGCAGATGGCACTCGGAGCTGCCAAGGCCATGAACCTCGACATTGCCGGAGTCGATTTGCTTCAAGCTGAGAGAGGCCCACTAGTAATGGAGGTAAATGCCTTCCCGATGCTAGCTGCAATTGAAGAGGTTACCAAGCAAGATATTGCCGGTAAAATAATCGAGTACGCCGAAAACCATGTACCCAAAAGGCGCAAGCGTGATAAAGTAGGTGCTTAAAAAACTGCTTGCAATAAAGCTAATTTATGGTATCCTGACATAATAATATTCAGATACGAAGCCCATGAAAGTACTATTAGTAAATAACAACACATATTACAAAAACAGGCTTGCCAACTTACTACGAAGCCATGATCTGACCACTATCAATTATGATGCAGTCGGCGGATTCGATACCAAACCTTACGATGTAATTGTGCTATCTGGTGGCGGAATACTGTTTGAAGGTAAAAAACGCTCATTAAAGAACTTTGCCCATCTTTATGAGGCCCAGATTAAACTGGTCAAGACATCCAAAAAACCAATTGTCGGTATTTGTCTGGGTTGCCAGATTATTGGCTACTCCTATGGCGCAAGCTTGCATAGGCAGTTCAAGAATCTCCGTAAAGGACTCTTTCCGATTGTCGCAGTTCGTCGCAGCAAGGTGATGGGTGGCCATGACAGGGCGATGGTCTTTCAGTCAAATCGCTGGATCATCACCGAACTCCAAAAAGACCTAGTTTGTGTAGCGGCTTCGGATGAAGGGGCAGAGATTATTAGGCACAAAACTAAACCCATATGGGGCGTTCAGTTTCACCCTGAGCGTGAAAAAATTGATGGCGACGGAAGGAAGATCTTCAATCGAATTCTCAAGCTTATTGAAGAAGAGCACTCTGCTAGCTAGGTTTTTGTTTGGTGGAATTATAAAAGTTACGAATAATCTTTTCGGGTATTTCTGGGTTGAAGCTAGCTGGTTTGGAGATTCCGGTAAACCAACCCAGTGGTGCCCTACGCTTTAATCCGCGTGCCACTATTTGTAGCCCACGGTAGCTCGTGGCTTCGGGGTGAAACTGCACTCCAAATATCGGCTTAGATTGGTGCTCGAAGGCTTGAATGTACCTTCGTTGGGATTCGGCTGTCTTAATTAGCTCTTCAGGGAGGTACCTTACAGAAGAGGTGTGGTTTTCTAGGGCGTAAAACGATTTTGGAACATCTTTAAAAAGCGTTGATTGCTTGGTAGTATAAATTTTAGTCCAGCCAATCTCGGCGTGTTGGTAGTGATCTATTGCTTCAACATCGGATAGCGCCGCCGCGATTGCCTGAAAGCCATAGCAGATACCCAGCATTGGTATACCGGCTTTTTTGACTCTAAGAATAAAGGGGCGCAACCTGGCATAAACCCTGCTAAGTTCATTGACGCTATCGGCCGAGCCAGTCAGAATGATATGGCTGTAGGCCTCAACGTTTTTAGGCAGAGCTCTATCGGCCGAATGAATTACACTAGTTTTAGGGTTAAAATGCCGATGAAATTGGCTGCACCTATCGCACTTTTTGTGTATCGAGTTGTCAACGATTAAGATTTTTTTGATCATAGTCTTTATTATAACAAAGCCGGCCATCATATGCTTGTAAGGCACCGAAGTATCTTTTGGCTTAAGAAGACCAGTTGGCTTTTTATAATCATAATCCTTAGCTACAGCTGAGCTTGCTGACCGAACTCACGAC
>CAYORQ010000030.1:0-7928 GCA_964406425.1 uncultured Candidatus Saccharibacteria bacterium | reverse complement strand
TTCCATCGTGGAAGAGAAAAATCTCTAATCATCGCATAATTTTATCAAATTCTGCTACGGTTTCTGTGAACATTATAAATGTATTTGCCATAAACTGCACTAAATTGGCCGCTTGTTTTTTTATTCTACTCGACGCCAGTCAAGGTTTACATCTGGGGTATCGGCTTTTTAGCATCTTTAGGTACAAGCATTTTAAGACTGGAAGTTTGAATTGCGCGGTTGGATAACTTAATCAGTAAATGCTACAATTGGTACATAAACTACTAATTATAAACATAATCAAGGAGTACCAAAAAATGAATAAAAAACAGTCTGGCTTTACAATTGTAGAGATAATCATAGTAATAGTATTTATTGGAATCATAGGCTTAGTTGGTTGGTTTGTAGTTGGCCGCATGAACACAAAAAACACTAGTACCCCGGACAATAAACTGGTAGCTAAAGACACCATTGAAAAAGGCTCGGGTTCATGCTTTGGCGTTACTAAAGATACTATCAAGTCGCTTCTCGGCACTCCAGCGGCAAACCTTCAGGGCCCAAGCGACACGGGTGTAGTAGATATTGGCAAAGGTGACGTAGCTCAGACATGCGTCTATCCATTCGCGGCAGGTGCCACAGCCACTAATAGTTTCACTATAGACCGGGGTACATACGCTAACCAGGCTAACCTAGACGCATCCCAAAAGTACAATACTACTGCAGGTTCTAGCGTAGAAGGACTAGGGGACAGTGCTAGCTACGAAGCCACTGATGCTGCTATCTCTAATTCTCGAGACTTTGTACTAACAGTACGCCAAGATTTAAAAATCTATAAATTTGGTATTAGCCAGCCACAAGATGCCTTAACCTATAATGATGCATCCGCCCAGCGTATACTAATTCAAATAGCACAAGCTGCAACACTATAGCTATAGGGCTACAAATAAAAAAGACCCAACCTTTCAGTTGATGTCTGTTTTCTTGGTAGCGGGGGCAGGATTCGAACCTGCGACCTCCAGGTTATGAGCCTGACGAGCTACCGGACTGCTCTACCCCGCGTTAAACACATATTATTTTAACCTCAATCTGATAAATAGTCAATATACACTTCATCATATCGCAAAATTCATCTACAATGGTAAGTATGCTAAATGAATTACACAAACATCTCGCGCGCACCAAGCTGTTGCCAGCTGGAAGCAAAATTCTGGTTGCAGTGTCTGGCGGCGTTGATTCGGTGGCACTACTGAGCTTATTGAGCGCCCTAGCCGATCAATACCGCTGGAAACTCGCCGTGGCTCACTATAACCACGGGATGCGCCCAGATGCTAGTACCGATGCCATGCTAGTCGGAGTACTAGCTGACCAGTACGGACACCAGTTTTATCTGGGTAAGTACGAATACAGCGACTTTTCTGAGGCTGCCTTGCGCAAAGCTAGATACGATTTTTTGGAGCTCATCAGGCGTGATACGGGTTACGATTATGTCGTGACGGCTCACCACAATAATGATTTTCTGGAGACAGCGATATTTAATACCATCAGAGGAGCCGATAGGGAGGGAATGGTCGCGCTAAAACCACGCCGTGGCAATATCATTAGGCCGCTACTGGCGTTTTCGAAGCCAGAGCTAATCGTATATGCTAATCTGCTAAAGCTAGCCTACAGAGAGGATAGCTCCAATAACGATGTTGGCTACAGCCGAAACTTTGTTCGCAATATCTTATTGCCCCATGCTAGTATCAAATACAAAAACTTTCATCATAATATGAATCGCCGGCTTGCCAGCCTGAGCGAGATTAATGTCAGAATCAACGCTGGCCTCTCGCGACTTGCCGACCAGATGGTGGATTATGAAGATAAAAACTCAATCCAGTTTGACGGCCAGCAATTTGCTCATCTTCCGGCTGTTGTACAAAAGAGCCTACTAGTCTTTCTTATAAAAAGACTTCAGCCCAGCCACAGCTTGACTAAAACCAATATCGCCAAAGCAGTTAAATTTGTCGAGACATCTTCATCTGGGTCCAAAATGCCGCTGCCTGGTGGCTTGCAACTGGTCAACACCTATGATAAGTTTGTAATCACTTCAGAGCCGCAAAACTACTCTGAAAACACTAATGATACACTTCATGTTTTGAGCGCCAAAAAACCATTCAAAAATGATTTGTTCAAAGTAGCCATCAACACCGATTCTAGAGCTGGCATAAAAATACCCAACCAAAAACTATATGTTAGGTACCGCCAGGCCGGCGACAGAGTTGGCCCGATTGGTATGAAGGGCACGAAGAAGTTACAAGATATTTTTGTAGACGCAAAAATACCCCGGCACATCAGAGGCCATTGGCCTGTTGTGGTTACGGCCAGTAACGAGATTGTGTGGGTTCCGAATTTGGTCAAAAATCGAAAATTTTTTGAAAATACGGCTGATAATTATCAATACTTAACTTGTGAGGTAATATAGAATATGAAAAAGATCCCTAAAAATGCATGGTACCTAATAATCTCGATAGCGGTACTGATATCGCTGGTAGCTCTAATGGGCAGGGGCTCCACGCTGGGCAAGACTCCAGTAGCAGTGCCTTTCAGCTCGGTTTTAGACGGAATCAAACAGGATAAAGTAGACTCAATTGAAGTTACTGGCGACCAAATTATTGTTAATCTCAAAGATGGTACTAAGCAAAAATCTTACAAAGAATCGTTTAAGAGTCTTAGCGACTTCGGTGTCGATTACAGCAAAGTTAAGGTAGAGGCCAAAAATCCTGACGACGGAGCTGGCCGTTGGTTCGATATCGCACTGGCGATACTACCGATAATTTTTATTATTGGGTTTTTCTATATCATCATGCGACAGGCTCAAGGCAGCAACAACCAAGCCATGAGCTTTGGCAAATCCAAAGCCAGAGTCTTTGGAATGGAAAAAAACAAAGTTAAGTTCAAGGATGTAGCTGGTTCAATAGAGGCTAAGGTTGAGCTCCAGGAAATTGTTGAATTTCTGAAGTATCCAGGCAAGTTTGAAGCCCTTGGTGCAAAAATACCAAAAGGGGTGCTGCTTTTTGGTAGCCCTGGAACCGGCAAAACCTTACTCGCCCGTGCTGTAGCTGGCGAAGCCGATGTGCCTTTCTTTAGTATTTCTGGCTCAGAATTCGTGGAGATGTTCGTGGGTGTTGGTGCTAGTCGAGTACGCGACCTTTTTGCTAGAGCCAAGAAAAACTCCCCATGCATCATTTTTATTGACGAGGTCGATGCCGTTGGCCGTCAGCGTGGCGCTGGGCTAGGTGGCGGGCACGACGAACGCGAACAGACCTTAAACCAAATCTTGGTCGAGATGGATGGCTTTGAGCAGGGCACTAATGTAATTGTAATTGCCGCGACTAATCGCCCAGATGTTTTAGACCCAGCATTGCTCCGACCTGGCAGATTTGACCGACGCGTAACACTCGATTTGCCAGACATGAAGGCCCGCGAAGAAATACTCGAAGTCCACTCTGTTAAAAAGCCACTCGACAACAGCGTCGATTTTAAGGAAGTTGCCCGCAAAACACCAGGTGTATCTGGTGCTGACCTGGCTAATATTGCCAACGAAGCTGCTATCTTTGCAGCCCGCTCTAACCGTAAAAAAATCACTCAATCTGACTTCCATGAGGCTGTCGAAAAGATCGCCTTGGGGCCAGAGCGCAAGAGCCACATCCTCAGCGATAAAGAAAAAAAGATCACTGCTTTCCACGAGGCCGGCCATGCCCTACTAGGGCACATGCTACCGAATTGTCACCCCGTGCATAAGGTTTCTATTGTTAGCCGGGGAATGGCTGGAGGCGTTACCTGGAGCCTGCCACTGGAGGACAAGCACCTCCACTCGCTGGCTGATTTTAAAGACGACATCGCAATGTCACTAGGAGGCCGATCGGCAGAAAAGCTGATTTTTGGGGAAGAGAATATTACCACCGGTGCCGAGAGCGATCTTAAGCACGCCAACGGCCTAGCCAGAAGAATGGTTACAGAGTATGGCATGAGTAAGGCGCTCAAGAACCGATTCTTCGGCGAGGAGCAGGGTTCAGTATTTTTGGGGCGCTCTATATCGCAAGATAAAAATTATTCTGAAGAGATAGCCTCTAAAATCGATCAAGAAGTCGAGAAGATTATCAATGAGGCCACCAAAAAAGCCGAAGATACCTTGGCCAAAAATAAGTCAAAGCTAGATTTGATTGCCGAAACTCTGCTTCAAAAAGAAACTATCGAGGGCAAGGACTTCGAAAAGCTAATGGAAGCAGCTTTTAAAGAATCTAAAAAGTAATCTAGGTAGTATAATAACTTTTCTATGAAGGATTTCTTAAACAAAATCAACAAAACGCGGACCATGGGTATGGCCGCGTTCTTGATTTCTTTTTCGTACTTTCTAAGTAGAGTACTAGGATTGTTCCGCGACAGGCTACTAGCCAGTAATTTTGGAGTTAGCCCACAAACCGATGCCTACACAGCAGCATTTAGAATACCTGATTTGTTATTTACGCTGCTGGTATCTGGTGCTTTTGCGGTTTCGTTTATACCAGTCTTTATTGGTTACCTCGAAAAGAAGCAGCAAAAAGAAGCTTGGGAGGTTGCCAATTCAATACTCAATATACTGCTCTTGGCAGTTGGGGTTGCTTCCATATTGGCATTCATATTTGCCAGCCCACTAGTCAGCCTATTAACACCCGGCTTCGATACATACCGCCACGATCTGACAGTAAATATTACTAGAATTATGCTCGTTACTCCGATATTTTTTGTGATATCTAGCACCTTTGGTGCCATCCAGCAGTCGTTTAATAGGTTTTTGATCTATGCTTTTTCAAGCATTTTTTATAATGTCGGTATTATAATTGGTATCTTATACTTTAGTCAGTTATTTGATAATAACCCAATCTACGGAGTTGCTGTCGGTGTGGCATTTGGTACAGCGCTACAAGCTGCGCTGCAATTTGTGGGCGTATTTGGGGTCGGCTATAGGTACAAGTTTACGATGCAGTTCAGAAACAAAGGCGTCATAAAAATTATTAAACTAATGATACCGCGCTCGCTGGATTTGGCTATCGATCAAGTCAACTGGATAATCCAAACAGCCATTGCCTCCAATCTCTCGGCTGGTAGTATGTCGTCTTATTATTATGCTAACAACCTAAAAAACGTACCGGTGGTGCTATTCGGTGCCGCCATGAGTACGGCGTTTTTTCCAAGCTTAGTTCGTGCCGCTGGGAGTAAGGATAAATCTAAGCTCCCAGCAGCAATCGTTAGGGATATGAGCCTACTGATGTTTTTGGTTATTCCGTCGGCTATTATTGCTATCGTGATGCGCGGTTATATAGTACGAATTTTGTTTGGCTTTAGTGATCAGGCCACTGCCGATACGCTCGGATGGCTCGCCGGTTCGATTGTTGCACAGAGTTTATTTTTTATGGTTGCGAGGTTCTTTTATGCCCTCGAAGACACCAAGACGCCACTTTTTGTTAGTCTTGGAACAATAGCATTTAATATCGCCATCAGTATTCCGCTTTCAAAAATGTACGGCGTGTCGGGCCTTGGGTTGGCACTGTCTATATCGGGATCTATCGAGCTAATTATTTTGTTGGTACTACTCAGATTCAAAATGGGCGATTATGGTGTTAAGTCAATCTTCAAATCTGCCATTAGAATTACACTTGCATCGCTGGCGATGGGCGGTGTGATGTATCTTATGGTCCGATTCTGGTTGCCGCTCTATAAAGGCGAAGTCGGGTTTTTACAGCTGGCCCCGGACTTTTTACTAATTAGTATTGTTGGGCTTTTGACATATCTTATTGCGGCCAAAGCATTGAGAGTTCAAGAGGTTTCGACCGTATCAAGAATCGTTAGGCGCAACTTAAGGAAGATTTTTTAGACGTGGATGAAATCAGAAATTTTTGTATCATTGCCCATATAGACCACGGCAAGAGCACTCTGGCCGATCGGCTACTGGAAATTACCGGCACGGTCGATAAGCGCGACATGAAGGCCCAAATGCTCGATACAATGGAGCTCGAGCGTGAAAAGGGAATTACCATTAAGCTTCAACCAGCTCGTATGCAGTGGAAAGGTCACGAGCTAAACCTCATCGATACACCCGGGCATGTCGATTTTAGCTACGAAGTTAGCCGATCGCTAGAGGCGGTAGAAGGTGCAATACTTGTCGTCGATGCTAGCCAAGGCATTCAGGCTCAGACGCTGGCCAATGTTTATATGGCTATCGAGGCCGGGCTCGAAATTATACCTGTCATGAACAAAATAGACCTCCCGGCCGCCGAGCCTGAGCGCGTTGCTCAGGAAATTGGCAAGCTACTGGGTATAGACCCAGCGACAGTCGGAAGTATTTCGGCCAAGACCGGCCAAGGGGTAGCAGAACTGCTAGATAGGGTCATAGCCGATGTTCGCCCACCAGACAAAGATGACGGCCCAACCCGAGCGTTAATATTCGATTCGGTTTACGATGGCTATCGTGGTGTTATTTTGTATGTACGAGTAGTTAGCGGAGTAATATCGACCAATTCCGAAATAACCCTGATGCAGTCCAAGAGCGACTCGCTGGCCCTAGAGGTCGGGCACCTGGCACCAGCCAGAGTCGAAGATCCCAGCCTCGGACCGGGTCAAATCGGCTTTATCACAACCAACATTAAGTCGGTTCAGTTTGCTCGGGTTGGCGATACAGTAACCCTAACTGCCAACAGCGCCAGCCAGCCGTTGCCGGGATACAAGAAAGTCCAGCCGCTGATATTTGCCAGCCTCTACCCGACCAGCCAAGAGGAATACCCCAAGCTCACCGACTCGCTCGATAAGCTCTCGCTCAATGACGCCTCGCTATCATATACCAGCGAAAACTCCGTGGCTCTTGGGTTTGGGGTCAGGATTGGGTTCTTGGGGTTGCTGCACCTAGAAATCATCAAGGAGCGTCTGGAGCGAGAATTTGACCTAGACCTTATTGTGACTAGCCCTAGCGTGAGCTATCAGGTGAGCCTCACAAATGGCAAGGTCGAGATGGTCGAGCAAGCCAGTGCACTGCCAGACGAATCACAAATCGCTACCATCGCCGAGCCTTGGGTAAAAGGCGAAATCGTCACTCCATCTGAGTACATCGGCCCAGTGCTAGGGCTAATAGTTGAGGCTCGTGGCCGCCAAACCAAGCTCGAGTACTTCGACCAAACCCGTGCAGTGATAGGCTTTGAGGCTCCTTTGGCTGAAATTATTACAGATTTTTACGATGCTCTCAAAAGCCAAACCTCCGGCTTTGCTTCACTAGCTTACGACTGGGACAGATACGAAGTCGGTGATTTGGTGAAGGTCGATATACTGCTAGCTGGCGAAAAAGTCGATTCGCTGGGCGCAATCATCGCCCGCTCCAAAGCCGATAATTATGGTCGAGATTTGTGCGAACGACTCAAGCAACTGATACCGCGTCAAAACTTCGAGGTCGCCGTGCAGGCGGCGATTGGGGCTAAGTTTATTGCCCGCGAAACGATTTCGGCGGTCCGCAAAGATGTCACGGCCAAGCTCTATGGCGGAGACATTACCCGCAAAAAGAAGCTACTTCAAAAACAAAAGAAGGGTAAGGCTCGTATGAAGCAAATTGGCAAGGTCTCGATACCGTCGAGTGTTTTTATGGATCTAATCAAAAAAGGCTAGTTTGTTGCAACTTCTTTATAGGGGTATTATACTTATAGTTATTAAATAAGGATAATTATGGAAAATAATAATCAAGACAAAGCTAAGCACGAACACGACCAAGCAGCTGCTCAAACTAAAAAACCAGGCAAGGGCCCAATAACTGCATTAGTTATTGTAATCATTCTTGCCATCATTGCCGTTGGCGGCACTTGGTACTATATGAACAATCAAGCCAAAAATGACAAAAAAGCCCAGGATGAGCAGATTCAGAAACTTCAAAAACAAGTTGATGAGCTGAA
>CAYORQ010000029.1:0-8199 GCA_964406425.1 uncultured Candidatus Saccharibacteria bacterium | reverse complement strand
GAGGAGGAGGCATTGGTGCTGCGGGGGGCGGTGGTGGAGGAGGCGGCGACATTGGTGTTGCGGGTGGTGGAGGAGGCGGCGACATTGGTGTTGCTGGTGGTGGCGGTGGAGATGGTGCTACTGGTGGAGTTGGTGCTGGAGGTGGTGTTGGAGGTGCTGGCATTATACCGCCTTGCTGCATATAAGCTGCATGCACATCTCGTCTTTTTCGGTGATGAATGACATATATAAAGAGCACGATGCCCGGTATAACTATGACCGCCACCACAACTACTACAATCGTCAAGTAAACCTCTGGGGGTGTAGCTTCTTTGCCGTCTTTTTTAGCTGTTTCTGCCTTAGCAATAAACTCATCTGCTAGTCGGTGCTGTGGGTACGATTGCTTGACTTTGTTAAAATCAGCAATAGCCCCGGTGTAATAGGCTTTAGAAAACTTTTCTAGGCCCTGTTCCCATAATTTTTGAGTTCCAGATGGTGCCGATGGAAGAACAATATTACTTTTATCTAGAAGGCCCTTAATGTCTTGTATATCTCTCAGGAAGTTTATCGTCGTACCGGCTGCTGCGGGGTCTGTCAGGCCGTAAGTGGCCACCCCGATGACTTCTCCGTCACTATTAAACCCTGGCCCACCAGAATTACCCGGTGCAATACCGACATCTGTCTGGATTAATTTATAGCTCGATCCCTTGGCATCCTTAATGCCACTAACTATGCCAACAGTAGAGGTTGGGGGTACTGTACTATTATCGACAAGTTCGTTTTCGGACACACCCGGAAAGCCCACCACGGTAATTGGGCTACCTTGAGTCAAGCTGTCGATACTCCCCAGGCTAACCGTGGGGTAGTTGTTGCCTTGAGCGAGCTTCAAGATCGCCACATCAGACTTAGTAAATCCCATGGGGTTATACTTATCTTCTGAATTATAGTTAGAACCAACGAGTTTAGCCTCAACGATAGTGCTGTTCGTTTTGTAGCTACTGATATTGGCGAGGTCCGATACGGAGGCTCCTTCTATCGCACTGAATGGTTGATTTGATAGCTGGGCTAAATAAAGACTCTTTTCCTTGTTAGTCGCGATGAGCAATCCGTTCAGATTGCCTAGGCTTCCAATTAGTGCTTCGAGTGCCTTGGGGTTGCCAGACTTAATAGCTGCATAAAATTCATTGGCTGTTTGTTGGTCGGTAGCTCTGATTTTTACCAAAAAATCTAGATAACTCCTAATGATTGGGAGGTTACCAAAATACAGACTAGATTCGAGTGCTTGATCTGCGGTAGATGTAACAACATGACCGTTGGTGCCTACATACCCGTCTGGTGTTAGTATGAAGCCTGAGCCCGTAGATAGGGTACAGCCTCCTATAAAGTCCTGAGTAACTGCACCAAGCTTTATGGTAAAGTCTGCACAATAGGCCGTTAGAATCTTAACTACTGCCGGCTGATTTTTAGCAACTACCTGTATTTCTGGCTGATTAGATATTGGTTTTTTGGCTCCGTAGGCGACTGACACAAGAAAGTTGCGAAAAATATCTTGCTTGGGCTGAGCGTCAATTCTGCTGAGCGTCGCTGAGCTCTCTACAGGGTAGAACTTAGCTGAATCTATAACACTACTAAATAGTGGGAGGTCGCTAGGGTCAGCGCCGGCGTTTTCGTAAAGTGAAATTTTATAAGGTCTGCCGTTTTGCATGGTAATGTAATCGGTTTGCTTGGTTTTAAATTTTAGCGAATCGTTATTGGTAACCTCGTAAGTATTTTTAGTATAGTTATTGCCTCCCACTGTGACTTCCTGGCTACTAACTAAGCTATATGTTTGGTTCTTGTCACTAACCGGTGCAAAAAAGAGAGAGGCTAGTTTTTGGTCTGTTTGTGAGGTGCCATATTTAGTTTTGAGATCCTCGATAATAGTCTTTTTGGAGCTCGTGACCATGCTCAAGTAAGTAGATCTAGCTAGTGCTAGGCTTTGAACTGGAGCAGAGGTATTAGCTTTTTTATAAACATTGATGGTGCTAAAGCTGGCTGGCGTAAAAGCTTCTTCGGAAGATTTGGCAGTTTTTTCACCTGTCAATCCGACAATGATACCCTCAGCCTCTAACAGCTGGTTATTAATACTCAGCTCAAAACCGAGCGTCGAGTGAACTTTCTTGTAGTTCGAGCTAGCATTGTCTGTTGGTACAATACCGGTCACAAAGGCAACCGCTTGCTGAGCCTTACGATGGTTGGTAGCAGCCAGGTACAGAATCAGCATAATCGAAAGCACTGCAAATACGGCCAAGCTGACCAGCACCGCTTCCATGATCCATAAAAACCTCGATGGTGGCTTTGGAGCTTGGTGGTGTGTGTGCTGTTTATGTTTTGCTTGAGCTTTTTTATTCTTCATAGTATTTATGTTTACAATTATAACAGCTTCTTGTTACGATTTCAGCTTTTAGTGGTTTTTGGTATGTGGCTTGCAAACATTATCTGTACAATCCTCACCTTCGAGTAGCCTAATGATATCTTCTTTGTCGTGGGCGCCGCACAAGGCTTGATTGGTATCGACATTCACAAAAGCAGGGACGCCAGCAAACCCACCACAGGCCTCACCGATTATTTTGGAGTGTGATTCCATCTTACGGGCGTTCTCTTCATTGTTCCAGACCTCAAGGCGCTCTATTTTTGCACCTGTTGATGAGTTTATTGCATCGATGATTGGCTTCATTGCTATGCAATGAGGGCAGGTCTCTCCGTAAAATTCTATTACATGTCCGTATTTTTTTGCCATTTTACCTCCTAGCTTAAGTATAGCTAATAGTATAACTGCTTGAGCTAAAAAAACAAATCTACTGGGCTAGGGCTTTGTTGATGGCTTCAATAAGATCGCCGGATCCGGCCTTAAGTACTACTGCTGTGCCATTTACAAAAAAGCTAGGTGTGCCTTTGAGCTTAAATGCATCCCCCAGACCAGCCTGCTGATTTATTAGGTCGATTACTTTTTGGCTATCAGAATCTTTTTTGAACAGATCCACATCGATGCCTAGCTCACGAGCGTAAGCTTCGAATTTTGGCTGTGGGTTTTTTTGTTTGCTCCAGTCGTCTTGGCGTTCATAGAGTATATTGTGCATCTCCCAGAATTTGCCTTGTAGTGCAGCAGCTTCGGCAGCTTGGGCGGCAGTTTGGGCGTTAGCATGAATATCTACAAGTGGATAATTAAGAAAAACGAACTTTAATTTGTCGCTGTATTTCGGAATTATATCGTCTTTAATTAGTTTGTGGTATTGCGCACAGGCTGGGCACTGGTAATCTCCGAACTCACTAAGAGTTACCTTGGCGTCAGCAGGCCCCAAAGAGTTGCCTGAGCTTAGTTTGGCAACATCGGCCTCGACCTTAGCTCGTTGTGTGGTGCTTTTGGTGGTAGTGCTAGCTTTGTCTTCAGGACGGGAGATAGCATAGATTGCCAGGCCTGCGACCAAAACGATTAAGGCGGTAAATATGATTGTAGGTAGATTTTTTTTCATTGTTATAGTTTAGCAAAGATTAGTAAATCTAAAAAGTATAAGTTCTATTCGGCAAAGAAAGCCAATGGTGCTAATTAGCTAAATTTGGCTTTAACTTCTACAAAAGTTTCGACTTTGCGGGTTTTGGGATCAAACTTCTTGAATTCAAGCTTGTCTGGGGTATTCAAAGTGTTTTTGGCGGTGTAGTACCTGCTGCCAGTTGCTTTGTTTCGGAGTATAGTAATTTGTCGCTTGGTATTTTTTGCCATGATGAGTATGAATTATAGCTTATAAAAGTATTTTTTTCAAGGCTTTTTTTAGGAGCTGGCTTAAGAAAGCTTGTTTTGAGCTATTTCTTGCCAACTACTATCCGAAGCTTCTTTTTTATACAAGCAGACCTTATCGAATCGAAACGGATCACCCATAAAGCTCAGTGCGGCTTTGAGGCTCGGAGATTCCAATTCGTCAAGCAGCTGTTGGGCTGATTCGGCAGTCAATCTGTTGATAAGCGTCAAATGAGCGTGAAAAGCCCACTCCTCGTTGCCGTTTTTTAATATTTGCCGAGCAGTAGACTGGTATAATTTCCGAACTTCATCAAAAGGCCAATGGCTGTCTGGCTCGAAATAAACCGCACTATTTCGTTTGCCAATAAAAGCACCGATTTTGCTAAACGCTAGTGAGAAGTGCTGGTATTGTGCTGTGCTATTAAATAGCTCAATGGCTCTGCCGACCGGCATCAAAGCCTCTCGAGGGCGACAGATGGTAATGTGTGGCCCCAGTGTGAGCTTCCAGCGCGGTGCATAATGCCGGTAGCTGTCGCGCAAATCTATAAAAGGCCCGGCCTCAGCTTCTGACAACGGAATAGCCACTAGATAGCGCACTATATGGCGACTTCTACCGACACCGGGCAATGATCGCTGCCCATTTGTTCGGGGTGAATTTTGGCGGAGATAATTTTGCCCTTCAGCCTTGCACTAGCCAGCCAATAGTCGATACGCCAGCCGACATTGTTGGCTCTGGCATTACCCCAATGGGTCCACCAGGTGTAGTAGCCATTGCCCTTGCTAGAGATTCTGAGCGTATCAATAAACCCAGACTTAATGAAATTATCAATCCCAGCTCGCTCCTCGGTGGTGTAGCCCTTTTTGCCTTCATTGGGTTTTGGTCTGGCTAGGTCATCTGGGGTATGTGCGACATTCAAATCGCCACAGACTAAGACAGGTTTTTTGCTATCGAGGCTCTTGCAGTAGTCTAAGAAGGCTGGATCCCAGTGCTCGTGCCGCAGCGGTATGCGGCTTAAATCGTCTTTCGAATTGGGGGTATAGACCGTAACCACATAAAACTTTTCGAATTCGGCAGCAATGACACGCCCTTCGGTACTGCTATCTCTATCTTCACTATCGATTAGATGGTATTTTTTTGCTATTGCTTCAGGGATGCCATTGATGACACCAATTGGCTCTTGTTTTGAAAATATCGCCGTGCCACTGTAGCCTTTTTTGTCGGCCGAGTTCCAGTATTCGTGATAGCCGGGTATTTCTATCTCAACCTGCTCACGGTTGGCCTTGGTCTCTTGCAAGCAAATAATATCGGGCTGATAGGTTTTCAGAAATTTCTGAAATTCGCCCTTCTTGATAACTGCCCTGATGCCATTAACATTCCATGAAAACAATTTTGTCATATAGGGCTATTATAGCAAAAGAGAGGAGCATCTGCTTGGGTAATCATTTTGTGAGTAAAAACGGCATGTAGACGATTGATTCTTTTGGGCAAATTATCACCCTAGCGAAGAATCGCCCACAAGCACACTTCTATTTGTCTCAAAACTCATACCCCTTCCTTAGTTTGTCTTTTTGTTTCTGCCCACGGCCAAGTCTTTGGCAAGTCTGGCTTTGGCTTGAATGGAATCGGCTTTTTGAGCCCATTTTGAAGCCATCTCGTCTAGTATGTCTTCAACAACCTGGCGGTCGCGCAATAAATTGCGTTGCATACGACGAAATTGCTTTAAAGCTTTGCGTCTTTTCATATCCTTTCACCTCCCTTCAATAAAAGCGGTGTAATTACATTATACACCCATTTTAACGAAAGCTAGGCTGGGATTGTGACAAAGAAAGTTATGCTAGAGATTATCTATCTTGGCGGCCATTATAAAGTCGTTTTCGCTGAGTCCTTTGACGGCATGAGTGTAGAGTTCTATCTGGACGATGCTATAAAAAATATAAATATCAGGATGGTGGCCTTCGTGGTTGGCAATATCGGCAACGCTGTTAACGAACTTCATCGCTTGTTTGAAATCCTTAAAGCTAAACTCGCGCTTAATGCTGTGATCCTTTATAACCTTCCAGTCTTTGTTGATTTCGGCGAGGTATTTGGCGATGTCACCATGTGGCATAGCTGGTGTACCTCCTTCACAGGCAAAACATGTTTTGTTGGCTAAATCTTTGATAAATTTCTCCTCTAATAGTTAAGTTTCAATAAGTTTTAAGTGTAATACAAGACAGAAATCATTGTAATTAGTATCAGAACCTGGCCAGCCAAATCAATTACCACCAGTTTTTTTGAGACTTTTTCGAATATTCCCCCAACCACAGCATAGGTGACCATAAAGCCGGCCCAGATCCAGATAGAAAGCTTAATTGCCTCAAATAATGTCTGGGGGTTGGTGATAACCAAGAATCTTTTTAAAACTACCGCTGTCAAAAGTATCATTAGTAAAGCAATCAGATAATTTGTAATCGGGATGCTTTTGATGTCTTTAGACTTAATGCCGGCTTCTTTTTGCCATAATTTACCAAGCACAAGTGGTGAATGCCAAACAACAGCAACAATAACCGCCAAAAGCGAAGCCGAAACAATTCCGAACCAATTGGTAATTATGAAATCTAACATAAAACTCCTTTATTTAATAAATCCAGTATGAGCGTAATAATTATATTTAACAAGCTTATGTTATTTTTTTGGCTGGGTTAGCTTAGCAGGTATTGTTTCGATCTCACCAAGCTTGCACATAAAGCTATCGAATTTGCCCGACCGGCTAATAACCTCGACGCTAGCTTGCTCGAGAGTTTTTTTGCTAACTACAATTTGAATTGGGCAGCCAATCAGGTCGGCGTCGGCAAATTTTTCGCCTGTACTGGCGCTGGTTCTGTCATCAAACAGGCAGGCATCTGCACCGAGTGTTTGATAAACATCCTCGCCGGCCTTAATATTAGCCTCATCACTGAGCGCAATAATGTGGTACTGGTACGGGGCGACTTGGCTGGGCCAGACGATGCCCTTCTCGTCAGCAAACTTCTCTACTATTACGCCCATCAGTCTTGATATTCCGATCCCGTAGCTACCCATCCAGACTACGTTCTGAGCATTTTCGGCATCAGAATACTTATAGTCTAGAAGCTCTGAAAACTTAGTACCAAGTGGGAATATATTACCTACTTCGCTAGCCCTAACTTGCTCGAGCTCGTCGAAATTGACGCCCAACTTTTTGGCGTCCTCTGGTGTAGCGACCTCTTTATTATAAGCGATGTTGTTTTTCTTATCGAGATATATGGTGTCTTCGCCGCTTTCTAGCACAGTCTGGAACTCGTGCGAGTAGCTAGAGGTAAAATCGCCGCCCGAAGCCAGCGTAACATAGGTATCGTCGCCAATGCCTAGCTTGTCAAAGATGGTGACATAACTAGCCTTGGCAGTTTCATAAAAATCATTGAGGTCGGCTTCGCTGGTGTGAAAGCTGTAGAGATCTTTCATAATAAATTCCCTGCCCCTTAGTAGCCCAGATTTTGCTCTTGGCTCATTACGAAACTTGGTTTGTATTTGATATAGGGCAAATGGAAAATCCTTGTAGCTAGTGCGGAAGTGCTTGGCTAGCGGAGTTATGATATCTTCGTGGGTTGGGTTCAGGATATATTCGGTATTGCTTTTTGCCAGAGCCTTTTCGTTGGCTGGCTTAGTGCTCATCAAGACATCGATGCTATCGTGACGATTAGTGGCATGCCAACGGTCCCTGGCCGAGAGAGACGGCAACAAAAGTTCTTCGCCGATTTTATCGATTTCTACTCGAACAATACTTTCGATATTTTTAATAACTCTCATACCCAACGGCAAAAAGGCATAAACCCCGGCCATTTCTTGATAAATATAACCAGCTCTAATTAGCAGCTTGGCATTAATAGATTCGGTCTGAGCCGAAATATTTTTGCTTGTTTTGGTAAATAGCTTAGATAGTTTCATAGCTATTAGTATCTAATAGATACGGTGATGTTGCAAGGTTGGATTCGGATCCGAACTAAGCTCGCGGCCTAAAACGAGCCCTCAGGGCATTTAAGATTACCACAACATCGATCGCTTCTTGCATCAATGCCCCTACTACTGGAACAATAAAGCCAAACAGCGCAAAGACCATCAGTACAGAGCTCAGCCCGATGCCTGTAAAAATACTCTGCTTGGCAATAGTGACCGACCTTTTTGATATCGCCACTAGCTCGGGCAAACGGCCGAGGTCGTCTTGCATAATCACTGCATCGGCTGCCTCAGAGGCTGCAGTTGAGCCCTTGGCGCCCAGTGCGATGCCAACATCCGAAGCTGCCAGTACGGGGGCGTCGTTGATGCCATCTCCCACCATAGCTACGGGGCTATGGGTTTTCTTTTCGTCCAATAATAATTGGACTTTTTGGTCGGGTAGCAGCTGGCTATGGACATCTTCTATGCCGAGTTGGTCGGCAATATGCTC
>CAYORQ010000028.1:0-8681 GCA_964406425.1 uncultured Candidatus Saccharibacteria bacterium | reverse complement strand
TCGACCACAAATCGCCAAAGCATATATCTTGTTCGGTACGGTTAGAATATATCAGTGTAATATCTCGATCGATCTGTTGGTTGTCTAACAAAAATTTTAGCTGTGATCTAAATGGTGTAATGCCAATGCCACCTGCAATCCAAACAATCGGCTTAGCATGGTCGCTTGGCAACAAAAAATTTCCCTGCGGGCCAATCGCCTCTATCTCATCAGCTGGCTCCAAATCAATCAAAGCCTGCTTAAAACTCGAGTGCTTATCGACAAAGCGCGTAGTTAGCATTATATCGCCCTCTGTCGGCGAGCTCGACATTGTAAACCAACGCTTAATACCTCGCGAATCGACTTTGGGGTGTTTGAGATTGATCTCTAGATACTGCCCTGGTTCATAAACGAAGCCGTCGGGTTTTTCAAACATCAGCTCCCAGCTGTCGCGCGCTATTTTTTCTTTGTGAATAAATTTTAGTTTCATGGTTGCCTCCTGTATAATCCAATTATACACCATATGACTAAACCAATAATAGAATTCAATAAAATACCAATCACTGTTTTGCAGGGCTTCTTGGGGTCCGGCAAAACAACCATGCTCAATTATATCCTGACTCACAACGAAGGGATGAACATCGGTGTTGTGGTTAATGACTTCGGCGATATCAACATCGATAGCAAATTAATCAAAAGCCAAAGCGACAAGCAGCTCGAGCTGACCAGTGGCTGTATTTGCTGCAGCTTAAAGACACTCGACCTTCAGGAAGCCATCGACCAGTTTGTTTTTAAGGGCAGCAACATTGATTATATTATTATCGAGGCTTCGGGCTTGGCAGAGCCGCGCGACTTGGCTCTGACCTTACGCACAACCCTAGGCCAAAAGGTTAGGCTAGATGGTATCGTGACTGTCATCGATGCCGAGAATATTGAAAAAAACGCTGCCGAGCACGATATCGCTCGCGACCAAATCTTGTTTTGTGATTTTGTGGTAATCAATAAAGTCGACCTCGTAAAGCCAGACAAAATCAAAGATATCCGCCAAATGATAACTAGCTTTAATCCCAGAGTCAGAGTGCTAGAATCAACCAAAGGCCGAATTGATATTAGGCTACTACTCGACCAAGACCTCTACAAATCGCGCGCCCTGCCCAGCATTGATGCAAGCATTGACGACCACGACGATCACCCCGTCGACCATTCCGATCATCTACACGAAAAATACACTAGTTATTCTTGGACCAGCCCAGAACCTCTGCACCCTATGAAGTTTCAAGATTTTGTGAACCGCAAGTTGCCCACCAATGTTTATCGAGCCAAAGGCATTATCGATTTTGGCCTGAAGGGCCATAGCCGCAAGTATATATTTCAGCTCGTCGGCGTACGGCCCGAGATAGTTTGGGAAAACTGGGATCAAAAGCCTCTCACAGAAATTGTCTTTATTGGCCAAGACATCGACAAAAGCCTTATCAAAAAAGAGCTCGAAGCTTGCATTGACGACACCCCCGACAAAAAGCTCGAGGGCAATATCGAGCTCAAGCTACCCAAAAAAGCCGACCTTTAAGCTAGGTCCTAGGCTAAAAACTATACCTAATACTCTCGCCAGCAGCAATTAATGCCCAGGCCTAGCTGCGTTTTTTATATGAGTATATCGAAAGCGGAATAAATACCAAGAGGATACCCACTATCCAGGCTAGCAATTTCCACTCTGCACCACCCGAAGGTGTGCCGAGGGCAAAATGCCTTGCTGCCGTGACTGCAAAAGTTACCGGCTGGTTATTGGCAAAAACTTGCAGCCAGTGTGGCATCGTAGCGGTCGGTACAAATGTAGCACTAGCAAAGGTTAGCGGGAATATAAATAAAAATCCTGCTAGCTGAGCGGTTTCTTCGTCTTTTACTGCCAGCCCCACAAAGGCCGCAATCCATGAAAAAGCGTACCCAAAGGCCAGTATTAGGGCAATCATCATGACTGCGTCGCCTGCACCATTTTGAAATCTAAAACCATAAACATAGCCCATGCCGAGTAGTATCATTGCAACCAGCGAGCTACGAATAATGTCGGCCGATGTTCGGCCGGTTAGTACTGCGCTTCGACTCATCGGTAAGCTGCGAAATCTATCGATAATACCGGCATTTAGGTCGCGTGATAGCCCAACACCAGTTTGGAGTGATCCAAATAAAATAGTCTGCACCAAAATTCCTGGCAACAAAAAATTGATATAAGGGCCACTACCAGCTACAGTCGCGCCAATTGCACCTCCAAATACAAAATTAAACAGAGTCAAGAACATTATTGGCTGAATCGACGAAATCACCACTAGCTGCGGCAAGCGCATATAGCGCAAGAGATTACGCCTTGTTACAATCCAGCCGTCTCTGAAGCCCGCTAGTACAGTTGTCATTATGGCTTGCCTCTTTTAGGCTTTTTAGGAAGCTGGTGCTTTGGTTTTTTGCCGGTAATGGCCAAGAAAACATCATCGAGAGTTGGTTTGTGTAATGAAATATTTTGTGGTTTAACGCCAGCTCGGTCTACAATCTGAGTAATTTTTAATAAATCAGTCGCACTGTGTTTGACGGGTATTTTAATTGTTAGTTCAAAGTCATCACCCTTAATGCCCTTGCCGATGCCTTTGGTAGCCTCCAGTGCTTTGCGGTAATCAACCTCGTTAGTCATTTCAAACTCCACCAAGTCACCGCCAAGTTTGGCTTTCAATTGCGCGCTAGTGCCTTCGGCTATCACCTTGCCATAATCAATTACGGCAATCTTGTCGGCCAGCTCATCGGCCTCTTCTAGGTACTGGGTGGTTAGTAGGATGCTAGTACCGTCTTTTGCTAGGTCGCGAATAATCTCCCAGAGTTCTTTACGGGTGCGAGGGTCTAGGCCGGTGGTTGGCTCGTCTAGGAATAAAATCTTTGGGTGCCCAACCAAACTAGCTCCAAGGTCTAGGCGCCGACGCATTCCGCCCGAGTAGGTCTTGACCTGCCGATCGGCCGCGTCCGTTAGGTTAAGTCGTTCCAAAATATCTGTGGTGCGCGTTTTTGATTCCTTGGCCTTCAAGCCGTACAAGAGACCCACCATGTATATATTTTCGCGTCCTGTTAAAAATTCGTCGATAGCTGCAAACTGCCCGGCCAGTCCGATTGTCTTTCGAACGCTAGACGGGTCTAGGCTAACATCTATCCCACCCACTGTCACAACCCCCTTGTCTGGCTTTATCAGGGTACTAAGAATTTTTACGATTGTTGTTTTGCCTGCACCGTTGGGGCCTAGCATTCCATAGACCTTGCCTTCTTCGGCGCGCAGAGTCACGCCGTCTAGGGCTATTACTTTGCCATAATGTTTTTTAACGTTTTTTAGCTCAAATGCGTATTTCATATTATTGATAATTATACTATTTAGTCGTCATTCGTACCAGAGAGCTTATGCATAACAATTATTACTGTTGATTAATTTTAGTTTTTAGTATATAATTACGCAGATTTCTATGTATGTAGGGGGAGATGCATAGGATTGTAACTTCACACATCCCCAAGGAGGAGCATGAGAAAAGCTATTGCATCATTAATGCTAGGCATACTTTCGGCGGCGAGTAGTGTTGCTGTGGTTTCCAGTATAGCTGGAGCTGCTAGTGGCGCGACCTTCACGACCGATAAGTTTGGCCAAGCGGTCAACGCTAATCAGTACCGTGACAAGTGCGATGTGTACTTGAACGGCGGCCCTGATGGCGCCATACTCAGTAATGGTAGCTGGTTTTTTGCCATCCTGAAGCCAGGTGGGCAGTCCAACCCCGAAGGGGCTGGCTTGCTCTCCAATGACCTCAGGTCTAACCGTACCTTCAGTGTAAGCGGTGGGGTAGTGTCATATACTGGCACCCACCCAACCAGCACTGACCGGACTAACGGCGAGAAGCTAATTAACGCTTGCATTCCGAATGCAATCGCACAGGGCTATGCTGATACCCCCAACCCTGGTGGTGTCTACATCGCAGCAATCTGCGCTAATGTGCCGAACCCTCGGCCGTCGGATTGTAAGTACGACGCATTCAAGGTTGCTAAGCGCAAGCTTGTTGTGGACCTGGTTGCACTTAAGAGTGCCAACCCGAGCTACAGCAAGACTTATGACTTCGCAATCGACAAGACCGTCGACCGCCATAATGCTGTTGGTAACTACAGCGACTCAGCAACGTTCAATTACGGCGTTGCTGTCACTAAGGATGCCGGCACTAATAGCAACTTCATCGTCAGTGGTGAAGTGACTGTCTTTAACCCCAACGGCGCAACTGTCAGCGGGGTCAGTGTGGCTGATTCCACACTAGGGGCAGTCTGTGTTGTGACTGGTGGTTCTAGTAGCATTGCAGCACTTTCACAGGTGACTTTCAATTACACCTGTGATGTGTCGGCAACTGCCACACCCACTACCAGCAATACCAATACTGCAATCGTGTCTTGGACACAGAGCAGCATTGGCTCGCCTGGTTACTCCACCACCGCCACCGCTGGATATGATTTCGGTAGTGTCAGCCCCACCGTTTACGGTGACTGCACAACCGTGACTGACCAGATTGGATTACGTGGTGGCACACCCGACGCACCGGTAACGCTTGGCACAACTTGCTCTAGCACCAACTACAACTACAGCCGTACCATTGCGTACGGCAGTAGTGGTTGTCAGGTATATGACAATACTGCCAGGCTCTCCAGTGGCGCAAGCGACTCGGAGTCTGTACAGGTCTGCACCTACGGTGCTAATGGCAAGACGATTGGTTTCTGGCATAACAAGAACGGCCAGGCCATCATCCTTGCTAACGGCAACGGAATGTGCACGAACTTGTCGGCATTTAGCAATGTACTATCGTTGCCGAATCCGTGCAACGGTACCACGCTCGCTAATTACTACGTGAGCGTGTTCGAACTAGCAAACGCTAGTGGCGATGGTGTAGCGATGTTCCGAGCGCAGTTCTTTGCCTCGGCACTCAACGCCTACATGTGGGCTGACTTTGCCGGTTATACCGTGAGCTACAATAGTAGCTGCATCACGGTGAACCAGCTGCTGGCCTACAGCAACGCTAATTTCTCCACCCTGTCTGCCAACAAGACCAATTTGATGGCAGTCAAGGACATTTTTGACAGGCTGAATAACAATATTCAGCCGAGCTGCTAGGTTTTCTAGCAGTAAGCCGTGCCCTTCGGGGCACGGCTTTTTTATTATGTTTGAATTGACTTATATATTTTCGCGCCCAGTTAAAAATTCGTCGATGGCTGCAACTGCCCGGCCAGTCCGATTGTTTTACGAACACTAGACGGGTCTAGGCTAACATCTATCCCACCCACTTTCACAACCCCCTTGTCTGGCTTTATCAGGGTACTCAGATTTTTACGATTGTTGTTTTGCCTGCACCGTTGGGGCCTAGCATTCCATAGACCTTGCCTTCTTCAGCGGACAGAGTCACGCCGTCTAGGGCTATTACTTTACCATAATGTTTTTTAACGTTTTTTAGCTCAAATGCATATTTCATATATTTATAATTATACTATTTAGCCGTCATTCGTACCAGAGTGCTTATGCATAACAATTATTACTGTTGATTTATTTAGTTTTTTATATAATTACGCAGATTTCAATGCATGAATCTTTGTCTCCCTAACTTCGTCCAATAATTTCAGCACCTTTGCTTATATTGCCTTACTGCTTAATACTTGTATCATCAAAACTTGCAAGCAATAAAGTGGCACTTGCTCTGTGCCAATTCGGTTCTAGTGCTGGCTCCGCCTCTTCAGTGCCCCTACTATTCGCATGACAATGCCAACCAATATCACTCCATAGACCAGTAGGGAAAATGCCCACTTAATAGTTGAGGAAGTTGAGGCAAATTGAGCGGTCGTCGAAGAAATCGTGCCGTCTGCAAGGTACTGCTTTGACAGACTAGCTAAGGCAAAGTTCTCCAACCAATCAAATACAACTTGACCAAATGGTAGCAGATTCAAAACCCCAAACTTTTGCGAATATGGTTTAAACAATAACGATACCCAGAACACATACATCACTCCGTAGATCAAACCAAATAGAGAGTCCCAAACCAGATTGAAGCTAATGTAGGCATTAATCTGCTGATTAGAACGTTCTGCAAGGAAGGCAAGGATCTCTGCCTGACCAAAGCCCAACGAAGTTCCTAGTGATCTGACACTGCTGTTGGCAACTTCAAAAGCCCTGCCCTGTCCCATCAGTAAAAAGACAAGGTAGCCGGCAAAGACGGAGGTGGCCAGCAACGCGGTGACCAGGTTTGACTTCGTGTAGAAAAACCGTGACGCACGACTTAGGGGCCCGGATTTTATCGACGGATTTTTACTCTCGGTGCTTTTGCTAGACATTATTGACCATATTTGTTTTAACGTTTTTTAGTTCGAAGGCGTATTTCATAAGTATTATTTTATATCTAAAAAGGTTTTATAGCCATAGAGCTACCTAAAGCCAGTGGAGTGAATAAAAACATTCTATTCGACCCTTAGTGCTTCAATCGGGTCGAGCTTGGCGGCCTTACGCGATGGCAGCCATCCAGCCATTATCGATATTGCCATCAATATCGCAATTAACGTAAAAATCTGCAGAGGCACAAATATCAAGAGCTTCGTCCCGGCGCTCAAATTAAGCTGCTTAGTGATCCAGGGGTTTAATGCAATCCCCAAAACCACTGCCGAGATCGAGCCAATGGCACCACCCAAAAAGCCAATCCAGGCGGCTTCGAATCTAAAGAGTCGTCCAATATCGCGTCGCCGCATACCTAGAGCTTTCATCAGACCAATCTCGCGCGTCCTTTGGAGTACCGAAATATACATGGTGTTGATAATTCCAAAGACCGAAGCAATAATTGCAATCAGCCCAAAGCCGGCCACTATGCCACGCAGTACACCTATGATATTTGTCAGAAACTCTTGGGTTTCTTTGACGGTTCGCACCTGGAAGCCGAGGTCGCGGATTCTGCCAGCAGCGGCGTCGAGGTTGCTAGCCTTATTGCCGTCCGTGACCTTCACCAATATCGTGTTGTATTTACGGAAACTAGTACTGCCGCTAGTTGATATATCGTTGAGCACGCGAGCTTCGCCGAGCGAGGTATATATATACAGCTCAGTACCAGGGCGGAAAGTAGCTGGTTTTTTAGAGACCGCCGCCACGGTGAAAACAACGTTATCGGCGTTATCTTGAATCGATTTTGCGAGTTGTTCCGGTGTTTGGGCAAATGAGCCGGCCATTAGTTGAGCTCTGAGCTGATCAGGTGAGAAGTTTTTAGGGATCGATACAACCACCGATTTGCCAATGGCATTCTCGGCACTACTAAAGCCCAATGACTGCAAAAAGCCTTCTGGCAAAATAAGCTTGGCGCCATCGAAGCCAGAGGACAGTTCGCCCGCGAGCAAATCTGGTTTTTGAGCTGGGTTATAGGATGCAATGGTAGTGACATACTTTTTTTGGCCTTCCCTGGTGATGTATCGGGCGTTGACAGTTATATCCTCACGGACCGATGCCACACCATCGACCTTAGCAATGGTATCGATATCGGCCTGGGTAATCTTTCTTATCTGCGTGGTGGCACCAGAGTTCGATACGCCAGTCCCAAAGCTAGGGTCGTATTCCTTAGGGCCAGATGTACTGGCCTGCCCAAAAATCGACGGGTCGGCTGTTACTATTAGCTCACTGGGGTCAAAGTTATCGTTGATTATTTTATTTACATAAGCAGTTGCGCCATTGCTGGCTGCTAGTGTCAGAGTTAGGGCAAATGTACCGACAGCAATTGCCAGCGCGGTCAGTATTGTTCGGCCCTTGGCACTTTTTAGGCTTCGACCAGATCGCCGTATGATGTCGCGAGTTGTCATACTCGCCTAACCACTTTTTTGGTTTTAGAATTTGAAGCCGATATTATTTCGCCGTCTTTCATTTCGATTCGAATACCGCACTTATCAGCTAGCTCTCCATCGTGGGTTACCACCACCAGCGTACACTTTAGTTTTTTATTAAGCTCAAAAAGCAAATCTATAACTAGCTCGCCGGTAGCACTATCGAGGTTGCCGGTAGGCTCATCAGCAAAAATAATCTTCGGTCTATTAACAATCGCTCTGGCTATAGCTAGGCGCTGCTTTTGCCCGCCTGAGAGTGTCGAGGCCAAGGCATCGACTTTTTCTTCTAGACCAACTGCCCTAAGTGCCGCCTCGACTCGTTTTTTGCGCTGACCTCTAGGTGTCTTGGCAATCTCTAATGGTAGCATCACATTTTGGAAACAAGTTTGATTAGCCTCCACAAAAAATGCCTGAAATATAAAACTCATTTCCGAGGCCCTAAAAGCGTCGATTTGCTTAGCTTTCATCTCAGTTAGCGCCTTACCTCCTATGACCACATCTCCGCTAGAGGCGTGGTCGAGCCCGCTCATAATGTGCATCAGCGTCGATTTGCCGGATCCCGATTTGCCTATTATCGCCACCGTCGAACCTTCAGGCACCTCAAGGCTTATTTTATATAAGGCCGTAAAGAGATTGTCGCCCTTGCCGTAGGTTTTTGATACATCATCAACTTTTATCATAGCTATTATTATAGCAAGTTATATTGATAATCATAAACAAATAGCTAATCTGCTAGCAAATTACAAATTCAACGCCTATGGCTCAGCTACCTAGCCTTTACATTTTGTTAGATTATTGTATAATCAAAG
>CAYORQ010000027.1:0-8686 GCA_964406425.1 uncultured Candidatus Saccharibacteria bacterium | reverse complement strand
TACGGCTCAGTCGGTTTTCAATACCAATGCCAAGGCCGCTGCTTTTGAAGTTATTAAGGTCGGTGGGGCAGGTACAACGGCCTACACGGGTGTCTTGTCGGTTACAATCAAGCTGCAGGTTATTACTGGCACCCCAGTCACAGGCACCAACACTTGCGCCACCAAGGACATTTATTGCAATAGCCTGACTCTTAATACCGCCGTTCAATTTAGAAGTGGAGATATTGCCCAGATAAGCGCAGAACCAGCTCCCACCCCCACACCTACCCCTAGTAATCCCATTGGGGCGTCGTACGATTCTAAGTGGTCAATTAGTAGCAATCCTTTTGGCATAGCTTACGATGCGAATAACAGCTTAGTATACGTAGTCAATCAGGCGAATAGCAGAATCGACAAGTACGCCAGCAACGGTATTATTTCAACTATTGTAACAGGCCTGAGTACCCCCCGTGGTCTAGCGGTGGATAGTGCCGGCAATGTCTATGTTGCAAATGCGGCTGGCAATAATATAAAAAAGTACAACGGTAGTGGTACGCTTCTTTCCACAATAGGCACGACCGGTTCTGGCGATGGCCAGTTAAATGCCCCGAGCGGAGTATTTGTGGAATCGGGCAATATTTACGTTGCTGACGCCAATAATCGTAGGGTTCAAAAATTCAACAGTAGTGGGGTTTATCAGATGAAGTTTGGCTCATCAGGAACCGGCGACGGCCAATTTAGTGCTGCCACTGGGCCTTATGGTGTAGTCGTAGATGTCTCTGGCAATATATTTGTAGTCGATCCGGGAGGCAATAGCTTGCAAAAATTCACTAGTAGCGGGACATTTATTACTAAAGTTACCGCGGGTCTGAATAGTCCCAACAATTTAGCCATAGATTCACTAGGCAATGTCTATGTGGCAAATGCCGGTAGCAATAAAGTGACTATTTACAATAACACCCTCACCACAACGCTAGCTACGATTGGATCATCTGGCGCTGGCGATGGGCAGTTTAATGGAGTGGTGGGCATTGCAATAGATCCGACCGGATATTTTTGGGCAACCGATTTCAATAATAATCGCGTGCAGAAGTTTAGGATAAATTATTAAGCATTATTAATATCAGTAAAGTTTTGCTATAATTAAACTTATGAAAATACTTACGCAAAATAGAGTCAGAAGTGTTTTGAAGACAAACCGCCAAGGTGTCACATCATTATTGTTTGTACTGGCCATTAGCCTGGTACTAATTGTGATGGTCGGGGGTATCGCCGCACTTACGGTGCGCGAGCAACAGCAGGCCAGCAACACCGAGCTATCGAACCGCGCCCTGCAGACTGCCGAGGCGGGGGTTAAGGCCGTCGTCGCGAAGCTCTCTGCCAACCCGACATATAGCAAGGCGGGTTGTGGCTCGGCCGACGGAAATGCACTCGATTTGGGCCTCAGTATCAGCGACCAGACCATTACTTGTGCGACGGTTACGAGCCTCTTTATCGCCGCCTACGACGGCTTTCTCGAGACCGACCGCACCACGCAGTTTATATACGATCCGACTAATAGTATAGGGACCGACACGCCGTATTACCTAAAGTTGAGCTGGAACGACCCGAACCTCGACGGCGTTAATCAAGCCGCCGCCGCTTGGACGAACAGCCTTTACCCGGCAGTCAGTGACTACACCGCCGCCGCAATGGTCGAGATGAACATCGTCTATTGGCCCAAAGATGGCGCTACTGCCAACAACTTCAAAAATGCTACCTTACTGTTTGCTCCAGGCAAAGCCGCCAGTGCCAATAACCCCATTGCCAATACTTGCGGCAATGGCACCTATAGCTGTACCACGACTAATGATGGCAACAACGACGGCTTCTCTATCGCAACAGCGACTGGTATACCCGCCGCAAATGTAGGCAATTATAACTACGCGATTCGTATTACCCCTCGCTACAGAGGTACCCACTTCGCCTTTACTGCCTATAAATCCGATGGTAAAACTGTAACACCCGCTCAGAGCAACAAGGCGCAGATAGACATCACTGCCAAGGTCGGCAACCTCTACCGTCGTGTCAAGGCCGAAAAGATAATTTTGCCAAGCTCGATAGAAACAATTGGTACCTCGGTCCTGTACGCAGGTAGAGGGCCAAACGACAGTGCCAGCTATGGCATTTGTAAAACAGCAGTCGTAAATACCACTGGCAACAGCTTGGTATCGGGCAACATCGGCCCTAATTGCCCCTAAACTACTGCTCTTAACACAGCCAAATACATTTTTGAGCTAGCGGCGCAGTACTTAGCTTTTACTATTTTTAGTATGAAATTGTTTATGAATTTCCTTCAGCTGTGGGTCGGTAACATGCGTATATATCTGAGTGGTGGCGATGTTGGCATGCCCCAGCAGGCTCTGCACGCTACGCAGATCGGCACCATTGCCCAGCAGGTCGGTCGCAAAGCTATGACGCAGTGTGTGTGGTGTAACATGCTTGGTAATGCCGGCTTTGGTGCGATAGCGCTCGACAATGCGCTGAATGGTGCGCGGCGTCAGGCGGCTAATGGTGATGTCTTGGCTATTTTTACGCTTGCTAGCTTGTACAAATAGCGCCTCAAAGCTATCGTGGCGCTCCTTAAGATAGCTATAAATCGAATCCTTGGCCGAATCACTAACATACACCGGACGGTCTTTTTGCCCCTTGCCACGAACACTAAACTCGCCTTTATCGAGGTTAATGCTGTCGCGGTTGAGCTTAACGAGCTCCGAGACCCTCAGGCCGGTCGAAAACAGTAGTTCTAATATGGCCCTATCGCGCAGCCCGACGATATTGCTACTATCGGTGGCCTCAAAGAGTGCCAGTACCTCCTCGGCATCCAACCAGCTTACCTGGGGGCGCTTGCTAGTAGCTAGCTCGATTTTTTCGGGGGCAAGAGTCGCGATATCGCGCCTCGCCATATACTTCAAAAACGACCTCAGCGCGATGAGGTGGTAATTTTGGGTGGTTTTGCTGACCTCGCGGCCATCACTGCCTTTGTACCGATTAAGCCACTGCCGCCACTTGCTAACTAGGGCAATGTCGATACTACCAACCTTGATATCGCCAGCGTACTCATAAAAGCGGTTCAGGTATAGCGAGTAGTTCTCGATAGTCTTGAGGCTTCGACCTTTTTCGATCTCCATATAATCTAAGAATTCTGCTAGGTAATCTGAAAACATAGTTTTAGCGTAAGCCTTAATGCCATGGTGGTCAAGCAGCTCAGAACTTGAGATTATTGCCTAACAGGTGTAAAATAGCTTATCTTATGTTAAATTCAACCAAAAACCTAACTACATACGATGTCGTTGTTATCGGAGCCGGACACGCCGGTTGCGAGGCAGCGATAGCCTCGGCTCGGCTCGGTGCCAAGACGCTACTAATATCTACAAGCCTCGACAAGGTGGCAGCTTTGCCTTGTAACCCTTCGATAGGCGGCCCAGGCAAGGGGCACTTGGTGCGCGAAATCGACGCACTCGGAGGAATTATGGCCAAAGTATCGGACTCAAGCTCAATACAACTCAAAGAGCTCAATACTAGCAAGGGGCCGGCGGTGCGAGCTTACCGCGCCCAGGTCGATATGGACCTCTATAACCGCAATATGATAGCCGAACTCAAGGCCACCAAAAACCTTGATTTTTTACAAGACGAAGCAATTGCTATCGAGCAAAAAAATAATATAATCACAGGTGTCAAAACAAAGAACAACAAAGTTGTTCAAACAAAAACAGCTATTGTATGCAGCGGTACCTTCCTAAACGGCGAAATCGTTATTGGCGACGATATTGTGCGCAAAGGAGGTCGGATAGACGAAGACTCATCTGTTGGGCTAAGCGCTTCGCTGATAGCTCTCGGACTCGAGCGGGGCAGGCTTAAAACTGGCACGCCGCCTCGTATTCGTCGAGGTAGCATTGACTACTCCAAAATGACCATTTCGCCTGGTACAGATGGCCCGATTAGCTTTACTCATCCCACCAAGAACCTGTTCGCTTCTACCGAGCAAGTGCCTTGTTACCTAACCTACACTACGCCCGAAACCCACAAGATTGTGCTCGATAATCTCACCGAGTCGCCGGTTTTTTCGGGCAAAATTACCGAACGCTCGCCACGCAGTTGCCCCAGCCTGGACCGTAAAATATCGAACTTTCCAGATAGAGCCAGGCATCCGATATTTATAGAGCCGGTCGGGCATCCCGACGGAGCGTTTGGCGACTGGATGTATATTCAGGGGGCCTCGTTGGCTTTTCCCGAAAAGCTTCAAGAAAAAATCATTCGCACCATACCAGGCCTCGAAAAGGCTGAGTTTATAAGGTATGGCTACGCTGTGGTGTATGATTATTTCTTGCCTCACCAGCTCAAGCTGAGCCTCGAAACCAAAAAAATCTCTGGTCTTTTTCTGGCCGGCCAAATGAACGGCACAACAGGCTACGAGGAAGCCGCCGCCCAAGGCCTGATGGCCGGTATTAACGCAGCCCGCAAAGCTCAGGCCAAAACCCCCTTCGTACTCGATAGAACCGAGGCCTATATTGGGGTGTTAATCGAAGACCTCGTAACCAAAATACATGTCGAGCCGTACCGTATATTTACCAGCCGAGCCGAGTATCGGCTACTGCTTCGTAACGACAATGCCGACCTTAGGCTCAGTGGCAAAGGCCATGCCGTTGGTCTCTTACCTTCGAGTCGCCTAAAACGCGCCGAACAAAAGCAGATTGCAATTGGCAGCGCCCTAAAGCTCTTAAAGTCTAAAAAATTGCGTCTCGGCGGGCGGAGCATTACAGCCTACGATTACCTCAAGCGCCCCGAAAACAACCTCGAAACCATCAGGCTGGAGTTCGGTATTGAGGTTACTGGCGAAATTGCCGAGCAGGTCATCTCGGAGGTCAAATACAGCGGCTATTTTGACAGGCAAAAACGCGAAGCCGAACGGCTTAAAGACCGTCAAACCCAAGTGCTCCCAAGCGATATGGACTATTCGGCTATCAAGGGCTTGCGCAACGAAGCTCGGCTCCGACTTCAGGAGGTGCAGCCGGCCAATATCGCCCAAGCCGGTCAGATACAAGGCGTCACGCCAGCCGATTTGACGATAATTTTGGTTGCCGCTTATAAACTAACTCACAGCCTTTGAAGCAGTCTGGTATAATAACTTAATGTTCGATCTAAACAGCCTCCTAAAAACAGTCGGCTATGCCGGAATATTTGCGATAGTCTTTGCCGAATCGGGCCTTTTGGTAGGGTTTTTTCTGCCCGGCGACAGCTTGCTTTTTACAGCTGGCTTCTTGGCCTCGCAAGGCTTTTTTAATATCGCCTTATTGTGCGCCATTACCTTCGTGGCAGCAGTAGTGGGTGACAATGTCGGCTACCAGTTTGGCAAAAAAGTCGGTCCGCGGGTCTTTACCAAAAAAGATTCGCTGGTTTTTAGTACCAAAAATGTCGAAAGGACACAGGCTTTTTATAAAAAACACGGTGGCAAAACCATAATCATAGCGCGCTTTATACCCGTTGTACGCACTTTCGCCCCCGTCGTTGCAGGCGTCGGCAAAATGGAATACAAGACCTTCTTATTTTTTAACATCATCGGTGGATTACTCTGGGGAGTCGGGGTAACAATGCTCGGCTACCTTATTGGTAATGCCATTCCGGATGTCGATAAATACCTAATACCGATAGCCCTAGTGATAATCCTAATATCAATTGCCCCAGCGCTATGGCATATTTTAAAAGACCAAAACAAGCGTGCCGAGTATCTCGGCCATGTCAAGCGCTCGCTTGCCAAACGCAAAAATAAAACCAAGCCTAAGGCTAAGGCAGATTCCAACTCGGAACCAATCCGAAAAGGGCACAAGTAGTGGGTGCTAGCCTGCATAAAATAAGCACTCTCCAAAATGGCGTCCGAGTCGTAACTCGCACCATGGACGACACCGAGAGCGTAACGGTGGCTTTTTTTGTGGGTGCTGGCGGACGCTACGAAGATATGCAAACCGAATACGGCTCGGCCCATTTTTTGGAGCACCTACTATTTAAGGGCACCACCAAGCGGCCTGAGGCTAGGATTATATCGGAAGAAGTCGATTCGGTAGGCGGGTACATGAACGCCTACACCGCCGAAGATCACACCTGTTATTATATTAAACTCCCCAAAAACTACGCTGGCTTGGCTTTTAATATTTTGGCCGATATCCTAACTGATCCGCTTTTTAAGCAAGAAGAGTTCGAGCGCGAACGGGGCGTGATACTCGAAGAAATGAATGTATACAAAGACGACCCAGGCCGCTATGTATTTGATTTGGTGGGCGATTTGCTCTGGCCCAAAGATAGCCTGCGCACCAATGTAATTGGTACCCCAGAAATAATTCAGGCCATGCCGCGCCAGATAATTATCGACTATTTTAAGAGCTTGTATTGTATGGATAACCTCGTTATATCAGTTGCCGGCAATATCAGCCATGCCAGAGCAGTCGAGCTGGCCGAAGAGTTGCTGGGCTCATTTAGTACCAAAGCGCACCGCGGCTACGAAAAAATCAAGCACCCGCAGTCTGATAAAATAACCAATATCATCAAGCAAGATACCAACCAGTCGCACATTATTGTGGCTGGTCGAGCCCCGCAGATCGACGCCGCTGATGAGCCGTCGATGAAAATCCTCAGTACTTTGCTTGGCTCTGGTATGAGCTCGAGGCTGTTTTTGAATGTTCGCGAACGCAAGGCGCTGGCCTACACCATATATATGAGCTACAGCAACTTTGTTGATACCGGCAAATTTGAGATCTACGCCGGAGTTAGTAACGACAGGGTCGATGAGGCGGTCGGAGCGATTGCCGAGGAGCTAACCAAGGTCCGCATTGAGGGCGTCGAACGCAAAGAGCTCGACAAGGCCAAAGAGCAGGTTCGGGGCCGAATGATTATGGGTCTCGAGAGCAATTCGGCTGTGGCCGATGTTATGGGTAGCGATATGATAATTTCGGGCAAAGTCTGGACTCTCGAGGAGATGCTGGCCGAGATTGATGCCGTTACGACCGATTCGGTGGTTGAGGCGGCAGTTAAGTATCTTCAGACTAGCGACTTGCATTTTGCGGCCATTGGGCCAATTGAGAGCACCAAAATAAAAAACATCGAACAACTCTTGCGTAATAAATAACTTTAAAAAAGGAAAAAAAAATGGAACAATCGCTAGTATTAGTAAAACCAGATGGCCTGCAACGAGGCTTGGTTGGTGAAATCATTAGCCGGTTTGAGCGCAAAGGCTTAAAGATAATTGGTATCAAGATGATGACCGTCGAGGATGCAATACTAGAAGAGCACTATGAACATCTCGCAGATAAACCTTTTTTTGGTGATATCAAGGCTTTTATGAAGAGCTCTCCGATGGTGGCAATTGCGCTCGAGGGCAGCGAGGGCAGTGTTGCGGCAATCAGAATACTAGTAGGGCCTACTAAGGGCCAAGATGCTCCAGCCGGCACGATTCGGGGCGACTTTGGCCTGTCGGGTTCTAATAACATCGTGCACGCCTCTGACAGTGTCGATAATGGCAAGGTCGAGGTGGCGCGCTTTTTTGAAGCCGACCAGACATTTGAATACGACAAGACCGATTCGCAGCATATTTATGGCAATTAGCACGGCCTACCAGCCGGCCATCAGCAACTAAAAGTTAAAGCCCCGCTTCAGATAAATATCTAGAGCGGGGCTTTTGGCTAAAGTAAAGGGCTAGAAGCTTGGAATGGTGAAATTTACTACCTCACCAGAGGTTAGTATTTCAAAATCTTGATAGTTCGTGGTGCTGCTGGATCTGGTACGACGCCTCCAGCGGCTCCTGGCAAATCGACTTCTGTCGATATGCTGTTTGTGCTTTCGCCTAGATTTTTGCTTACGCGAACTGTGCACTTTTTGTGGACCATCTGTGATTGTCAAGTTGTATCATTCCTCCTGTGAGGTTTTTTTTGGTGCACCCACGGTTGGCGGGTTGAGTACTAGGTTAGAACTTATCGCAACTCAAGTCAATAATATTTTGTGTAATCAGAAGGGCCTCTTTATTTAACCCTCGGCGCATCTGTGGTATGATATTTTTGCCAAATCGGCACACCGAAAGAAGTACCTAGATATCTTAAGGAGTATTTTGAAGTTTTTAGGCGATACGATATATTGCCCTCATTTTGATCAAGACATGCACCCAGGAAGTCTTTGGTGCAGTATTTGTGCCAAAGGTTCCGCGCATGGTAAAAAGCGTAGTTCTTACGCCAATAAAGTCCTCCAGCAAGCTGGGCGACCTCGCGTCGGACAATACGCCACCTGGTATCCCTACAAAAATTCGCCACCGGCTAAAGCTGGTCGTGTGCATATTTGCGGCGGATGGGGTAGTGAGCAGCTCGCTAACCTCGTTAGTAGCTGTCAAAAGCTCTATGTTGTGGAGTTGGCTCCTTGCCAAGAGTTTATGATTGACGATGGCTGGTTGCGCTACTTGTACAACCAGCCAGGCGGGGCTATTGGGGTTGAACTCCGAAAGCTAAAATAGCCCGTAGTTATTGGTGCCCCAAAGATGTTAAATCTTTGGGGCACTCTTTATTATTACAAATGGCTACTTATCTGTGCTCCTTATGCGCCGCTAGCAGACATCTGCAGCAATAATAATTGTTTTTTTTAACTAATCTCATTAATCATCACTTTTGATGGCAAAAGTAATATAAAACCA
>CAYORQ010000026.1:0-9012 GCA_964406425.1 uncultured Candidatus Saccharibacteria bacterium | reverse complement strand
TGGTATTCAAGTAGCAACAAACACCACAACCACAGTAGATTTCTTTATTCAAAGGTTTTCGCTTACATCTCTCGGCGTAGTAAGCTGTATAACAGAAGCTGGCAAAAATTACTTCACGGGCTGGGGTATCGATAAAGACGACCAGGGCAGAGCGCCATCGATTGGCATCTACGAAGGGGGGGTATTAAAGCAAACCGTGGTCGGAAATGTTACCAACGACAACCGAGTCGGCACCCTACAAACAGCGGGCTACGCTGCTATCCTCGGCGTTCAATACGATATCAAGGCCGAGCTAGCTGCAATATTCCACGATGGTGCAGAGCACACCGTTACACCCAAGATCAATGAAACAACATTACCAAATATCACCTTCAGCAACTCAGCAAATAGTTGTGGCACTGGAACAGTCGATAAGTATCTTTGGCCATGGCTCCAAACCACCGGTGGCAATGTTATTGCCAATGGCAAAATCAGCGGCAATGCTGCAAGCGACACGCTACCAGGTGCCCGTGTTGCCACCGACAAAGAGGTTGAGTTTCTAATAATCTCCAAGCTCGGCGGGGCAGGGGCACCTGGGGGAGGGCCATTTTGTAGCAGTAAAAACTACATCTTGACCAATGTAGAGGCAACTGGCGGCACTAACTGCAGCAACGGCTCTGGCTACTCGGTGCTCAATGTTTATTCGTTAGGGGATGACGGAACCGACAAAGTTGTAGCTGGTGTTAAGGCCGCCTTCGTCAAGTTAAGTACCACCTGCAGGGGCACGACTGCCTCTAATGCAGACTTCGCGTCCACGACCAGCGATATCTACGCCTTGCTTAATAAGACTGCCTCAGCTTGCCCTGATGGTGTAATAATAAAATACACCGACACCTCGCTCTACAGCTTATCGCTACTAAAAGGCCGAGTGACAATCCTGGTCGAGAATATCGACAACAGCCTGACCATCGGACAAAATGTTGGCTACGGAACTACAGCCTACTCCGACCCAAGGGATGTTCCGAACCTCGCAATTGTCGTTCAGGGAAATGTCAAGGTTGATAGCCTTGCCTCTCAGGTCGATGCCTCAATATACGCCACCGGCACTATCTCGACCTGTGATACAGCCTCGAATGTTACGATTGTTTTTTGTGGCTACCAGCTAACCATCAACGGCTTCTTGAGCGCACAGTCGGGCTTTATATTCGGCCGAGCCTATACTTCTCTATATAACCCCATAGCCGGACAAACTGTGCCAGTTGGCGCCCCCGCCGAAATAATCAACCTCACCCTGCAGAGTGTGGTGTATCCTCCCCCAGGTATCGGCCTCGATAGCGTTTTTAAGGCCGACAGCTCCGTCAAAATAGACTCCAGCGAATACCAGCCGAGGTTTTAAGCCCACCCCAAAAAAAACTAATTATTTGATTATGCTTATGGTAAAATTATGCTAAAATTGATATATGGAATCTTTTAATCAAGAACAAAATTATTTTGGACTTGACCTAGGTAACAGCAGTATTAAGGTTGCTCAGCTTAGGGAGCTTCGTGGCAAGCCAACGCTTGTAACTTACGGAGATATTGATGTACCCGAAAACCTCCTATCGAGCGATTCGCCAATCGACCAAGACAGAGTTGCCGAATATGTCCGCCAGCTCGCCAGCGATGCCAATGTATCGAGCAAAAATGTGATTGCAGCAATCCCTTCGACCTCTTCATTTACCTCTATTATAAGAGTCCCCAAAATGCCTCATAACGAGCTCGGCGAGAGCATTAGCTACCAAGCCGACAAGTATATCCCGATTCCGCTCAATCAAGCCAAGCTCGACTGGGCTGTGATTGGTGAGTATCCCGAAACCAACGAGCTAAGCGTGCTACTGGTCGCCGCACCAAACAATATCGCCAATAAATACCTCAATATCATTCAAAAAGCCGGCTTCGAGCTGCTAACGCTCGAAATTAACGCCCTGGCGTTGGCCCGTTCGCTAACTGCACCCAGCCAAACTAATAACACCGTAATCATCGTAGATATTGGCACGCTCTCGAGCGATATCGCAATATTCACAGGCCAAGTTCCACAAATTGTTCGCTCCATCGGCGTTGGTTCAAAAGCCTTGCGCCGTGTAATATCGCAAAATCTAGGCCTCGACGAAACCCAATCTGACCAATTCATGAAAAAATTTGGCCTTCAAGAAGACAAAATCGAGGGGCAGGTATTTAAAACCCTCAAGCCGGTTATTGACCATGTTGTCGAGGAGCTCAATAAATCTATCGCCTATCACCTCGACAGAAGCCCAGAATCTAAAATCGAAAAAATAATCCTAACAGGCGGCACTTCAGCACTTCCGAACTTACCAATGTACATCGCCAACGCCACCAATCTGACTGTCGAAATCGGCAACCCCTGGACAAATATCAGCTACCCAGCAGATTTGCAACAGACTCTAGCTAGTATTAGCCTCAATTATGCCACCGTCCTGGGCCTAGCTCTAAGGAATTTGGCCCAATGAGTATTCAGATTAATCTTTTGCCCGAAGCCCGCCTAATAAAGCTTCGAAACAAGTCTAAAAAAACTCGCTATTTAGCAATTGCCGCTGTAATAGGTGGGTCGCTTACAGCCGTGGCTATTGTACTAATAATGTTGCAAGTCTTTTTAGTTGCTACCTTCAGGCAGGGTGAGGACAATATCAAAACTCTCAACGCCGACATCAGTAAGTCGGTGACAACCGAGCAAGTATCGGCTACATTGCAGGCCAACCTGGCTTCGTTTTATGCCCTCAATAATTCACGAACCTATGCTACCAGAATATTTTCTAATCTGTTTAAGGCCGTTCCCGAAAATATCACAATCACTAGCGTCGGTATTGATAGCAAAGATGCAATTTCGATTTCAGGTACTACCGATAGCTTCGCTAGTGTTTCAAAATTCGCTTTAATTTTAGAGCTTTATAACCTCGATTATTTGCCTCAACCAGACCTCGAACGCAAGGCCGTCTTTACCGATACTCGTATTGTGTCTGTTAACAAATCGACCGACGGAAATGTAGCTTTTTCTATTACCTGCAAGGTCGATCAGCTATTGCTAAAACAGCAGAGGAGCAAGTAATGCCAGATAACGCCAAGCAATCTTCCGCTAAAAAGCCACTAGTTGTACCTAAAACAGATGTTTCGCAGGACAACGACAAGTCGACTCGTAGTTTTGTGTATTATATGATTGCCTTAATCGCCCTAATTGTTATTGCCGGCGGAGTGCTCGTGTATTGGCTAGCCGGGAACTTTGTGACTCAAACCAACAAAAACAAGGCCCAGGACAAGACTATAGCTCTGCTAGAGCAAAAAAAGCGCGACCTCGCTGAACTGGCGCCCAATTACGACGCTATTGTTGCGCCTACTGCTAACGGCAAATCGCAGAAAGATGCCATTCTCTCGGCCCTACCTGACAACGACGGCTTCAAGGAGCTAATAGCTATGATTGAAAAAATGGGCCAACAGTCTGGCGTGCTAATACCATCGGTGTCTAGATCCGGTGCAGCTAGCACCACAGCCGATACACTGCAGGCAGCCTTACCTTACCAGGTTTCGATATCTATCGGCGGTACTTTTGCGCAAGTTCAGGACTTTATTAAAAAGACCGAAAACTCAGCTCGTGTAATGGATTTCGTGACGCTCAATATTGGTGGCTCTACTAAGTCTGGTCCAGTTACGGCGTCGGCGACCTTTACTGTTTATTATCAGCTGCCAGCCAATATTAACCCGACCGAAAAGGAACTCGAATGAAAAGAAAAGACATCACAATTATTATAGTTTCAGTTATTATTTTTGTACTCGCCGTGGCCTTGCTTTATAGGTACATCGCGCCACCCACTAAAGATAGCAACATTAAGTATTCGGTACCACATCCTGTAAACCCCAAATTCAATGCCGATCAGCTCAAGGTGCTTAATAATGATGTTGTTGATTACGGTCAAAACATCAAACCACAGTAGGGCCTAAAAAGCATGATCCTCTCGGCCGAAATAGAACACAAAATAGAGCAGATAATTGCCCAGCAGGGTATTTTGAGCCCTGGGCATCTAGAACAGTCCAAGGTTGAAGCGCTGAAGCAAGGCAAGAGCCTGATAGAGCTCTTGCTGGACCAAAAAATTATCAAGGAGGACGACGCCACGAAGCTAATTGCGATGGGCTCAAATTTGCCCTTCGTGGATCTTACTAATGTCACCATCCCAAACGAAGTATTGACGATTATTCCGCGCGATGTCGCCGAAAGTTTTTTGTCGGTCGCTTTTGGCGTAGTCGATGGCAAGCTCAACGTCGCCACGCTCGACCCGCAAAACTTGCAGGCGATAGATTTTTTGTCGCGCAAAACAGGCTACCCGATAAGTGCCTATATGGCCTCGAAGAGCCAAATCGACAAGTGGATCAATACCTATACTTCTGGTATTTCTGAGGAAGTCGGGGAAGCCTTGGTGGGCAGTGAGGGTGAAGATGCTCAACAAATCGCCGAAGATCTCAAAAACCTCGAAAAGTCTGATCCCAAAAAAATCGAGAGTATCGTTCAGGATGCACCCATTACCCGAGCCCTAAATACTATTTTTGAATATGCCATCAATTCGAAGGCTTCGGATATACACATTGAACCGCGCGAGAGATCTGTCAAAATCCGCTTTCGTGTCGATGGTATCTTACAAGAGGTCATGAGCCTGCCCAAAACCACCGAGCCAGCACTTATTTCGCGTATCAAGATATTGTCTAACCTCAAAATCGACGAGCATCGTATACCGCAAGACGGCCAGGCGCAGTACCGAGCCAATGGCAAAGAAGTTGATTTGCGCATCGCAATTGCACCAATTTCGTTTGGAGAGCAGGTTGTAATTCGTTTGCTCGACAAGTCGGAGGGTATTTTAAACATCGACTCGCTTGGTTTTAAGGGACGCTCGGCCAAAGTACTCAAAAAAGCCATCACCAAGCCTTACGGAATGATACTCTCGACCGGCCCGACAGGTTCGGGTAAATCGACCACTCTCTACGCGATTATCCAGACCATCAAGAGCCCCAAAATCAACATCGTAACGCTCGAGGACCCAGTGGAGTACAAAATGGATGGCATTAATCAGATGCAAGTCAATAATGCCGTGGGACTGACCTTTGCTAACGGCCTGCGTTCGATTTTGCGCCAAGACCCTAATGTTATTATGGTTGGTGAGATCCGCGACCACGAAACAGCCGATTTGGCTGTACAGTCGTCGCTAACGGGCCACTTGGTGCTATCGACCTTGCACACCAACTCGGCTTCGGGCGTACTACCGAGGCTCTTAGATATGGGCATAGAACCATTTCTAATTGCCAGTACCATCAATGTTGTAATGGGCCAACGCTTGGTTCGTAAAGTCTGCGAAAAGTGCCGCAAGCCAATGCAGGCCACACAGGCTGCAGTCGATATGATTAATCGAATTGTCGGTAACTATTTGCCCAAAGACCAAAGCCAGTTACAGATGGTAGAGGAAAATTTGGGTTATAAAGGTTTGCCAATCTTGAGTCAAAACGCTTATACTCTATACAAGGGGGAAGGCTGCGCTGATTGCGACGAAGGCTACAAAGGCCGTATTGGCATCTACGAAATCTTTGAAATGAACAAAGACATCGAGCAAATGCTGCTAAAACAAGCCACCTCGAGCACCATTCAGGCTCAGGCCCAAAAAGACGGCATGCTAACCATGCAACAAGACGGCATATTAAAAGCCCTAACTGGTATCACGACCATCGAAGAAGTTTCGAGAGTGTCTGCCGACAGCTAACCTAAAGGAGCATATGGAACAAACAACCCCACAATCAACCCCACAATCACCAATTCGAATCGAGCCAATGCTCGATGAAGTGCTGCGCCGCGATGCTTCGGACCTTCATTTGCAGGTCGGCTTACCAGCGATGTTGCGCATTGACGGCTCACTTATTAAGGTCGAAAATCCGGTCGATTTGAAGCAAAGCGATGTATCGGCTCTGCTGAATTCAATCTTGGACGACCAGCAAAAACAAATGCTAGAGGCCGATTTGGAGCTCGATTTTTCGTTCGCTTATGGCGACCTCGGACGCTTTAGGGTTAATGCCTTCCACGAAAAAGGCAACCTCGCCATCGCACTTCGGCTGATACCAGTTCAGATTCGTACTATCGAAGATTTGGGCTTACCACAAATCATCAATACTTTCACCGAATTCCCACGCGGGTTGGTGCTGGTAACAGGCCCGACCGGTTCGGGCAAATCGACTACACAGGCCGCTATGATAGACAAAATCAACACCGAAAAAGCCCTACACATCATTACCATTGAAGACCCTATTGAGTACCAGCATCATCACAAGCAGTCGATTATTGTTCAGCGCGAAGTGCATTTTGATACCCTAAGCTTTGGTGCCGGCCTGCGTTCGGCCTTGCGCGAAGACCCCGACGTAATCCTAATCGGCGAAATGCGCGACCTCGAAACCATCTCGACCGCTGTGACGCTCGCCGAGACCGGCCATTTGGTATTCGCTACCTTGCACACCAACTCGGCTTCGCAGTCGATAGACCGTATGATCGATGTTTTTCCCCCTCACCAACAGCAACAAATTCGAATCCAAATTAGCAATGTCCTGATGGCCATCGTTAGCCAACGCCTAATACCAATGGTCGGAAGCGGACGCATCGCCGCCGCCGAAATACTGGTGGTCAATGCCGCAGTTCGCAACATTATTCGTGACGCCAAAACCCACCAAATCGACGCCGTCATTCAGACTGGCGCTGAGGCAGGTATGCAAACCATGGACAGCACGCTGGTAAAGCTTATTCACCAGGGCAAAATAACCCACGAGGTAGCCCGTGGCTTTGCTGTCAACCTAGAAGAATTTGAACGATTGATGCAAAGGTAGCCAGACAATGATTGATTATGTTTACACCGCCAAAGAAAAACAGACCGGCGAAACTCGCAAGGGCAAAATTAGCGCCGACAGCAAAAGCTCGGCAGCCTCAATACTAATCGAAAAATCTCTTTATCCGGTCAAGATCCAAGAGGCTTCTGAGGCCGACCCGATCTGGAAGAAAAACCTCTTTGGCACAGGCATTAAGGCCAAAGAGCGGGTTGTATTTACGCGCCAGCTAGCAACCCTAGTCAAGGCCGGCTTACCAATAACCCAAGCGCTCAATACTGCTATCGAGCAAGTCAGCAACCCAAAATTCAAGACCACACTTTCTAAAATCGCCTCTAGCGTCGAGGGAGGGCAGAGCCTGGCCAACTCTTTTGGCCAGTATCCGGAACTTTTTAATCATATATTCATCAGCTTGGTCGATGCCGGCGAGCAGTCTGGTACGCTCGACGAGTCGCTACTGCGCTTGGCCGACCAGCAAGAAAAAGAGCAACAAATACTCGGTAAGGTCCGAGGCGCGCTGATATACCCAGCGATAGTATTTGCGGTCATTATAGGAGTGGTTATATTTATGGTTACGACCGTCTTGCCCCAAGTCGCCACGCTTTATAAAGAGCTCGGTCAGAAGCTGCCGTTTTTGACCCAAATACTGCTCAATGTATCGAATTTCATAATCAACTTCTGGTATGTCTTTGTGCTGCTACTAATTGCGATTATTTTTGGCTTGCGGGCCTATATCAAAACACCGCGCGGTCGCAAAGCCTTCGACGGCCTCAAGCTGAAGCTGCCGCTAATTAGCCCACTACTCAAAAAAGTCTATGCCGCGCGTTTTACCCGCACCCTGAGCTCGCTAGTCAATAGTGGGGTACCGCTACTGCAATCACTCAAGATAGCCGGCGAGTCGGTCGATAATGTTGTGGTGCAAGCCGTTATCGATAAAGCCTCCGAAAAAGTCCGCACCGGCGAATCGCTATCTTCGGCACTCGAGGGCCACGACGAAATAGTAAAGCTCGTGCCACAAATGATCAATGTCGGTGAGCAGTCTGGTAGCTTGGGCGGAATGCTCGAAAAAGTCGCTAGCTTTTTTGAGGAAGAGGTCGACCAGACCGTCAAGAACATCTCGGGTATCATCGAGCCAGTGATGATTGTTTTTTTAGGCTTGGTGGTGATGTTTATAGTAATCGCGGTGCTATACCCAATATATGGCCTAGTCACGGTAGTCGATAGCAACTCGGCAGGCGGCGGCGCTGGTATCCCTGGCGGTAATTAGGCTTATAAAACCTGGCCCATGCCACCAGCCATTTACTACACCAGACAAAGCTGCAATTTTGCTAAAAAACGGCTTCAAAAATCCTATAATATTCTGGCAAAAAGCTATTGACGCCTATGCTAATAGTCAGTATTATTAAGCATAAGGGGAAATCATAGTAACTAAAATTTATAAATAACAGGAGGAATAATGTTAAAAGGATCAAAAGGAAAAGTAAGTAGTAAAATTCAGCAAGGTTTCACAATTATTGAGGTTATTATCGTGTTGGTTATCGCGGCCATTATTATGCTTGCAGTGTTCTTGGTAGTTCCGCAGCTTCAAAGAACCCAACGAAACAGCAGAAACCAAGCCGTTGCACGACAGGCATTTAGTGCCGGCGAGCAGTGGGCCGCTAATAACGCCAATGTTTACCCGACCACTATTGCCAATTTAGAGACTATTACTGGTACATTGCTTAACGCAAACGGCTCGCAATTTACCTTAGGTACTACTATTACGCCTGCGGTCAATGAAATGTCAATGTGGTCAAATGTCGCAGCCTGTGCTAGCTCATCTGTTGCCGGGGTGGTCACCACCGGAGGAGGTAAGTTCAAGATTGTTGTATCCCAAGAAACTTCTGCATCAGCAACTGGCGGCATATTCTGCATCAGCAACTAGTCCCACCCGATTCATTCGCTCTGGCTCAAAAAAGCCAAAACTAAAGCACAAAACCCCCGCAACCAGCGGGGTTTTTGGTAGGTTGTTAGATTGCCAGAGGACAGAGGACATCTGTAACAACAATAATTGTCTTTTTAATTAAATCTCATTAATAATCACTTTTGATGGCAAAAGTAATATAAAACCAACCGACTGTGCTTCGCCCCAATAAG
>CAYORQ010000025.1:0-9135 GCA_964406425.1 uncultured Candidatus Saccharibacteria bacterium | reverse complement strand
AGCTTGGTGTTCTCAAGCAAGGCATCGATACTGCATATTATACCGAAGCCCAGGCCACTGATTATTAGTAGCGTGTTCGTACCCGACATCATATATACGACAAGTGCCAAAAAGGCGTACAGGCCGGCCAATAAAAAATAGCTTAAATTAAATTTGTATATTACTGCAATAATTACCATCGCGACCGCACAGGTAGCTGGCCAGCCCGCAAAACCATTGCCGATTACAGGCGCTAGGCCTTGATACTCAAAATAATTAAACACAAACCCTGGCAATACTATTACTAGCAGCCAAAGAGCCTGTATGAGTTTGATCTTATTGTCGCCAAAGCCTCCTAGTTTAAGCTGAACTACCAGCGCAATCGTTATCAGTACCGCCCAAATAGCAAAAAAGGGCACCGTATTTTGGAAAGTTATAACACTAATAAAATATCCAAGCGACAATGTAATGGCCCATGTGAATAATATTTTTTGGTAATTGTTTAGGTTTTTGATGTATATTGTGATTTTTTTCATAACACTAGTATAGCAGATTATAAGCGTAAGTTGATTGTTCAAATAGATGACTTTATAACCCAAGTAGCGTATAAATATGTTATGGACTTAAACTTATTCGTGCAACAAAACATTTGGTGGTTACTGCTCATCTTTGTCTGGTCAACCGCTTGGAAAGCTTGGGCTCTATGGATCGCTGCCAAAAAAGATCAAAAGGTCTGGTTTCTGGTATTTATAATACTATCAACCGCGGGCATTTTAGAGATGTTTTACATTTTTTATTTTTCTAGCCACACCAGGGTCTCTTCTGAAAGTAAAAAATAGCCTACCAGTTCTCTGACTTATAAATAGCCGCGACCAGAACGCTAACTGGCTTTTTATTGCAAACTACACTTTTTGTAGTCATTTTTATTTCGCCCCAATTATCACCTTTTCGGGTGCTGGTCATGTGATTTAACGATTTGGTTATTTCGGACTTGAGGCCTTTTTCGGTATCGCTGTGGTGTTCTACAAATAAGCCTTTCTTGGTATTAATATCTTGCACCCACCCCAACCCAACCCAAAGTTCTTTGTTTGGCACCGTAGTACGCATTTCAGATATAACGATATAGAGTTTGCTGCCAAAATCTTTATCGCTAAAACTCGGTTTTACAAAATCAATAATAGTGCCTGGTGGTATGACCGAACTCAAATAAATCAAATTTAAATTAGCAATACCGGCATCCATCAGGGCACTATCAAATGCCGAGAGCTCGGTTGCCCCCTCGCCAGAACCATTTACAATGCTTATCTTCATAGTAGCCATTGTAACCCATTATAGCTGATTTATAGTATAATACGCACTAGTCTTACAAGGACAGCACATTGAGAAGGGAGGAAGTATGCAGGGCGTAATCTATAAAACCCCATCCATAGTCCGTGCAATGGTATTTGTGATGCCGCTACTTATAATCAATTCGATTTGTCAGTACATCGGTGTCCATATACTATTTAGGCTTTGTCTATCAATGCTGGCTATCTTAGTCTTGTGGGTACTTCGCCACAAAGCCTTCCGTAGCCTAGACAAGCTCAATATAAAAGCTGAGCAAGACTACAATGTGCGTTTTGATATATTCATTGCGCTATATGTAGTTTCGTTTTTGCCGTTTTACTTTGGGGCATTTCTAGTAGTGAAAGGTACGGTTAGTAAGTCCTTAGTGGTTATAATAATTGGCCTGGTGGTCAACCGTCTGGCCTGGGCAATGCCATACCTCTACCCATACTTTTTTGGAACACTTCCAAGAAAGCTAAAAATCGCCATTCTTATTTGGCTAGTTAGTGGAGTAGCCTACGGAATTGCCAAAGTAGCAACCAACTAGGAGGAAGCATGAAAATAACGCGTGAAACTAAAATTAGCGCAGAGCTTACCCAGCAATTTTGGGAGCTCTACGATGTGGCTTTCGAGCCACTACGCACTGCTTCGCCTTGTCGTCAGTATATGCGCAAACACGAGTTTGTAGCAGAAATGACTGATGAGCGAATGTTGAAGTTTGTGCTCTGGGACGACGATGGTTTGGCAGTTGCGATGGTACTTGTTGCCACCGACCTTAGCGCCATCGACTGGATTTCGCCAGATTACTTTAAGGCCAAATTTCCTGAGCACTACGCCAAAGGTACTATCTATTACTTCGGCGCTTTGCTAGTAAGCCCCGGATCACAGGGCCAACGCTATAGCTCGTTTTTACTCGATGAGCTCGATAACTTCGTGATTCGCAATGACGGCATTGCTGCATTTGATTGTTGTTTGTCAAACAACGAATGGATGCCAGCTATGATTCATAAAATCACATTAAGGCAGACGCCCGGAGACTTAATAGAGCTCGATAGGCAGTTTTACTACACGGTTGTGACTAAAGGCTTTTTGGCTGGTCACGGCCCAAGTGAGTATGCTTAAAAAAAGAGGTCTTAATTTTGAATATCCCTTGGTAATAACCAGGGGATATTTTTATTATTTTGGTATCTATTTCTGTTAAACTATTAGTGTTATGCTTACCAACTATTTATTGGCTATTACAGCTTTATTTACATTTTCTCTTGGTCTTTTAGTATTCATAAACAGCTCTAAAAAAAGTTCAAACAAAGAGTTCTTTTACTTTACAACCATGCTTACCGGCTGGACTATAGTGAATATCTTTGCCAATATCACAGCCGAATTAAATATGGCTCTTTTTTGGTCCCGGACTACGGTGGTTTTCGGTGCACTAATCCCATACTATTTATTGCTTTTTAGTTTTTCTTTTCCAATAGAAAACAAGATTACAAAATTCAAAAAAATAGCTCTATTTGTACCAGCTTTTATACTAGTTATTTTGAGCTATACCGATTTGAATATTTCATCGGCTACAGCATATGCCGCAGAAATAAAGACGGGCTTGGTTTATACAATCTTCGTAGTATACCTTATGACCTACGCCGTATGGAGTATTGTCTCTATTGTTCAAAGCTCAAGAAAAACACATGGTATCAGGAAAGAACAAGCCATGTACCTGTTGGCTGCAATAATTTCACTTGCTGTACCATCAGTAATTATAGCTGGTATACTCCCGGTCGTAGGTATCACTCAGCTGGCTTCGATAACTCCAATCTTTGTGATTCCAATGGTAGCTATCATGTCCTACGCTATGTTGCGGCACCAGCTTATGGATATCCGCGTAATTGTTACTAGGTCGCTAGCTTTTATTTTTTCAATGGCTATTATTGGTGTGCTTTATGGTGTTATAGCCTTTCAGGTGCTGACGAGAATCTTGCCGAGCGATACTTCGGCATCGACCTTGCAGGTTTTTTACACTCTTCTGGCTATATTTTTGGCTTTCACCTTTCAGCCGATTAGGCTGTTGTTCGAAAAAGCTACGGACGCGGTTTTTTATCGTGACAAGTACGACCCCCAGCAACTCATCAATTCGATTGGGCTGATACTAGTCGAGGAAATAGTTATTAATGACCTCTGCACAAAAATAGCCAAGGAACTTCAAAATAAAATGAAAATAACCCACATCGATGTTATTGTCTTCAATAAAAAAGAGATGGTTTTTAAGACCAACAATTCGGCGATAGTTGCCAGCACCAAGCTGCTCGAAGATCTTAGCCAGCTTCCTAGTGGCCTGAACTACAGCGAAGACCTGAGCCCGGGCACAAAGCTTCAGGTGCTCAAAAAACATAAGATTACCATTTGTCTAGAATTAAAGACCAGCGAGGGCTTTCTTGGTTATATTTTATTTGGTGATAAACAAAGCGGACAAATATACAACGAAGTAGACAAAAAGACCCTCACAATTATTGCTGGGGAGTTGAGCATTGCGCTAGAAAACGCCAATGCTTTTCTAGAAATCAGCAACTTCAATACCACTCTCCAGCACAAGGTTGATTCGGCAACCAGTAACCTCAAGCAAGCCAATCTCCAACTCAAGGAGCTCGACGAGGCCAAAGATGAGTTTATTAGTATGGCATCACACCAGCTCAGGACTCCATTAACGACCGTCAAGGGCTATGTCAGCATGCTCGATGAGGGGGATTTCGGAAAGCTAACTAAAGAGCAGCAACAGACTGTCGGGCTGGTGCTTGATGGCAGCAACAGAATGGCGCGCCTAATAGATGACTTATTAAATATTAGCCGCATGGAGGCCGGTAAATTTTATATTGACGCCCAAAAGCTGGATTTGTACAAAATTGTCAGAGAAGAGTTCGACTCGCTCAAAAACTTTGCCGTTACCAAAAAAGTCCACATCGCTCTAGTTAAGCCCAAATCCGAAATACCAATAATGCTACTGGACGAAAACAAAACTCGACAGGTCGTTATGAACCTAATAGATAACGCCATCAATTATTCTCAGCCACCTTCGGGCGGAGGTAAGGTCGAAATTACGCTAGGGCAAGCTGGGAAACAAATAGTATTCAAGGTCAGCGACAACGGCATTGGTGTTCCTGCCGACCAACAGCCAAAACTTTTTACAAAAATGTTTAGAGCTAGAAACGCCAAAGAAGTCCGACCCGACGGCACCGGCCTGGGCCTTTATCTGGTCAAGAGAGTTATCGAGGATCAGGGTGGTAAAATTATTTTTCAGTCCAAGGCCGGCAAAGGCAGCGAGTTTGGTTTTAGTATCCCAATCCATAACTCAATAAAGCACAATAAGAGTGCCGAGGCCAAACTGAAGGCACAATCTAATTCAGCTCCAGAGTGATACAATTAAGCTTATGGCAAAATTACTGACACTAAAAGATATCGACTTTGCTAGCAAGGCTGTGCTTTTGCGAGTAGACTATAATGTCGTCGAGGATGGCAAGGTCATAGACGAATTTCGTATTCAGCAGAGTATTCCTACCATCCGAGCACTACTAGCCAAAAATTCTAAAATCATACTAGTTAGCCACAATGGACGCCCAGAAAACGGTTATGATAAAAAGCTTAGCCTCAGGCCTGTCGCTCAAGTGCTAGCTGATCTTATAAAAAAGCCCGTCGGCTTTGTAGACGATTGTGTTGGCCCAGAAGTCGAGCTCGAAGTTGGCAAATTAAAGCCAGGCGAAATCCTGCTTTTAGAAAATCTCAGGTTTCACAAAGCTGAGGAAAAAAACAACTACAACTTTGCAAAATCACTAGCTAGTTTGGCCGATGTTTATGTCGATGACGCCTTTGCCAACGCCCATAGGGCACATGCCAGCATGGTTGGGGTACCCAAGTTTTTGCCGCACGCCGCAGGCCTTTTGATGCAACAAGAATTCGAAAAGCTAACCGCACTACTCAATGTACCCGCTCGGCCATTTGTGGCCATCATTGGCGGCGTCAAGATATCAACCAAAATCGAGGTACTAAAAAGCCTGCTCAAAAAAGCCGACACCGTAATAATTAGCGGGGCAATGGCCAATACATTTTTGCAGGCCCAGGGCTACCAAATTGGCAAGAGCATTACTGAAGAAGACTATGTAGCTACTGCCAAAGACATCATCGAATACGCCAAGCAAAATAAAGTAGAGCTGATTATGCCTACCGACTTTGTGGTGGCCAAAAAAGTCCAGCACGGCGTCCGGCACCGACAAGTTACCAGCGACAAAATCGAAAGTAATGACATCGCCTTGGATATTGGCAAAGAAACAATGAAAAGCCTTTGGCCAATCATCAAGTCGGCTAAGACGATTTTTTGGAATGGAACTCTTGGAATGGCCGAGATACCAGATTTTGCCTGGGCTAGCAGAGATTTGGCGCATATGATAGCTCTACGAAAAAATGACGCCGACACGGTTATTGGTGGCGGCGACACAGCCGCATTTATTAGCAAGCTTGCAATGCGCGACAGATTTGGCTTTGTTAGTACCGGCGGTGGAGCTAGCCTCGAGTTATTGGCAGGCGAAAAATTGCCAGGCATTGAAGCTCTAATGAGCAAATAACCCGGCAATCTTTTTTATCGCAAATCTTTGGTATCACGGATTCTATTGAGTCTAAATAATAAGTTAGGGTTTTGGTATTCCGAACCAACCGTTGTAGTGGCGTTATTATAACCGGCTTCTTTGGCAAGGCGTTCGGTGATTGTATTAAAATTGCCATAAGGATAGCAGAAGCTCAACACACTAACCCCCAGATTTTGCTCTAGGATTCGCTTACTCTCAAATATCTGGAATCTTTGCGCGGCCTCATTGAGGCTAGCTAGCTGGAGGTGATCGACCGTGTGCGAGCCGACCTCGATAAGCCCAGAGCCTTGCAGGATTTTAATTTGAGCCCAATTAAGGTACGAGTCGCCGCAGTTGGTTGCTGTGCGCTCGATACCTATACACCAGCCACTCAGCTCACCGCCAGTAAAAACATAAAAAGTTGATTTAAAATTATACTTTTTTAGTATCTCGGCTGCCTGAAGTTGGTCGCTAAAACCATCGTCAAAAGTAATCGCAACTGGCTTGGTTGGCCCGGCCATTTTGCCAGTCAGTATCATATAGACTTCCTGCATAAATACTGGTGTGTAGCCGGCATCAACCAAATGCTTCATCTGAAAGTCAAAATTAGCTGGGGTTTTGTGGTAGAGCAGTATTGGTAAATGCACTCCAGTGCTAGCTTTTTTTGCTTCGACCGGAGCAACCGCTATTGCTGTGGGGTGAATAATAACTGGCGGGGTTGAGCTCTTATAATAGTTAGTGCTGAGTTTTTTAATTTTTTGCTTTTGCAGCTCGGCGGCTACCACAGGCTCTGCGAGGTACAGCTCGGCACCGAGCACAATAACTGCAACAATAAATGCTAGGGCTATAAATAACCTATAGTACACTTTGCCTAGTGGCTTTTTGGCTAGACTTTTCGCATCTTTCGATAACTTCAATTGTATGTTCCTTATTCTTGGGTGCTATTATAGCAAATTTTACAATCCGCTAACAGGTGGAACCGCAGCGCTGGGGTTCTCTTGAGAAGCTCTGGCGGTAGGAGTTAGTGCGATAGTAGCGTTTTTGAAGCTAGAGCCCGACGGCACTTCTTGTTCTTTTGGCAGGCTCGGCATTGGAGTCTCAGCCGGGACGGTTACTACATGGGTTATGATCGGCGTCGTTGGCTGGCTCGGCTCTAGTGGTGTCGCTGCCGCGGCTATAGGAGCAGCCCCAATTTCAGATACCTCGCTAGGTTGCGCTGGCGATGCTAGAGATTCGCTAGGTTGCACAGGCGTGCTAGCGACAACCACTGGCTCGCTAGCGGATATCTTTGGGCTTGCAGTAGCATCCATAGTTGCAGAAGGGGCTACGGAGATTTTTTCGACAGCAGTCGGTACGGCTATAGCCGCCACTTTACCAGCAGAGCTTTCAAGTGGGGTAGCAGTTGGTTTCTGTCCTAGGTCTAGGGTCGAGTCGAGTTGCTCTTGGCTAGAGTTGAGCGAGTACTGGATTTCGAGTAGCCGATTGTACTTGGCGATTCTTTCGCCATGGTTTGGGGCACCTATTTTGATTCCGGCGGCACCAATACCGTAGGCCAAATCTACAATAAAATCATCATTACTCTCGCCACTGCGATGACTAACAATAATATCCAGCCCAGCCTGCTTGGCGGCATCAATAGCAGTGAACATCTCACTAATACTGCCTACCTGGTCAGGCTTAATGATGACACCATCAAATAGCTTGTCTTTAGAAAATTCAGCAATCAAGCTAGCATTGGTAACCGTATAATCGTCGGCAATGACCTTGAAGGGTTTTTTGTCTTTCGGCATTGTTTTGAGCAGCTCGGTACCCTCAATATCAGCTTCAGCAAAAGGATCTTCGATTGAGTAGAGATCAAATTTGTTATTCCAGGCCTGGTAGACCGCCAGCAAATCACTAGCATGAATACTCTGGCCTTCAAAATTGTAGCTCTTACCATCAAAAAAACTATTGGCCGCTACATCTAGGGCTATTTCAAATGTCTTGCCGTTTTTGGCATTAAGGTTCGATAGTGCCTCGAGCACAACTTCGGTGCTGGCACCAATTGGTGCAATCGCACCCTCCGAACCAGACAGTTGGGCCCCCGGCCCGTAGAGGCTGACCATAATGGTGGTTAGGGTATGAAATGTCTGGACAATCTGTTCGATTGCCTCAATTGGCTTATTGGATTTTGGAACAATCATGAACTCCTGAATATCAAGGCCTGGTGCATGCTTGCCGCCTCCCACCAGATTGGCGAATATTCGGGGGAAAGCCGGGTTGGTTTTGCGGTCCTCAGCGATGTACTGCCAAAGCGGTTTTTCGCTTAGTTTGGCGCTGAGCTTGAAATACGCTCCCGACATCGCCAAGATTGTATTACCACCAAGATTCTGCTTATTTTCGGTGCCATCGAGAGCAACCAGTAGGCTATCGAAATCAGACTGATGCCCAATAGGGTAACCAATAAATTTAGGTGCAACGACGCTGGCAATAAGCTTGATGCTATCATTGACACTCTTGCCGCTGTAGCTATCGGTGCCATCGGTTTTTTGAGCAACCTCTTTGCTACCAAGGCTCGCACCTGACGGAACAGTAAAATAAGCCGCAACACCGTTCTCGGCGACCATTGTTACCTTGATGGTAGGATCGCCGTTGGAGTTTAGAACCTGGCTAGGAATGATGCTTTTGATGCCCATATTAATATAAATTATAGCATAAGCACAATGGCAAATAATAGGCTAGCTAAGCTTAATGAGGTTTTGCGGGTTACCGCTCAAAAAACCATGAATATTTTGGGCAGTTATTTTACGAATAATATTCAGTGCCTCATGGGAGTTAAAGGCATTATGGGGCGATATGATGACATTGTTCATTTTGGTGAGTACATCTAGCTCAGCGATTTCAAAAGACGCTTTTTGGTCGCCAAGCAGCAGTTCTGTTTCGATATCGACATCGAGGGTTCTTTCGCCCTCAATAACATCAAGGGCAGCCCCCGCGATGAGTTTGTTTTTAAGCGCCTCGATTAGGTCGATTGTTTTAACAAGTTCGCCTCGAGAGGTGTTTATTAGTATCGCACTATCTTTCATTAGGCCCAATGATTTTTTATTTATGATGTACTTTGTGGCCGGCATTAGCGGCGCGTGCAAGCTCACGATATCGGCGCCTTTGAGTAGATCCGCCAGGCTGACATAGCTAAAGCCAATTTTATCTTCCATGGCCTCATTGGGGTAGGGGTCATAAGCAA
>CAYORQ010000024.1:0-9421 GCA_964406425.1 uncultured Candidatus Saccharibacteria bacterium | reverse complement strand
GAATCTCTAAAAAAATATGGTACCGATAAGCCAGACATTAGAGCCAACAAAGAAGACCCCGATGAGTTGGCTTTTTGCTGGATTATAGACTTTCCGGTATTTGAGAAGACTGCCGAGGGGCATATTACCTTCGCCCACAACCCCTTTGCTAAACCTCACGATGAAGACCTCGGGCTACTGAGCTCTGAGAATGTCGACGACTTATTAAAAATGCGCGCCCACTGTTATGATTTGGTCTTAAACGGAGTCGAAATCAGTAGCGGTAGCTTGCGCATTAGTAATCCTGATGTCCAAAAAGCTATTTTTGAAAGATTTGGTCTGAGCCAAGCCGAAGTCGACCAGAGATTCGGTGACTTCCTAGAGGCTTTTAAGTATGGTGTACCACCACACGGCGGATTTGCCCCGGGCCTTGATAGGCTGATAGCCGAACTGCTCGGCGAGAGCTCAATCAGAGAAGTGATTGCCTTTCCCAAAACTGGTGATGCCAGGGATTTGATGTTTAAAAGCCCTTCAGAGATAATGCCCGAACAACTTATTGACCTTGGCATAATTATCAAAAAGCAAAAGGAGTAAAACGGTGGTTTTCGTTCTGGAACTCGAAAACTTTCAAGGTCCATTTAATGTACTCTTGGAACTGCTAGATAAACGCCGGCTCGATATCACCGATGTATCGCTCGCTGAGGTTACTGCTGAATACTTGGATTACATGTCTAAAATAGACCTTTCGATTGAAGATATGGGCTGGTTTTTGTTTGTAGCAGCAAAACTAGCTCTAGACAAAAGCCAGTTGGTTTTGAGGATCACGCCAGAGCAAGACGAGACCGAAATCAACATTGCTGAGTCACTTAAAAGCTATCAGCAGATAAAGAGCTTGGCGCTAGATTTGTCGGTTAGATCTAAAAAACCTCTTTATAGTAGTATCGGGCGGGCTCCAAAACATAACCGCACAATACTGGTTAGTAGAACTGAGCTAGATGCAATATTTAAGAGTCTGATGAATTATTACCAGAAGCTACCCAAAACTAAAAATATCAAATCCGGTAAGCTCTCTATTGAGAGTTTTAAGCGCCAGTTCTATGATCACATATCCAAAATGCAGGAGTTTTCGGCTCAGGATATACTAGCCAAATCTTCGACTAGGACCGAAGCGATTGTGTATTTTTTGACACTGCTAGAGCTTCTTAAGCAAGGCCGAATCAGTAATAGCAACCAAAAATTTTTGCTGGAGGTTGTATAGCTATGGACCTCCAAGCAAAACTCGTATCGTTACTGTTTTATTCGGTGGAACCAATACCTGCTGGGCAAATTTTAAAGACACTTGAGATCGACAAAAAACAACTTGAAAAACTTAAGGATTCGACAAATAAATCGCTGGGTCCTCTCGGCCTGATGATCATTACAGACGGCGACACCATGCAGCTAACAATCCAGAGTGGTTTCTCATCACTGATAGAAGAGTTTTATAAGACTACGCCGCAGCTGCTATCTCAGCCAGCGCTTGAGGTTTTGAGTATCATCGCCTACAAGCAGCCGATTGGTAAAAGTGATATAGATGAAATTCGGGGAGTCTCTAGCGAACAGTCGCTGCGTAATCTCTTAAACAAGGCCTTAATAAAAAAGGTTACTAAATCCGCCCAAACTAAGTTTGTTACAACAGCCGAATTTATGAAGCTAGTGGGCATCAGCTCGATTAATCAATTGCAGGATAATAATGAGTAGCCCCAACCCGCGACTAAACAAATACCTAGTCGGGGTTGGTTTGGCTGAGAGCAGACGCAAGGCCGATGAGCTAATTACGGCCGGTAGAGTTAGTATTAATGGCGCCAGCGAGACAAATCTTGCTACCAGGGTTATGGACACAGACCTTGTTGAGCTCGATGGCCAGAGTGGCAGAAAACGCAAGGACATCTATATCGCCTACAACAAGCCTCGCGGGTTAGTTTGCTCACATATCAAGCAGGGCAGTTCTAAAACAATTTTCGAAGAACTACCTATTGCATTTGCTAATTTAAAAATTGCCGGCCGACTCGACAAAGATAGTGAAGGGCTGATGATACTCAGTTCAGATGGAGATTTTATTAACAAGATCACTCACCCTAGCAGCAGAAAAGATAAAACCTACCTCGTCTATACCAAGCAAAATATTACCGAGGTAGTTGTCGCCAAACTCAATGCTGGCGTCAAGCTAGTCGATGGAGTTAGTAAATTAAAAACTACAATCATCGGCAAGAACGCTACCAAGGTCATAATTAGTGAGGGGCGTAATCGGCAGATCAGGCGTAGTTTTGAAGCGCTCGGCTTAACGGTTATAAAGCTACAAAGAGTAAGGATCGGACTGTACTCGAATCGGAGTCTGGCCCCGAAGGAGTTTGTGTTTATAAAACCCGAGGATGTCCTGTGAGTGTCTTAGTTATTAGTGGCCTGGTGCTGAGCTTGCTGGTATTAAACGGGGCTAAGATGTTTGGACCACTCTCTGTGCTGACTAACGATAAGGCTAGCACCCAGAGCCTCAACCAGCCTTTTAAAAAATCTGCTCGCTTAGCTTACCCAACACCAATAGCCAACCCAGAGCCAATTAGTGTTGGGGCCTCTTCAGCGATTATTTATGATATGGACTCCGGGGTAAAGCTTTTCGATAAGGCTGGCGACCAGCGACGCTCGATTGCATCGATTACAAAACTAATGACAGCACTTGTAATTATGGATGCTCATGAGCCCAGCGAGATTGTAACTGTCGGAAATATTCCTGAGCTAGGTAACTATGACCAGAAAATTGGTATTACTTGGAGCGAAAAGTTTGAGCTAATCGATATGATGAAGGCCTTGCTGATATATTCGGCTAATGACGCGGCTAATGCGCTGGCCATCTATGACAGCGGCTCGATTGATGCTTTCGCTAATAAAATGAATGTCAAAGCCAGCCAATGGGGACTTAAAAATAGTAATTTCGTTAATCCGTCGGGCCTAGACCAGGGTGGTGAGTACAGTAGCGCCGATGATGTACTAGCACTGGGTGGGTTGCTTTACAAAAACCAGACTTTTAGGACTATCGTTGGTACCTCATCGGATCAGATTTATAACCTCGAGGGTAAGCCATATAGCCTTGTTACAACCAATAAGCTGCTGGGGCAAAATGGAGTGGTAGGGATGAAGACCGGCTATACGATTGCATCGGGCGAGTGCCTGATTACGGTTACCCAAAGAGACGGCCACACCATCATGACGGTGGTCCTTGATAGCCCTGACCGTTTTCAAGAGAGCAAAAGTATGATAGACTGGTCCTTCAATAACTATATTTGGCAATAAAATGAAAGCATTATCAAGAGTAATAATCGTTGGCCAACCCAATGTTGGCAAAAGCGTACTGTTTAATCGTCTGACCCACAGTAATCAGGCGATTACTTCGCATGTCGCTCATACCACCCGGGACCAAAATAGGGCTGTCGTCAAGCACGACGAGGTCGCCTTTGAGCTAGTCGATAGCGCTGGTTTTGCCAAGACCACGGATGAGCTCAATAAGCTGGCGATTTCGCTAATTGGTAGCGCTATCGAGCAAAGCGACCTAGTACTGTTCGTGGTCGATGGTACCAGCGAACTCAATAATAACGATCTGAAACTCTCAAAGATGGTCCTCAAGAGCAAAGTAAATACTATACTGCTCATCAATAAACTCGATAAAAAAGAATTTATGGACGACGAAAACTATTTCCGAAAGCTCGGCTTTGAAAACATCATGCGCGCCTCAGCCCAAAATGGCCAGGGCATCAATGAGCTACTCGGTACAATCATCAAGGTCATCCCACGTAAAAAAGCCATTAAGATAAAAGAGTCTATTAAGGTAGCAATTCTGGGGCGGCCAAATGTCGGTAAGAGCGCCCTCCTTAATGCACTGGCCAACGAAGATGTTGCACTAGTAAGCGACGTGGCGGGCACCACCAGAGATGTAAATTCTGCTGAGCTTAGATACAAAGATACACTGATAGATTTATTTGACACTGCGGGGCTGAGGCGTCGCGGCAAAATATCGGCCGGAATCGAGTTTTTCTCAACCACCAGAACCAAGTCTGCTATCGAAAAAGCCGATGTCTGCTTAGTGCTAGTTGATGCCATCGAAGGACTATCAAAACAAGATGAGCATATTATTGGTATGGTCAAAGAAGCCCAAAAAGCACTTATTGTGGTAGTTACCAAGTGGGATGCCGTTGAAGATAAAGAAGAAAACCTAATGGCCTATATGGGCAACCAAATATCGGCTAACTTGCAGTATGTCTGGTGGGCGCCGCTGATCTTTACATCGGCCAATGATAAACAGAACCTAGAAAAGCTCAAGCAGCTTTTGATCGAAGTTAATGGCAGAATCAACACCAAGCTAGCCACTACCAAGCTCAATGAGATGCTGCGTGAGGCTGTCAATAAACAACCCCCAGTAACTACCAAAGGCTACCATGCCAAACTCAATTACATTACCCAGACTGGCAATAACCCGATTGAATTTTCGATATTCGGAACGCACCCAGATTTGATACATTTTAGCTACTCTCGCTATCTAGAAAACCAAATACGAAAAAACTTCGAGCTGATTGGCGTACCAATTAAATTGGTCTTCAAAAGCAAGTACAAAGAGAAATAGTTTATAATAATAGCTATGAAACTTATTATTGGATTAGGTAATCCCGGACAAGAGTACCAAGATACCAGGCACAACCTCGGTTTTATGGTTATCGATGAGCTAGCCAGCAGACTCAAGGTAGGACTCAAATTTGATAAAAAACTCAAGTCTGAAGTATCGGTTACGATGCATGGCGAGACGATTATCCTAGCTAAGCCGCAAACATTTATGAACCTCAGCGGCGATAGTGTTTTTAAGATTGCACATTTTTATAAGGTGGAACTGGCCGATATCTGGGTTGTTTCTGATGACATTGATCTTGATTTTGGCACTATCAGGCTGCGTGTTGGTGGCAGTAGCGGCGGACATAATGGTCTAAAAGATATAATCGAAAAAATCGGCGAGGGCTTTACAAGATTTAGGGTAGGTATCAAAAACGAAGCCTGCCTGGCGCTGCCTGCGGAGGCTTTTGTGTTGCAAAAATTTGATGCCTCCGAACAAGTGAAGCTCGAAGATGTTACCTTGAAAGCGGCTGAAATGATAATTAGTTCGCTCGAAGAGGGAATTGAAGTTACATCTGTAAAATAATATAGCGAAGATTTTTTCAATCTTTTATTCCGCTCCATGCTCGTAATAATAATTATATCTTGGTAAGGTAGATTTAATAAAAATAAAAATTCAAAATAAAAAACAGACCAGCCGTATAAACTCGAACTGATCTGTTTATTATTCCCTTTAATGCCCCCGATAACGGGATTTTGGCGACCATCATAAATATATAAGTAGGCCGTGGCGTTAAAGGGAGTAATCTGCTCGCGAGATCTAAAAGGAGGGTGATTTTTAGATTAAGCCCCGCAGAGCAGATTACTCCCTTGAAATATATGGGAAATATGTTGTTATTAAAAGAACGCTAGTATACTATCACATAAGAAGTATATTGTCAATAGTTTTTAATACTTATGTTTATTGTCACTTAAATAATTACAGATAAGAGCAAGAAAATGAATATACAACATATTAGACACAATGACAATAGTTTTCCGAGTTTACTGCGGGGTATTGCTAGCCCACCGAAAGAATTATATGTAGCCGGTGCAATACCGGAATTACCAATGGTGGCGATTGTTGGAACCAGAAAGCCTACTAGCTATGGCACTGAGGTAACTTACCGCATTGCTAGCGAGCTCGCTAGAGCTGGCTTTTGTGTGGTTAGTGGAATGGCACTAGGCATTGATACCATCGTCCACAAGGCTGTTTTGGAGGCCGGTGGCTCAACTCTGGCAGTGCTCGGTTGTGGACTAGATAATCCCTATCCCAGAGCCAATACGGGCTTGTTTGAGGCAATCATCAAGTCTGGTGGGGCTGTAATCAGTGAGTACCCAGAGGGGACACAGCCACTACGCTTTAACTTTCCGGCTCGCAATAGAATAATCGCCGGATTGAGTATGGCAACGGTCGTAACAGAGGCCGACGCTAAGTCTGGCAGCCTGATAACAGCTAACTTCGCACTGCAAGCAAACCGCATGGTAATGGCTGTACCTGGAAATACCACTAGTCTGCGCTCGGCTGGGCCTAATAATCTTATAAAGAGCGGGGCGCATTTGGTAACTGGCGCCTCAGACATTCTGGCCCTACTCGGGTTTTTGAGCCCCCAGCTCGTTCGGGCCAAGCCAAAAGCCGATAGCAAACAAGAGGCCATGATAATGGATTTACTGGCAGTCAAATCGTTGACCTCTCAGCAGCTGATCGAGCAGACCGCAATCGATGCCATAAGCCTAGCTTCGATTATGAGCCTAATGGAGATAACTGGAAAAATCAAAAACCTCGGTGCTGGCAGCTGGATACTTTCGTGAAGTTGATATTTTTGATATAATGTAGTATAATATAGCCGCAATGTTCTTTGGATAACTAGCAAGTAAAGCTAAAGGGAACTAACCTTTCTACCCTTATGGCTTGCCAGCCCGTCGGGTTAAAGCCAGCGCCAGTTGATCTTCTTGAGATATAGAAGCGAGCCAGATGTGTGCTCCTGGTTTGGCCATGGTAGGCTGCTTTACTGCTAGCTAGGAGTTACTTAAATAAAGCATCATCGGCAAACCTCTGCAACCAACCGCAGAGCGGAGATGTCGGTACGGTACGGGAGAATCTGCCTCTCCCCCCGACAGCTTAATTGTAATCACTAGGGAGGGTCACTCCAAACATGACTGCTGCTTTAATTTTTTTACTAGCCAAGCAGCACATCCAAAGAATAGGGGCTCGGTGGTTTTAACCGCCGAGCCCCATTTTCTTTTACTCTATTATTGGGATTATACAGATAGGTTATAAAATTATTTGACAAAGCACCGGACTCTCAGCTATAGTTCTTTTCCTGTGCAGATTTGCATTAATAGCAATTAAACATTAGCATATTCAAGTACCCTATAAAATTCATGTCTAAAAACCTAGTAATAGTAGAATCACCAGCCAAAGCCAAAACTATCGAGAAATATCTCGGTAGTGATTTTGAAGTACTCAGTAGCATGGGGCATATCCGGGCCATCGCCAAAAAAAATAAGGATGGTGGCGACGCGATTGATATAAAGGCTGGCTTCGCTACTAGCTATGAGGTAGATCCAGACAAAAGAAAGACCATCGCGGCACTCAAGAAAGCCGCAAGCGGCAAAGAAGTCTGGCTGGCTACCGATGAAGACCGCGAAGGAGAGGGGATTGCCTGGCATCTCTGTGAAGTATTAAAGCTCGACCCATCTACTACCAAGCGCATTGTATTTCATGAAATAACCAAAGATGCTATCGAGTCGGCCGTCAAAAATCCTCGAGTGCTTGATATGGACTTAGTACGAGCCCAGCAGGCTCGGCAAATACTCGATAGGATTGTGGGTTTTGAATTATCACCTGTCGTCTGGCAAAAAGTACCTGGCGGCAAATCGGCAGGAAGGGTTCAGTCGCCGGCAGTGCGGCTGCTGGTAGAACGCGAGCGCGAAATAGAGGCCTTTGAAGGTAGTAGCTCATTTAAGGTAGTGGTTATATTGAACGCTGATGGTGAGGATGTAAAAGCCGAGCTTCCCAGCAAATTTGACAGCGAAAGCAAAGCCCAAGCTTTTTTAGAAAGTCTGATTGGTGCGACATTTACTATCACAGACGTCACAACTAGCCCCAGCACTCGAAACCCCGGGCCACCATTCACAACCAGTACCTTACAACAAGAGGCCAATAGTCGGTTGGGTTTTAGCACCAAGGCTACAATGTCGTCGGCTCAAAAACTCTACCAGGAAGGTAAAATAACCTACATGAGGACTGATTCTGTTAATCTTAGTAGCCAGGCGCTTGGACAGATGACAAAATACATTAAATCCGAGTATGGCCAGAGCTATCATCAGCTGCGAACTTTCAAAACTAAGTCCAGTGGTGCCCAAGAGGCACACGAGGCGATACGCCCAACCGACTTTGCACAACAAGTCGCCAGCGGAGATGGCTACAATCAAAAACTTTATGAACTTATTCGCTCTCGGGCGCTTGCCAGCCAAATGGCACCAGCCAAACTCGAGAAGACGACCATCACTATTAAAATCTCAAAAAACGATGCTACGCTAGTCGCCAAAGGCGAAATAATTGTTTTTGATGGTTTCTTGAAAGTTTATGGTGCAAACAAGAAAGTTGATGCCATTTTGCCAGCTGTCAAAGCTGGCGACATACCAAAGCTCGTAACTGCCACTGCTAAGCAAATATTCACGCGACCGCCAGCCCGCTATAGTGAAGGTAGCCTAGTAAAAAAACTCGAGGAGCTAGGTATTGGCCGGCCATCGACCTATGCCACAATTATTAACACTGTCCAAATTAGAGGCTATGCGATAAAAGGAGAAGGCGAGGGTACGCCACGCGATGTAATTGTTTTGACACTCCAAAATGACAAGCTCATGCGGACCATCGATGAGGAGAAGACAGGCTCCGATCGTGGCAAACTTGTGCCAACCCCCAGCGGAGAAGTGGTCAGCGATTTTTTGACAGGCCATTTTGATAGAATCGTTGATTATGACTTTACCGCTAAGGCCGAACAAGAATTTGATTTGATTGCCGATGGCAAGCTAGAACGCAACAAGATGCTAGAGGATTTTTATGTTCCATTTCATAAGCTCATAGAAGAGTCTGCAGACATCGAGAGAACTAAAGTAGCTCAGTCTCGCGAAATTGGTGCTGACCCAAAAACTGGCAAGCCAATAATGGCGCGTTTTGGGCGTTATGGCCCGATGTTGCAGATGGGCCTAACAGAGGACGAGACCGATAAGCCTCGCTTCGCACCGATGCCAGCAGGGGCCAAGATTGCAACCGTAACATTAGAGCAGGCGCTTGAAATGTTTAAGTTGCCCAGGAATGTTGGTAAAACAAAGGATGGCCAGGATATTATGGCCAATCTTGGTCGCTTTGGACCCTACATTCAAGTCGATAAATTATTTGTATCTATTAAACCGCTCGATCCTCAAACCATTACCATCGAGGAAGCCTTGGAGCTATATGAAGCCAAGCTAATCCAGGAGGCCGAGAAAAACATCGCTGATTTTGGTGATGGAGTGAAGGTCTTAAATGGTCGCTATGGACCATACATCACCGACGGCAAGAAGAATGCTAAGATATCAAAAGATATCGAGCCCAAAAGCATTACGCACGAGCAAGCTATTAAAATGCTGGCCGATGCACCTGTAAAAGGCAAGAGAAGCTTCAAGAAACGACAGCCAAAGAAAAAATCTTAAGCTGTTTCGAAGATCTTAAAATATAATATAGTTGACCGTAAGCGAGTTCGATGTTATAATGTTCTAGATA
>CAYORQ010000023.1:0-9711 GCA_964406425.1 uncultured Candidatus Saccharibacteria bacterium | reverse complement strand
AAGCTGGTGGTAACTACAACACCAACACTGGTAACGGTTACTTTGGTGCCTACCAATACAACCTCTCAACTTGGGGTAACTACGGCGGTTATGCCCGCCCCGACCTTGCGCCTCCTGAAGTTCAGGATGCCAAGGCTCGTGAAACCCAAGCCGCTCGTGGTTGGGGTCCATGGCCTTCATGTGCTCGTCAGCTAGGTCTTTTATAACCTAGCTCTGCGGCACAGCAAAACCCCCGCTATTTTAGTGGGGGTTTTGTGTTATCTACTAACCTCGTAAAATCTTGGATGCTAGGTCTGGCCGCAGACGACACAAGCGAAGCAGGCGAGGCAGTTGACGCAGGCTAGCGGGTAGGGTTAGGCCACCAACGCTAGCGGGCAGGGTTAGGCCTTTGAGGCTGGTGAGGCCTGACAGGTCAAGATAGCCACCAACGCTAGTGGGTAGGGTTAGGCCTTCGGCGCTGGTGAGGCCGCCGAGGAAGAGATAACCGCCGACGCTATCAGGTAACGTCAGGCCTTCGGCGCTAGTGAGGCTCTGCAGGGCGAGATTGCCACCAACGCTAGTGGGTAGGATTAGGCCTTTGGTGCTGGTGAGGCCTGACAGGACGAGACCACTACCCACGCTAGTGGGTAGTGTCAGGCCTTCGGCGCTAGTGAGGCTGTGCAGGTTGAGATAGCCACCAAGGCTAGTGGGTAGGATTAGGCCTTTGGTGCTAGTCAGGCTACCCAGGTTGAGATTGCCATCAACGCTAGTTGGTAGGATTAGGCCTTCAGCGCTGGTCAGGCTCGACAGGTTGAGATTTCCACCAAGGCTTGTGGGTAGTTTTAGGCCTTTGGTGCTGGTGAGGCTATCCAGCCAGATAGAGCCTTCAACGCTAGTGGGTAGGGTTAGGCCTTTGGTGCTGGTGAGTCTATCCAGCCAGATAGAGCCACCAACGCTAGTTGGTAAGGTTAGGCCTTCGGCGCTAGTCAGGCTCCGCAGGTAGATAGAGCCTTCAACGCTAGTGGGTAGGGTTAGGCCTTCAGCGCTGGTGAGGCTATCCAGCCAGATAGAGCCACCAACGCTAGTTGGTAAGGTTAGGCCTTCGGCGCTGGTCAGGCTAGAGAGGTCGAGATCGCCGAAATGGTAGGCTATACCACCAGCCAGGGCTTCTTGTTGTGTGGTGCTAATTTTATCTTTTGGTATATCAAGGAGATAGGAAAGTTCGTCCTTAAGGTCTTTAGCGCTGGTAATTTTATTGATTCTTGGGTCTTTTTCGTATCCAAAGCCTCTTATTGGGCCATCCAGCTCATAAATAAATCGTAGATCTGCTTTGGTTAGTTCTTCACCTTTTTCGTGCCTTGCGTAAATGTCTGTGAGCTGGCTCATAGCTTCGGCTTTCTTTTTGTACCCCTCCGCACCTTGCGGGTCAACTTCGTTCATTTTGGCCTCGGCAATCGGCAGCAGCGCTCCTTCGAGGTTTTGGCCGGCTTCAATACCCCTAAGCTCTGCGATACTACCACCTTGCATTCGCATCGCTACCCTGGGTACTGAATACTGGTCGTCTTCGCTTTTGGTGTAATAGACATAAAAATCCCCGCCCGCAAGCTGGCTTTGGGCTGTGCCCTCACCTGCCGTACACCAACCCGTACCATAGCCATGTAGGCTATTGGCAAGCTTTTTGCCCTGCTCGAGGTCATTGGTTTGGTCAAATTTGACCCACTCCCCATCGGTTATGTCCAAATTTTCATTAGTTTTGGGTGCGGCATAATCAATGCATCGCTTATAGAGGCTTGCGAAGTTGGCCTCCTTATCTAGTAACTCTTTCATTTGTGGGTCGATCTCGGTTTCGGGGTTATTTGGATCAAGTGGCTTGAGGCCGTAATGTTTAGCCAGGCTATCTTCCATGTATGCCAAGGCTTCGCGGTTGATGTCTGGGAACGGCGCGGTGGTACCTTTGGAGCGCTTGGGGTATTCGCCTTTTTCTTTGTCAAAACTGGCGAGTTTGGTGATGTTACGAAACACATAGTACTTAAACCACATTGGATATGTGGCGTCATCGCTGGTGAGGTAGTCTATCCAGGCATCTAGGCTGCGTTCTTGGTCTTGCTGGATTGTTTCGCGGGTTTCTTCAATAACAACTTCATTAACTCTTTTCATGATTACCTCGGCCATACCGTGGCCTTCGTTTTCGGCTATTTGAGCATCACGGCGGAGCATCCGCCCGACCGAATCATCATCGGTGCCGGTAATGTAACCTCGGTGGTATGATTGCTTAATTCGCTCTAGTACTTCTGGCTGGGCCTCTTGACGTTCGGGGCTGGCGCCACGACCAGTATGGATGCGTTCTAAATCGCTCAGCCAGGCCTCAAGCTTGGGGCCAGGTTCATTGGGTATCTGTTCGCCCCTTTGGCGATGCTGTTCGGCAGATAGCTCAACTACTGGAGATTTCTGTAAATCTGGGTATTTAGCTTGAAGTGGATGTTTTTCTGGCATTTGTGTTAATACTTTATTAAACTTCATTATACAAAACAGTTACGCTTATAGCAAAAAAGCCCCTGTTCTCACGACAGAGGCTTTTTATTGGCTAAATATCAGATAACTATTGGCAGGCCTCGCACTCGGCGAGCTCTTTGGGGGTTTTTATTATGCGATTACTGTCGCTCCCCTATCCCTTAGCCTTTGCAGAGTAGCTCGGGTAGCTCGATTGAGTTGGTTGTCGTGGCAATCAAGCAGCGACAATCTGGCTGGCAGCTCGGGTAGGGTTTTGAGTTGGTTGTTCTGGCACCAAAGCCCCCTCAAGCTGGCTGGTAGCTCGGGTAGGCTGGTGAGTTGGTTGTTGCGGCAATCAAGCGTCATCAAGCTGGATGGTAGCTCGGACAGGGCTATGAGTGGGTTATTACCGCACTCAAGCACCGTCAAGCTTGCCGGAGCCTGCAGGGCTGTCAGTTGGTTATTGCCGCAATAAAGCACGGTCAGACTAGCTGGTAGTTCGTCGGGCAGGGCTGTGAGTTGGTTGTGGTTACACCAAAGATTAGCGACCATCAGTTGGGCTGGTAGTGGTAGCGAGCCAGTCAGGTCACTATTGAAGATGTTTAGATCAATAGGCTCGCCGTCAAGGCGGGTAATCTCGCACTTCTGGGTGTCGGGGTTAATGGTATATGCTAGCTCACTATCACTAGGCAGGGCGTGGGCTGCAATGCCAGAGCTTTGCTCTAGATAATCTCTAAGCACTAGTACTGCTTGCTTGGCTTGCTCAATTTCGGCCTGCTCGGCCAGCTTGGCCTCTGCCAGCCTGGCAGCTTCGTCGTCGTCGCTAGGCTGGGGTGCTTGAATATCCAATAACTCATCTCTTAGAGTCGGCCCGTCGGTAACTAGGGCCGGGATAGCTTCGTCGGAGTTATACCGATCGCCTGTTGGTGGGTTTGTCATTTTTTATAATTATTGGCAGGCCTCGCACTCGGCGAGCTCTTTGGGGTCGATTGGGCAGGTCATTGGCTTATCCCAGTCGTCTTCTTTAATAGATCCGGACACTTTTGCTTTCTCTGGCATCGGTACTTACCCTCCTTGTTTATTTTTTGATGTATGTACCTATCATACTATAGGCATAATTGGTTTGTAAATAGTGTTTGGCATACTTTTTTTGACACTACCTGTAGCGTAGTGCAATATCAGGGTAACACTAGCTCTGGCGCTGTTTGTACCATATAATACGAACAATATACATACAAGCTGTTGATTACGCTTATGTATAGGCTAAATATAGCTTACCGCTAGCAATAACTAGTGGTACTTTTGACAATATTAGTTGCCCTTTTATAAGCAAAAGCGTTACAATAAATAGCATATGCACAATAGCGAATTCGACCCTTTAAGCGTAGAGGAAATCCAGCAGGCCTGCGACCTCAAGAGTAACGACGAGACTACCGAGCGAGTTTGCCGTATTAACGAAGAAATAACCCAGGGGCTGGAGCTCATTAGCCACTACCCCAAAAAGGTTAGTTTTTTTGGTTCGGCGCGTTTTGATGAAAACCACCCAGAATATAAAAAAGCCCGAAGTTTAGCCAAGAGACTCGTCAAGGAGCTTGACTATACCATAGTAACAGGGGGCGCCGGCGGCATCATGGAGGCCGCCAACCGTGGGGCCAAAGAGGCCGGCGGCAATTCGCTGGGGCTCAATATTAAGCTCCCTAATGAGCAAATTACTAACCCCTATGTTACCCAGCTAATTCCCTTTCGGTACTTCTTTACGCGCAAGGTAACGCTGAGTTTTGCCTCCCGCATGTATATTTATTTCCCGGGCGGCCTTGGTACCATGGACGAGTTTTATGAAATCCTAACGCTAGTTCAGACCGGCAAAATTCATAAGGTACCGATTGTTTGTGTTGGGGCATACTTTTGGGAAACACTCGATAGGCATATGCACCACGGCCTGATGCTCCCGGCTGGCACTATCGATGATCGTGATATGAGCCTGTATACCATCACCGACGACGAAGATACTATTATGGAAATCGCCCGTAACGCCCAAGCGCGCAAATAGCGCTTTGGTTTGTTAGAGTTGTTTGCTGACAACTATTTTATTATTTATCAAATTAAGCACTAGCCAAATACCAAACAGTCGTTATAATGATTAATACTTAAATACCCAAACAAGGAGGAAAATGGAAGACAAAACACCGCTAGAATCGATACATCGACTGATGCCAGAAATAGCTCAGTCGAAAGAAAAAATCAGAACCATCCGCGAGCAGCTCAAGGATGCTATGGAGCAAAACGAGGAGTACAAAAAACTCGAGGAAGAAATTAAGGAGCTATCGGGAAAGCGCGCTGAGGCCAAAAAACTCTTGCTGGCTGATCGTGATTTTCAAAAAATCAACGCCGACCTCGACGACGAGAAGCTCAAAAACAAAGATCTCCAGGAGATCCTCAGCCACTACCTTCTAAGCTACTATAATGAAACCCAAAAAACCGAGGTCACAGACGACACCGGCGAAACCAGACAGCTACTGCTATCGGCCAAACTGGGCAAGGCCACCGCCTAGGTTTTAAGGTTTGACCTAGAGGCGATTGTCTGATATTATTGTCTGGTTATGAAAACTGGAATCCACCCTAAATTAATACCTACAAAAGTCACTTGCCTTGGTTGCGGGGACACTTTTGAAAGCACATCTACAGTCGCAGAAATAACTGTTGATGTCTGTAGTCAGTGCCACCCGTTTTATACAGGTAAGCAAAAGCTTGTAGATACTGCTGGGCGGGTTGACCAGTTTAGAGCTCGTACCGAAGCTGCCAAATCTCAAAAACAGACTTTGGGCAAAAAAGCCGTTAAAGCCGCCAAGCGCCAAGAGGCCAAAATTGCTAAATCGCAAAACAAAGTTGAAGCCCCTAAGCCAGCCAAAAAAGCCGCTAAGGCCATCAAAACCCCTGAAACTAAGCCACAAACCGAAGCTGAAGCTGTATCAAAAACCGAATCTTCTGACCAATAAATTAATACTAACACGCAATAATACCCTATAATATAAGGGTATTATTTATTTTATGAATATCATCGATACCAACAGCACTGAAAATATCAAAGACGAGCTATCTGCCCTAGAGAGCCAGCTTGGGGATGCCAAAATATACGCTAGCCCGAAGTCTGGACAGCTAATTAATATGCAGCGCGAGCTGCTCGAAAAGCTATCGCTATTTGAAAAGGTGATTGCGGCCCAAGACGACCTCCAGACGGCCACAGCAATGCTTGATGATCCTGAGATGAAGGCCTTTGCTGTTGAAGAGATAACACGGCTCGGCGCCGTGATAGACGAGCTTGATGCCAGCGTTAAGCTAGCCTTAGTACCGACCGACCCGAACGACCAAAAAGATGCCATTGTCGAAATCCGAGCTGGCGCTGGTGGCGACGAGAGCAGTATTTTTGCTGGCGAGCTGCTCAGAATGTATGCCCGCTATTGCGAGGATCATGGGCTAAAGTTGAGCCTACTAAGCGAAAACCCTAACCCCGTCGGTGGCTACAAAGAAGTTATTGCCCAAATTGGCGGAGCCAATGCCTACGGGACGCTCAAATACGAGTCGGGCGTGCACCGCGTGCAGCGCGTGCCGGCCACCGAAAGCGCGGGGCGTATTCATACCAGCACCGCTACTGTAGCTGTACTGCCAGAAGCCGAAGAGCACGATATAGAAATCAACCAAAACGATTTGCGGATTGATGTTTTTCGAAGCTCCGGCAATGGTGGGCAGAGTGTCAATACCACCGACAGTGCGGTGCGAATTACTCATATGCCAAGCGGTATTGTGGTGACTTGTCAGGATGAAAAATCGCAGCTCAAAAATAAGCTCAAGGCAATGAGTGTACTGCGCTCGCGGCTACTCGATGCTCAAACCCAGGCCGACGCCCAAAAACTCGGCGACGAACGCCGTGGTCAAATCGGCACTGGCGATAGAAGCGAAAAAATCCGCACTTATAATTTTCCGCAAGACCGCGTCACTGACCACCGCATAGGCTACACAACTCATAACCTCAATAAGGTAATGGATGGTGGCATCGAAGAGATCTTGAAGGCCCTCAAGGACGCCTCAGTCGATAAAATACTATCAGAGCAGACATGACAGTCCATCAGTCGCTTGTAGCGGCCGAGCGGCGGCTAGATGGCATTGGTATTAGTAGTGCCCGACTCGATAGCGAGCTACTACTAGCCCACTGCCTAGATCAAACCAGAGAGTGGTTAATAGCCCACGACCAAGATGAGCTCACCAAGAGCCAGGCTGAGCGCTATGAGCTCGCCATACTACGCAGGCTCGACCGCGAGCCAGTTTGCTATATTACCAATCAGCTGGAATTTTATGGTATCGATTTTTTTATCGACAACAGAGTGCTGTCGCCACGAGTCGAGACGGAGCTAATTGTTGAGCAAGCGATTGAGCTTGCTAAGCCTGGCTCAAAGCTAATAGACCTCGGCACTGGCAGCGGTGCTATCGCTGTAGCCATTGCCAAACACCGTCCCGATTTATTGATTACAGCTACTGAATTATCTGACGATGCTATGCAAGTCGCTAAGCTCAATGCTAGCTCAATTCTTGGATCAGGCAATAAAATAAAATTCATTAAAGCTGATGTCTGGGCTGGCGTCGTGGGACAATTTGATACAATCGTCACAAACCTACCCTATGTATCAAAAAGCTATTTGCCCAATATGAAGCCTGAGGTTCAAAAAGAGCCGAGTGTGGCGCTATTTGGTGGCGACGGCGATGGCCTAGATCTCTACCGGCGTTTTTATGCCGATTTATCAACACATACCACGGCCAGCTCGATCGTGTTACACGAATCCGACCCCTGGCAACATGACCAATTAAAACTGCTCGCCAACCAAGCCGGACTAGTACCGTTTTCTGAAGGCTACCTAATACTCGGCTTTAAAAAAAAGTAGCCAACCAGTAGCTACTTGCCTAGAAAAAATATTCAGTGCTTGGCAGATTCGAGCCTAACCTGTGCCGGTCCAACGATTCATAACTACGAGCACTATAAATACCACGACAGTAACAGCTAGGTATTCGATGGTGATGGTCTTTTTGAGGGTGCGCTGCTTGTAATGGTAGTATATTCCACCCCAACCATAGGCGAGGGCTGTTATTATCATGCTGTATTGTGACAGTATAAACGGCACATTTGGTATTTGATATAAGACCATCCAGCGAGAAGCCAGCCAAAACATCTCGAGGGTCACAAAACCCCACAGAGCTGCTAGTATTTGGGGGTTGTTGGTGTAATCCAAAAGCCACCAAAGCGCCACCAAGAAGTTCGTGACCCATAGAAGAACCATCACCAGAGCTGCCGGCCAGTGCCAATACCCTACCAATAGGCTGGCTAGCGAAGTACTAAAGAGAATAAAAAGTATCGTCAGGATATTATCGATTAGCAGGTTTGGCTGAGATTGGGTTTCGAAATAACTAATTACTCCATAAATTAGTGAGGAGCTGGCGACACAGATAATAAACACCGCAATCGACATTTTGCCAATCATATAAACGCTATAAAAATAAAACAAGCTAATGCCAATCCAAATAGTTGGCCGCAAAGACTTGGTAATGATTGTTCTGATTTTTTTGGTAACGATTAAGCGCCTAAAGAGCAGGTAATTTAGGCCCAAAGCGGCTGGGATCATCATTAGTGGCAATGGAGTGTAATACAAAATACCAATCGCAAAAAACGACATTATTACGCTCACAATCACAATCAGTCGCTGTCCTTGACTGAACAGATTGGCTCTTTTATAGGCTGTTTTTAAATTCATAATCTGCTCCTAGGATAATTTTAATCTCGGTCTGAGATGCTGGGCCAGCTACTTGCCTATCGACTACTACCTTCAGCCTGTTTTCGAGATACTTAGCAGTATACGCCTTATTGCCGTTGGTAAAATCGATTATCTTGGTTTTGCCGTCGCTGGGCTCAGTAATCACTGTAGTCTTTATAACATTATAGCCTAATGATTTCAACAAAACAGATAGCGCATAGACCCTGCCCGGCCTTGCTCCGTCGCTGATTATCTCGACTTTGGCGGCCTCACTCTTGATGTAGCCATCAATCAAAAGGCTCCTTACATAAGACTGGATTGCTCTGTAGTTGCCCACTCCGGCCGTTGGTATCACGATGCTAGAGTCCCCGATGTTGCTATTTTTTACCAGACCTTCTTCTTCATTTTCGAGCACTTTATTAATGATGGTATTGGAGTTGATTTTGCGTCCTATCGTAACTAGGCGCTGCATTTCCTCAAGGCTAATATCTGTCCGCAAATGATCGCCAACAATGCCAAGAAGGTCGTTGATCTTAGCGGGATTTAGGATGTTGCCTAGCTTCAGTGCTTGGTCGCGCATCGCCACTAGTACTGTCTGCTGCCTTTTGGCGCGTCCATAATCGTCTCCACAAGTACCCTTACGGCAACGAGCGAACTTTAAGGCCAGGGCTCCGTCCATATGGAAATTCCCAGCCTTAAGATTAAACCCACAGGAATATCTTTCGTTTTTATCGCAGGGGTAATCTGGATCGCTAAGAGCCGCGGGGTTGTTGATATCAACTCCCCCTAGCGAATCGACAGACTTTTTGAGACCAGTAAAATCGATTCTTAAATAATAGTGGATTGGCATATCAAGCACATCGCTGACTGTCTTTTTGATGACTTCAGGCCCAGAATCTTCTTTGGCTTGTTCGGCGAAGGCATTGGCAGCGTTAATTTTGCTCCACCAAAAGCCAGGTATCTTAACATATAAATCGCGCGGGATGCTAATCATTACAACATCGTAGGTTTTGGGATCGACGCTGGCTACTAGTATTGTATCGGTCAAGCCCTCGCCAGCATGCCCGACATCGCCGACTCCTAGCAACAGTATATTGACCCGCCCCTCGCCTTCGCCCTTGAGCTTACTCAAATCCAATTCGCCCTTTAGCCCGTCGGCGCTGATACCGCCTTGGTGTTTAATAACCTTATTGATAGTTGTGATTGTTTTGGCAGCGAAAGCACCACCAGCCAGTACTGCTAGAGCTAGTAGTACCAAAAATATCTTTAAGACCCGATGTTTTTTTGGGTTTTTGTTTTTTGGTTTATCTAGATTTAAGTTAACACTGTTGCTATCAAGATCTTTAGACCCTGATTTTTTGTGAAATTTCATATAGCTCTATTATAAGCGATTTGGCCGCTAATAAATACCCTTTGATTAATGCGAACCAATATCATTAATTAT
>CAYORQ010000022.1:0-9931 GCA_964406425.1 uncultured Candidatus Saccharibacteria bacterium | reverse complement strand
GATGTTCATAATCTTGATTAATATAATACTGACCAGCATAGCTTCATTACTTCTTGGTAATTTAATATGCTACAAGTGGTCATCCCTGAAAAAAATTATTTACGGTTATTTACTGTTTTTTTCGATAAATATTTTTATAGGTTATTTACTGGCCATACTCAAAATACCTATCAGTGGCCCGGTCCCCTCTGCGATACTTTTTGCAGCTTGCCTATCTTTATTCTACTATGAGCACAAGCGCGGTAACCTTAGCCAGCTGCTTAGTTGGGAAAGAACAGATTTTGCAATAATAATAATCACTGTAGTATCAATTTCCGCCTTTTTAATACCTACCTATAAAATGGGTGGTAGCATTAAAAGCTTGTCGTTTCCTTTAGGTGAAGACATGGTGACGCACTTTTCCCTTGCCAATGCTATAGGCGACAACAACGGATATATATATGGCAGCAAAAATTATAAAGAAAGGATTGCTACGGGGCTAGAAAATTACCCTCAGGCGGTCCATTATAATTTCTCTTTTCTTGCGAATGGCACATCGACATTTGAGAATCGGAACTTACTAAAAATGTATGAGTACTACTTTTTATTTAATTTTATTTTATTATTAGTAGTACTTTGCCAGTCAGTATTTGAGTTGGCGCTATCAGCTAATAAAAGCATCCTTTTGCGCCTAGTTGCAGCTTTTTTGATGTTTTTAATAATGAATAGCACTGTCTTTGTGAATACTTACAAGTACGGATTTATATCGTCAGTAGTGTGCCTTGCAATTTTGGTAGCACTAGTCAATATGCTCGTTAATAAAAATTTCTTCAGGCATGATTGGCTTTGGCTGGGAGTTATTGTACTGCTAAATGGCGCTGTTGCTGGCAGCTGGTACTTCATGAGTCCTTTGGCATTAGCATTGAGTACCTGCTTTATCTATAAGCACACTAGGTTGCGCTATTGGATATCATACATTTTGATATTTTTAATAGCCGTACCCCCAATATACTTTTCACTAAACTCAGGTGCAGCAGCTGGTGTTAATAATGCAGGGGCTATAGAGCGGATACCGCTGCACTACATACTTTTGCTTCTGGGTGGTGCATTATTGGCGATATATAATTATGGGCACCTTAATAAAGCACTACTGCGTGGCTATGTTGTAGCACTAATTTTTGCTTTATCGTTCAGCACGGCAATTTTAATATTTCAGCAAGCAACAACAGCTGGTATTTCATACTATTTTATAAAGTCCGGGGATATTGTAATTATTCTGCTTGCTATACTCTCAGTTTCAGGCATACTGGCGATCATAGTAAAAGCGAAGTTAAGGTTCGGAACTTTTGCTGAGGGTAATTACTATATTTTTATAGCGCTTATGGTCCTTTTTTTCGGTTTATTGTTTAGTATCAGCGGCAACCTAAAGAATGTGTCTTATGGCCTTTTTGATGAAAGAATTTACTACTTTCCGGACCAGATAGATAATGTGATTGTTAGCTCTAGGGGAAATAGAGAAAAAAATATAACCATAAACACCGGTGGTTACATATTTAATGGTGACAGCTCAATATACCAGGAAGACTATATACTTTCTAAGCTCTCCACAGCTTACAACCTAAACCTTTCTGTAGAATATCGACAACGCCTTTTGAATATTTTGATCAAAAAACCCTAGCAAGCCAATGCTAATTCACCAAGAGCTTTGATTACAAAGTGGCTTAGTGTCATTTTTTGACTTTGCCAAGCGCAATTTCTTGATTGAGTTTTGTTATCTTATTTCTTAAGTCCTCTATTTTGAAGCTTTGTCTAAAAGATATGTATACCAAAAATATTATTGCAGTAATTTGAACGGTATCATAAAGACTCAGCGGGGTGCTTTCTATCAGTTTACTGTTTTCTAGATATTCAAAAAGTTGTTTATTAAATAAAATGCCGATGGTCATAATTGCCCAGAATAATAACAATACAGTTAGGCCCCTCCTGCTGATTTTTTTACGCTTATAGTTGTCGTATATCCGCAAAATAAATAGCAGAAGTATTGGGGTGCAAAGCAAAATTAAAATATTGTATTTTGTGATAATCACTTCATACCTCTCTGATCTTTTGCATTATTAAATTTTTAATAATCCTGAGGGCATTGATGTTACTCTGGCCTTTTGCTAGCGAATAGTCGGTGTAGATTGCCTTAATTGGTACCTCGATTATTTTTAAATTAGCCTGTTTGGCACGCCAGACTATCTCGGAACAAAACTCGAAACCATTGGATCGAATATCGATTTTTTCGATGGCTTTTCTAGAAAACCCCTTAAGGCCCGACTGCGAATCTGTAACTCTGACGCCAAAAATAATGCCTGTAACTAGGTTGAGCAGTTTGTTACCAAAAACTCGGTGAGATGGCATACCTTCGGTATTCAACAACCTGCTGCCTATTACCAAATCGTAGTTGTCGTTTACCAGCTTGTTGATAACCTTCGTCAAGTCGGTAGCTAAGTGCTGGCCGTCGGCATCGATAGTGACTGCGTAATCATAATTGTTTCTTTTGGCATACTCAAGACCTGTTCTTGTAGCTGCGCCACTACCCATATTGACTAGGTGCGATATTGTTGTGGTACTTTTCTCGGCTACGGTTTTTGTGTTGTCGCTCGAACCATCATTAACGACCATCACATCGGCATTCAGGTCTTTTAATGATTGGAGCTCTGTCTTGATGTTGCGTATGACACCATCCAAAACTTCCCCCTCGTTATAGGCAGGGATTATGACTAGGACTTTTTTGTTCATTTCTGGACCACCAACAGTACTCCTATAAATATTATTGTTATCCCTGCTATATTAATTGGCGAAACCTTTTCGCCAAAGAATATTACTGCCAATAGTGTAGACAGAACCAGAGCCAACCCCGTCATACTGGCCTGGACTGTAAAAAAGTTATTTTTAGATAGAGCCATGAGGTACACCAGCGTTGCAATAATATATATTATTCCACCGATCCACAATGCCGGTGTTGTGGCTACCCTTCTGATAATATCTAGCGCGGTGCCGTTAAAAAAACCCTCCACCTTCACTGCGTGATTCCAAAAAGATTGTGCCGTAATAAGAAGCAAGGCTGTAATTGGTATATAAATCAGATTCATTGATAGCTATTATCTCAGCTTATTAGGCCCCTGTACAGGTTAATTACTTCCTGGGTTTGATCACCACCGATGCGTTTGGTAACTTTTTTAAATTCATTATTTTCTGCTTTCAAAATTGCCTCGGCCAAAGACTTCTGGCTACCGTTTTTAAAAACCAGGGCTTTGCCAAAGGCAACCTCCGGGAGCGAGCCAGCATCACTGGTAATTATATTTTTACCCAAAAGACATGCTTGATAGGCACTATAGCCAAACCCTTCGGTCAAGGAAGGTACTATCACGCAATAGCTTTCAAGTATCAGGTTTTTTAATTTTGGCTGGCTTTGAGATTCTAGTATATTTATTCTTTCTCCAAGATTATATTTTTTGACTAAAGAGATCAGTTTTTCTCTTTCTTTCAGAGGGTCATTTGATAGTATGAACGTAAAAACTACGTTAGCGGCAAGGGATTTATTCAGTGTCCGTATGGCCTCTAGTAGTAAGAATACACCTTTGGTTTTGCCGGGTCTGCCATAATACAAAAATGTTTTAGTTTTTGTCGTAGCCTTTATTGCTTTATCATTATTCCAAAAACTAAAGTCATTAAACACAGGGTAAATTACTTTTATATGGCTCGGTTTTATACCTCCCTTTACTATGTCTGCTTTGGTAGCTTTGGAATTTGCGATGTACTGATCGTATGGCTTATGAAAAACCCACCATTCAAATATCTTGAATAATTTAGCCTTAACTGGGGTCTCAACGATTTTCCATTTATCACCTAGGTACTCATGAGATAACAGCACGCATGGCTTGTTGGTTTTTTTTGCACACTTGAGAGCCACAGGAGCAGCAGTATATGTGGCGGTCTGAACAATATCGGCCCATTCGATATACTCATATATATCTGCCTTGTTAGGTATGGGGTGCCCAAAAAAAGACTTCCAGTCAAATGAATGTATTACGACGCCTTGATGTGTGCGTTTACCCTTAATGCCCCCCGAGCTACTTGTTAGTACTTTTACTTCTTGGCCCTGTTTGGCTAGTGAGACAGCCATGTCTAACAATAGCTTTTCTGCACCACCGATGTGCGGGTAGAAATGTTCAGTTATAAATAGTATTTTCATATGTTGTTTAGTGTATATTAAATAAGTATGAAAATAAAATCTACTCAAGACAAGGCCTACTCAGATTATTTAATAACTGTACAAAATACTGGGTGGAAAAGCAGACTTGATGTGCAGATGCCTTATAGAAAAAAGCTACAAGGTCTCAAACTTGGAAAAACACTAGACATAGGTTGTGGAGTAGGCAGAAATCTAAAAGCACTACCAGCTGGCAGTGTGGGTATTGATCATAATAACCACATGATAAAGCATCTCACTGGGCGTGGTTTTAAAGCCTACACGACTAAAGACTTTCTGAAATTAAAAAACTCAAATGGCGCAAAGTTTGATTCCTTGCTTTTTGCTCATATAATTGAGCATCTGACATTAGGACAATCGAAGGTCATGATAGCGAGCTACCTAAAATTTCTAAAAGCAGGGGGTAGAGTTGTGATTATTTGCCCTCAGAAAAAGGGATTTTCTAAAGACTCTACACATATAACATTTCATGATAGGGAGAGCATTACTGGGCTCCTTTCTGGGCTAGGGCTCAGGGTAATAAATAAACACTCTTTTCCGTTACCTGAATATTTTGGTGGCATATTTGCCCCAAATGAATACTGGGTTATAGCTCAAAAAGTTAGCTAATTAGCCCCTTTAGGTATTCCCCGTACCCTGACTTCACTAAATCTTTGGCAACTTCTTTGAGCTTATTGGCATCAATAAACCCCTCGCGGTAGGCGATCTCTTCGATACAGCCAATCTTTAAGCCAGTGCGCTTTTCGATGACATGTATGTACTCGGCGGCTTCCATCATCGAGGCAAATGTACCAGTATCGAGCCAGGCCGATGGCAACGCTATTATGTTTAAGTGTTTGACAGTAAATATCTAATGAATGTTATAATCAATTTTATGTACATAGTCTGTCTCAACATTATCTTAATACTCATTCTATCTTTGCTGCTGGCAAGCCTAATTAATACCCAATGGTCTTTTACTAAGAGGCTTGCTCTAGGATACGCAGTTTTGTTCTCTGCCACGGCAGTCTTGGGGTACATCCAGGGTGCAGTAGGCATCCCAATCAGATCAGGGATATATACATTTTTATATAGTCTAGCAATCATCCTCTTTCTATACTTGCTTAAAAAAAGACAAAGTTTAAAGAAAATCTTTTCCTGGGACAAAAAAGACACAGCTGTGTTAGTGGGTTCTGTGCTAATCTGGATAATGATTTTAATCCCTACATATCTTTCAGGGGGCAATATATTGAAACCATCTTCACCTAAAGGGCCCGATATGTCTGTCCATTTCTTAGTAGCTAACCTCATAGCTGATGGTGGTAAGTATGCCTTTCTTAACGATTCGTTAGGTAGTGATGATAGATTTTTTGTTGGCTGGATTACTACCCCACAAGCTGGCCAATATAACTTTTCCGTATTAACTGGCGGGCAATCTACAAAAAATATAACAAACCTGTTTGAGCTATTTACGCAATATTGTATTTTTAGTTTTCTACTACTCTTTGTATTATTCCTGCATGCAGTTTTTGATCTATGTAAACCTAAACTTTTAACTTTACGCCCAACTGTGGTAGCTACAATCATGGCCTTCATCATCTTTATGGCTATGCCCGCTACTATCTATATGCAAGGGTATTTCTCTCAAATAATCAGCTTAGTAATGATGATAGCCTTACTAAGTTTTATTAATGACAAGGAGGATATTAAGGATGGCAGGGCATGGATTACGATAATTATTCTACTAAATGGTGCGATAGCAGCGAGTTGGTATTTAATATGTCCCGCATCAATTATTATCTCATGCGTTGCAATTTATAAGAGCAAGTATAAGAATGATGTCCTGGCCTATTTAGCTATACTGCCAATTATACTAATCCCAATTATTTTTACATTAACCACTTTCAGCGTAGTAAATCAGATCAATGAGCCCGGGGGCACGGTTATAATAAAAAACGATGCAATAGTTTTCCTTTTTGCATTCGCTATTTTTGTAATTTGGAACTACTACAATCTTAAAGGCAAAAATCTCAATGCCTGGATAGCCGTTTTGGTAATTTCTATAATTCTTAGTGGTCTACTAGGGATATTCCAAATAGCCACGGCCAAGAAACTTAATTATTACTTTTTTAAGTCACTCTATGTGCCGGTGCTTATTTTGAGTATGTTCTTTACCGCTGGGCTGGTAGTTGCAGCCAATAAGCTCAATGAGCACCTGCATAAAGCAGGCCGGGCTACTGCTATCGCAGCTTTATTTTTATTATTAGTATCTAGTGGCTTAATAATTACTACGGTCCACGGCACCGGCATAGTCCCCATTCTATTACGCCCTTTCAATCACACAAGCAACTATGACACTCAAAAACTTAAAAAAATCGCCAATGAAAATAAAGATACAAGAGTTATTTTAACCAATACCAATGATGCCCAGCAAGACTACTTGTATTCTCGGTGGATATCATTCTATAACCTCAATAGTAATCTTAAGTTTTTATACCAAACCTATGATAGGTATATAAATGAGAGTAACGGCAAAGGAGGGGAAATAATTCTACAACCACAGGGCATCATTAAAAAGTTTGAGTAGTGTCATTTTTTGACTTTGCCAAGCGCTATTTCTTGGTTGAGTTTTATGATTTTGTTTCAGTTCAGAAGTTTATAATCAAAATATATAATTTACGCGTAGTAGCATGGCATAAAACTATAGAAGTTTTTTTAGATATTCCCCGTACCCTGACTTCACTAAGTCTTTGGCAACTTCTTTGAGCTTATTGGCATCAATAAACCCCTCGCGGTAGGCGACCTCTTCGATACAGCCAATCTTTAGGCCAGTGCGCTTTTCGATAACATGTATGTATTCGGCGGCTTCCATCATCGAGGCAAAGGTACCGGTATCGAGCCAGGCCGAACCCCTGTCCATAACCTGTACTTTGAGTTTATTACGCTTAAGATACTCATCGTTGATGCTGGTAATCTCGAGCTCCCCGCGATCGCTGGGCTTGATGTGGTGGGCGATATCGACGACGCTGTTATCATAAAAATACAGCCCCGTAATTGCGAAGTTCGATTTTGGCTTGGCGGGCTTTTCGACTACCGATACAACATTCATATCATCATCGAACTCAACCACTCCGTAGCGCTCTGGGTCGGATACCTGGTAGGCGAATATGATGCCGCCATCGACATCTGTACACCGCTTGAGGGCCTTGCCGAACTGACTACCGTAAAAGATATTGTCACCCAGCACCAGGGCGACTTTGTCGCTACCTATAAACTCTTCGCCAATAATAAAGGCCTGTGCTAGGCCATCTGGCGACGGCTGCACGGCGTAACTGAGGCTAATACCGATATCGCTACCATCGCCGAGGAGGCGCTTAAATTGGGCCTGCTCGTGCGGGGTGGTGATTATTAAAATGTCTTTTATACCCGATAGCATTAGCGTACTGAGCGGATAATAAATCATTGGCTTATCATAAATAGGCATTAGTTGCTTACTAATACCTTTGGTGATTGGGTAAAGGCGCGTCCCGCTGCCGCCGGCTAAAATTATTCCCTTCATTACAGCTATTTTAACCTAATAATAGCAATTTGTAATGCTTAGCCGCTATGGGGTTGCTACAACTACAGCTACAACCAAAATCAACTCGCCTCTTACCCAATAGCTCGCAGTATTGTATAATATACCTGATAACGATTGGTCATAACAGATGATAGAGCTAAAAACCTGGTGGGCAAAATCCAAAACCTGGCAACATATTTTGCTAGGCGCTGGGTTAGTTTTGGGTCTGTACTTTGTGATTATTTTTATGGTGCGGCTTGGGCATTACGACAAGCTGCTGCCGGGCATATCCTTGCGCGGCGTGTATGTCGGTGGCCTCACCAAGCCACAAGCCGTTGCAAAGCTCAATGCCGCCACGACAAACTATATGAACTCCGATATTACCTACCAAGCAAACGGCCAAAGCGTTACCACCAAGCCCGCCAGCTTTGGTATTAGTTTCGATAACAAGGCATTTGTAGATGAGGCTTTTAAGCTCGGCCGTGATAGCGACATCATTAGCGATATTGCAACCCAAACATCTCTGCTATTTAGCGCCCCTGACATCATGCAGCTGGGTGTCGATGGTGCTGTGTTCTCTGGGGAGCTAGTCAATATCAACCGAATCATCGCCAAGCCCAGCCAAAACGCCGAGTACCAATTCGAGGGCGGTAAAATTAGCGTCACCGATGCCAAGAACGGCGCAAGTATCGATATGGGTTGGGCAATATTTAACCTCACAAGGCAATTTAGTGAGCTCAAAAGTAAGCTCAAGCTGCCCGTAACTACCTCGCTACCAAACCGCAGCACCGAGATGCTATTAAGGCAAAAAGATACTGTAGCCAACATAGCAAAAACTCCTCTGGTTCTGACTTATGACAAAAAAAGCTGGACCATTACGCAGCTGCAGCTGGTTAGTTGGGTCGATATTGACTATCAAAAAGGCCCTCTTGTTACGGACTTATTAAACCGCTACTTCGACATACCAATTACGCTCAACGACTTTAGCATCAATAAACAAAATGTTGTAAATTATCTGGCAGGCCTGGCTGGAGAGATAAACCAGCCAGCCGTTGATGCTACTCTGGCAATTAGTGGTGGGCGAGCAACTGTTTTTAAACAGAGCCGCGACGGCAAAGTGCTCAACGCCTCAAAAACAGCCGATGCCATAATATCGGCCACCGAATCTATCGACAATCAGCCGATTGAGCTAGTGGTGGATGTTCAAAAAGCCATAGTGGCAGATAGTAATATCGATAACCTTGGCATTAAAGAGCTAATTGGTGAGGGCATAACGTACTTCCCGGGCTCATCGGCCGCGCGTTTGCAAAATGTTAGGGTTGGGGCAGCTAGGTTTAACGGGGTTTTGCTAAAGCCCGACCAAGTTTTTAGTTTTGGTGAGTATTTGGGCGATGTTGGTGCCGAACAGGGTTATGTCGAGGGGCTTATTATTCTGGATAAGCGCGTCGAGAAGGCCTACGGCGGAGGTTTGTGTCAGGTATCGAGCACCGCCTACCGTGCTGCCCTGCTATCTGGGCTGCCGATAGTTGAGCGCACCAACCACTCTTTTGCGATTGGTTACTATACGGCGCCGTTTGGTGTGCCTGGGGTCGACGCCACTATCTATTATCCTCAGGTCGATATGAAGTTCAAAAACGATACCGGCCACTACATACTAATCCAAACCGAGATGGTCGGCACGACGCTGAAGTTTAGCTTTTATGGTACCAAAACTAAGATTGGGATTATTAATGGCCCATCGTTCGTGTATGGCAGTAATGATGAAACCAAGCCGTCTCAGACGGTCTTTTACAGGCAAGTGCTAGACCTGTCGGGCAACATCATCAAGACTGACACCGTCAATACCTACTACAAGTCGTCGCTCGACTTTCCTGTTGCTACTAGCAACTAACTTTTGATAATTAATGATCTACTATTACTACGAAGCTACTTACCGATACAGAAGTTTCTGAATATCGAGTCGATAATTTGCTGGTTAGCGTGCTCGCCGGTTAGCTCATTGAGATCTTTGGCGACTAGCTCTAGCTCGGCACTAATAATATCAAAGCTCAAGTTCTGGGCCTCGTCCTCGAGCTTGGTTAGTGCTTGCTCTACACGGTTGATGATATTTAGCTGACGCTCAGTCAGGATTTGCAGGCTGGTCTGGGTCTGATCGA
>CAYORQ010000021.1:0-9982 GCA_964406425.1 uncultured Candidatus Saccharibacteria bacterium | reverse complement strand
ATGCACACCAAAATGGCTGTATTGCTCGCCCCAATTTATATAGCTCATTTAATACAACTAATTAGGATGCTAGGCTTCAGGAAGTTCGTGACCCTATATGCAGGCCTATTTTTTATTTTAGTAGCTGGCCTGTATATGTATATAAGATTTTTATATATTAACTATGGTGTCTTTAGCCCTACAGGATTATATGGCAATAATGGGCAATTATTTTCAGCAAACTTAATTACTAATTCCATAGCAATAATCACCGATAGGGTAAAGGGATTGCTGATATACTACCCAGTATTAGCTATCATGGGAGTTTATCTCGTCAGGGCGGCACAGGCACTGCAGGTATCCATAAAAAAAGTTTTAAAAATAAAATATATATCCCCGGAGTTATTATTGGGTCTAGGCGTTTTCCTTGGTTCTTTGGTGCTACTGGCCACTCAGCTTGGCTTTACTGATTGGAGTGGATCGTACGCTCCAAACGGGCGTTATATGCTTGTATTTGTATTTATATTGGTATTTTTAATGTCGAAATATCTAAACCTCCATAACAAATTTGAAAAAATAACTGTCATATTCTTTATACTGCTAAATTTTATAGTTTCAATTTTAACATCCGTGTTTCTTACTCACTATACCGAAGTGACTAGCGGCTTAAAAAGGGTGAATCAAATATTTTTTATAAATACCTTTCCTAGTTTCAAGCCCATATCTGCTCAGACTAACACAAGCCATGTTGCTAGAGGGTTGGGTGTTATAGTCATGATAATAATATTCAATTTTGTACTCATTAAGCTATATAGTCGCAAGCGGTAGGCTAATTTTTGGGGCCAGGTTATCAGCACTAACATCTATAGCCCAAGCTTGCTATAATACATACCTATGAAGATACTAATTGATGGCAGAGGAATCAAAAAGACTGGCATTGGCCGCTATATCGAAAATACACTTAGGGCAATACTAGAGATCGATAAAAAAAACCAGTACGAATTACTGGTTCGCGATATCGATACCAAAAACCTCGACCTTAAGGCCGACAACCTAGAGTATGTCCGCACAACTGCTAACTTTTTTGGAGTTAAAGAACAGACCGAAATACTTTCGATACTTAAGGCTCGAAAGCCCGACTTAGTGCATTTTACTAATTTTAATTTTCCGGTTGCATACAAGGGCAAGTTTGTAATTACAATCCACGATTTGACCTTGCTGCACTTCAGGAACCTACGAAACTCCATGGCCCGAAAGGTCTACTATATGTTCAAGGAGCAGGTGATGCGCAATATTGTACTGCGCCAAGGCATTAAAAAAGCCAGTGTTGTTTTGGTTCCTACCGAATATGTCAAAGAGGATGTTGCAAAAACATTTAAGGTGCGCCGAAACAAAATAAGCGTTACTCACGAAGCAGTCGATAAAGATTTTGCTACTCCCAGAGTAAATTTAGACAAAAAAGGTATCAATAAGCCCTTTGTACTGTATGTTGGCAATGCCTACCCGCACAAGAACCTAGAGCGAATGATAATGGCCTTTGGAAAATTAATTACCAAGTACATGCTGGACTATCAGCTAGTTATAGCTGGCAAAAAAGATACCTTTCATAAGGGCTTGGAGCAGTCGGTAGCCGATGCCGGTTTGCAAGATAGAGTTGTTTTTACTGATTTTGTGACCGACCAAGAGCTAGCGGGCTTATACAAAAACGCCAAGCTTTATGTTTTTCCGTCGCTCTCCGAGGGCTTTGGCTTGCCACCACTCGAGGCTATGGCGCATCACTTGCCGGTGGCTAGCAGCAACGCTACTTGTATGCCCGAGGTATTAGGTGACGCCGCGGCCTATTTTGACCCACGCAATGTTACTGAAATGGCCGAGACCATGCTGGCAGTGCTGACAGACGAAAAGCTCGCCAAAGAACTAGTTATAAAAGGTAACCGCCAGCTCAAAAAATACAGCTGGCACAAAACAGCCCAAGAAACACTGGAGATTTATGAGCTGGCTCTGAGGCAGAAATAATGCCTAATAGTAAAAAAGCAATTAATCGCCCCACAACAAAAATTATTAATATTCACTTAGGCTCCAGTAGTCATATTATTGGTGGGTGGATTAACTATGACATAGATACTAGCGGTGGGGCAGTTAAGGCGGATCTTTTAGGTGGGATACCACTTAAAGACAATACAGTTAGTAGTATTTTCTCCGAACATGTTATTGAGCATTTTGATAAAGAAGACGGCTATAAACTTTTAGAGGAGTGCTATAGAGTACTAAAGCCAGGGTGCGTAATGAGAATTGGCTGGCCAGGCCTCAATAAGCTAGTAAGCTCTTACCTAACCCACTCAAGAAAGCATAAAAAACACATCCTACCCCACCTTAACTTGCGTTTTGGCCATTGGGATGAAATCCTTGCGGATAGGTTATTCTCTTGGGAACACAGATATGCCTACACTCCGAGGCATATGAAGGACATCCTAAAAGAAATAGGCTTTCGTGAGGCCAAACAGTATAGGTTTATGAAATCAGGATATGGCTTTCGTTATGATACACATGACGACCCTGTAACAATTTATATTGAAGTTAAAAAGTAACTTTATACTTTCGCCATCTTGATAAATCTGACATTATGTAATTATGAAAAAATTAATCATCAATCTCTGCCCAACCGGAATGGTATCTTCTAAACAAGCCAACCCAAGATTGCCCGTTACGGCCAGTGAAATAATCAAATCTAGTTTGGCCTGTGTCAAACTTGGAGCTTCGATTATACATATTCATCCGCGCGACGAAAACGGCAATCCAACTTGGAAAAAAGAAGAATTCGGCAAAATAATAGATGGCATCAGAAGCCAGAGTGATAAAGTAATCTTAAATGCCACCACCAGCGGCAGAGCTTGGTCTGACTTCGAAAGACGGTCAGAGTGCCTGGATCTAAAAGGCGACCTCAAGCCAGATATGGCCTCACTTACGGTAGGATCCATGAATTTTATTAGCACCGCATCTGTGAATCCGCCAGATATCATTGAGCAACTAGCCAGTAAAATGCAGGAAAAAGGCATTAAGCCTGAACTCGAAGTTTTTGAACCAGGGATGCTACACAAGGCTAATTATTTGATAGAGAAAGGCATTATTAAAGATTCACATCCTTATTTTAATATTTTGTTAGGGTCACTTGGTACCTCGCCGTTGCACCCTGCAGTTTTTTCATCATTTTACTCATTGCTTCCGGCAAACGCGGTCTGGAGTATCGCCGGAGTCGGCCAGTACCAGCTTGACGCTAACATTATGAGTATGAGTATGGGTGGAGGCGTCAGGGTAGGCCTAGAAGACAACCAGTATTTTGATAGAGAGAAGTCTATCATGGCCTCTAATGAAATGCTTGTAAAACGAATTGTCAAAATAGCTAAACTGATGCAACTAGAGATTGCCACTCCGGCTGAAGCTAGGGTTATGTTAGGCCTCAAGTGAGCTTAACTACCATTAAGGATTCCTTAAAAAATAGAGTCGTGGGTTTGCATAAGTACGCCAATTTGCTAGGTAGCTTTGAAAACAATAACAAGCTTGAGCCCACTTTTTGCATTATTACTCCAGTTTTTGACCCTGCTTTAATTTCTCTAAAAAAATTAATCACAGATCTAAAAGGGCAGACCTACAAAAATTTTATTCATGTCCTTGTTAGTAACGGCAACTCCCCTCTAATCGAAGCCTATGTTGCTAAATTAAATAAAACTGATGATAGATTTATTTATGTCGAAACCATACAGGAGCTTACCGTAAGCTTTGCAGAATTAATGACAAACTCAGGCAAAAGGCGTGATTTTTGTTTACAGCATTTTAACGCCAAATGGTATCAGTTTCTAGACGCCGATGTGCATATCACCGACAGCATGTACCTGGCAAAGTTATTTGTGGTGCAGAAATTTATTAAAACTAATATAATGTTGGTTAAAACAGAATATCACGGAACAATTTTACCGCATGGTCAAAGAGATACCGAAGGACAGATTTCGGTTGCGAATTATTGTATTTCAAAAAAGGTCGCTAAAAAATATCACTACCCATCTAACTACAGCAACGGTGACCCAGGAAATGATTACAAGTATTGGCTTAAAATATCAAAAACCCAAAAAGCCACCTTGCTTGATATATTTGCAGCTATTGAAGGCGACGAACGAAGCTATAAAAGGATGACTGACAAAAGGATAGAAGGTATGCTCGGCAAAGAAATGATTTCGGTTTTTGGTAATTCGTTCGACAACCAATTGGCAGTCAAGCTCCAACCGGTGTTTGACTCTCATATGGTTGGCCATGGCGCCGAAGTTGTCAGATTTGAATCGGCCTTTTCGGCATGCATCGGCTTTAAAGGCGGGGTGGCCACAAATTCATGCACTAATGCGTTCTGGATATTATTGAAGGCGCTAAGGCTCAGATCTAATGATGAGGTGTTGATTCCTGGCACCCACTTTTTTGGGATAAAAAACGTACTCGAAATTTTGAAGATAAAATATAGAGTAGTAGATGTTGATGCCACAATCCCCAATGCCAGCCTAGAGAGCATCAAGAGTAACATCACAAAAAATACCAAGGTTATTATTGGCCTAGAATATGGCGGCTACCCATTTGCTATAAAGGAGCTCAAGAAGCATTTAAATAAGATTAAAAGAAACGACATTATCCTGGTGCTAGACGCCGCAAACTCACCCTTTACTAAGCAGCATCGCAAATATACCGCCAAGCAATATGATTACGCACTATACTCGTTTGATATGAATAAAATCCTCGTTACAGGTGAGGGTGGGATGATACTAGGCAATGATAAAAAAATTATAGAGTACTGCAGGTCCCTGTCGTATTATGGCATTTTAGAAAAAAACAACAGTAGTTTCGCCAAAAGTGGCTCTAGCAAGAAATGGTGGGAGATTGGCGCTATCGATCCAAGCTTGAAGCTATCGATGAATAATATCACGGCAACAATTGGGCTTTCGCAACTAGACGGCATCAAGCAAAATCTTGAGCAGCGCAAAAAGGTATTGGATTGGTACCACAAAAAGCTCAGACAATTGGTAGCAGACGGGCATGTTGTTATTCCAGCCGTACCGCCGGGAGTCGAAAATACGACCTACCTTTTTTGGATAGTTCTAAAAAACGAGAAGTTGCGTAATGAATTAGCCAATTTTTTGTTATCTAGAAATATCTATACAACCGTCAAATATCAACCCTTAGGAACCAAGCAACAAGCCCCAAAGGCCTGGGATTTTTTCGACAGGAGTCTGTGTTTGCCTATCAACCCAAATATTCATGAACAATTGGTGGACTACATTGTATCGCAACTGATAAGCTACTTCTATGAGCAACAAAAATAGCAAAACTAGCTGGGTAGTTTTTGGGGCTGGTAATATGATTTTTGATATTATCGATGCCATAGAAATTAACGGCGAGACTCTCACAAATATTGTGGCGAATGAGCCTCTCAAGCCTCACCTGGATAAAAAATTAAATAACTTAGTCATAAATATTGAGGATTTTGTACCGCAAGATAATCAAAAGTATATCTTTGGGTTTGTAAATCCGAACAAACAGACCTATCTTAAAATTCTAAAAAAGTACAACATAGATTTTTCAAATCTTATTCACCCACGGGCTTATTTATCGAAAGGAATGCTGCAGGGAGTTGGTAATTATTACGGAGCAGGGGTCGTGATAGGGCCAAACACCGGAGTAGGTAATTTTAATTATTTTAATCGTGGTGCACTGGTAGGGCACGATGTAAAGGTTGGCGATTACAATCACTTTGGGCCCGGCTCAATTATTTGTGGCCGAGCTTCTGTAAGGAGCCGCTGTACTCTTGGAGCCGGATCTGTAGTTAACGATGGGTTAAAAATCTCTAGTGACGTTACCGTTGGTTCGCTCGGGGCCGTAATAAATGATATCGATAAAAGTGGCGTTTATGTTGGTGTGCCGGTGAGAAAAATAAAATAGGCCAGCTTGTTAGCTGACCTATAAAGTACTTTAATTATCTCCCCAGCCAATGGCTCGGTGCGTAGGCCCACCCAAGGTAGGGGACAGTTAGCCCAGTAACTCCGTGTTGCCAAACTGGCAAGACCTGGCCATTATAGCCTTGAGTGGAGATTACCTGTCCAGAACCGATCGATACTCCGACATGACCATCGCCACCACCACCGTAGAACACCACGGCTCCGACAGGCGGGTTGGTGTTGGTTTTGATACGACCTTGGGCTAGTTGCCATTGATAGTGCGCAGCGGCACTAGTAAAGCGTCCACTGGTACCAAAGGCTACTTCAACGAAGCCTTCGCAGTAGCCGCTCCATGGTCGAGCAAACTCATCGCTCCAGCTCGGGTTAGGTGAGTTCTTCTCGGCAATCGCCCAGTTGGCTGCATTTTGTTCCCGTACTGCTACGACGGCAGGTGGGGAATAAAGCCGAGCCTTGTTGATGGGGTCCCAAATTATCGACCCACCCTGGAAGTCTTGCCTGTATATACCACTCCAGGGGTACTCCTCAGATATGGGGTAGCCTAAACTTCCGACCGCCCCACCCTTTGAGTTGATCCAGAAGTTTCTGGTATCGCCCCTTACTGAGCGGACAATACCTGTTTGGTCGGCCCTAGCGAGGGTGGTACTTTTTTGGCTACCACCTGCAAAATGCTGACTCCAGCCGGCTCCCCAGCGAAAATCATCACCAGTAGGGTAGCCAATAACTGACGTAGCCGAGCCACTCCAGCGTCCTTCGAGGTAGGCCCATTGTTTATAAACAACGTAGTAGGCTGTGCCGGTGCAACCAGCTTGCATGATGCCTGATTTGCCACTCCACCCTCCGGTGAAATCTTGAATACAGCCACTACCCCAGACATGCACTGCATTTGTGGGCGAACCAATTGCTCCCGATCCACCGATGCGGTTATAGGCATTGATAAATGTAGCTGGGTTAGAACTCCCGTAGCCAACACCGTAACCGCTGGCTTGGGCTATGCTAGCCCCTTGAATAGCAAACATTACAGACACTAACAAGCTTGCAGCTATACGTTTAGCTGACTTCACTTTTGCCTCCTAGCTTTTGGGTTGGAAAGGTACTAGTAGCCAATATAGCTAGCCAAGGGGCACGATAGCAAGCATGGAGCGTAATGATTCCACCTCAAGCTTGCTATAGTTGCCTAATTGTTAGCTAGCACCAAAACTATTTGGTATAGTTTTGTATAAATGCCCCGAATCTAAAGCTTAGTTTTTAAGGCCTTAACTTCTTCCCACATTTCAGGGTGCCCGGTTTGTTTCATATGCCACCACCACTCTGAGCCCCACAAATCAAAATTTTTGATTTTAGTTTCGCGAGCATAATTAATATTATCTCTAAATTGTTGGGGGTTCATCGATTTTAGGGTGTCCTCATAGCTAAGGTCTTCGTTGCCCCTTGGCCCCCAGGCTTCGGCCTGCAGCTCATGGATTTTGATTTGCTGATCAAATAGCAAACTAATAATACCGGCCTTCCACCAAAAGTAAGTGCCGTTTTGTGGGTACCTAAAGTAGCCGGTGTAGTTGTTCCAGACCCAGCGGTACATCGAAAAGCCGAATTTTTCGGCAAATGGCCCAACTACAGGAAAGCCAAATTGGTCGGATTGAGTAAGCACCACCGGCCTAGTACTATCGATAGACTTTAGCGCCACTAGTTCTTTTTGGAGTTGTGCATTGGTTAGTAGGGCACCAGGACACTTACCGAAGCTCTTTAATAAAAACTCGTTTTCGAGCTGCCACTGCTCTATGGTCGGGTTGTCTTTGTAGCGTTCGACTACGACTTTTATCATATCGGTTGCTTGGTCGGAGGTGGCGACGGCGTTATTGGTATCAACCCAGTCAGGGTAGAAGCATTCTGGGTAGCGGATGTTTTTTTGCCCAACAACTATAATAGTCTTAGCACCCCGCTTACCGGCTTCAGACACCATCCAATCAAGCTCAGTAAAATCGTACTGACCCTTGACTGGCTCAATACGATTCCAGTAGGCCGGTATACGAATATTCTTAAAATTCAGCTCGTCTAGCAAAGCGATGTAGTTGGCGCGCCAGTCGCTACCATAGCGCTCGGCTTGGATTTGCGAAAAGCTAACACCAATTACTTCGGGCTGTAGTCTGTTAATGCGATTGTATCGTAGCATCACCATTAGGCTCTCAAAAGCCACGATTGCTAAAACGATAATTACCACATTGGCAACCCTTATGGATTTTTTATTTCGTAATTTATTGAGCATTTTTTTCATGTGTTTTAATTATACCTGAAATTAAAACCAGCCCTACAAAAATGTAAGGCCGGTAATTACTCGATTATTGAAATTTTATTTTGTTTTTGTATCAGCCGGCGGCGCATTTCGGTTGTTCCGCCCCATATTCCACGCTCGTCATTGATTAGAGCGTACTCTAGGCATTCAACCTTTACAGAACAAGAATTGCATATTCCAATGGCTAGATTTATAAATGATTTTGTTTCTGCAAAAAAAATCTTAGAGTCCATTTCTGCGCAGGCTCCTTTGGACATCCAGTTATTTTGCAACGTGTTGGTAGTAGAGGCTATTCTCACTAAAGGCTCTTTTCGTTGTGGGTGCTTTTGGGTTGTTTTGGGTCTTTTTTGGGTGCTAAATAACCTTTACCAGACTTCAAGTTTTGGTTATTTATACTGGTAAGTCTACTCTGAAGATCATTACAGCGCAACATATTTTTTAGCTACTGCACTTTACCAATTTGTTCCGTGGCAAATTCTATTGATTCTAAAATAAAAAAGCCCCATCTAAAAGATGGGGCTAAGGCCAGCTCAACTCGGCCAACCCATAGGGTTAGCTTCGCGCCAGCGTAGGTGCTTTTTTGTCTGCGAGATTTTACGTCGCAGTGCTGGGGTGTCGTCGTTTGCGACAATATTGCCCAGCTCTTTTAGGTCGGCCCGTAGCAAATTGAGCAAATCCGTATATACCCGGCTCGGCCCCGAAATAGGCAGTAATGACTCTAGGTCAGATATTATTTCGGGGTGTAAATCCCTGAGCTCGCTATTTTTGACTAGCGAGAGAGTATTAGAAAACTCTCCAAGCAAGTCCTCTAAAAACATAATGCGCCGTATTTTATTACGGGCAACTAGGCTGCCCAAGGCATTTAAATAGCCGTTATGTTTGATTACTTTTAGGCCATAACCAAATGGGTTGCAAGCGTACAGCTCTGAGCTACGCTCAAATTGTTGGGCTACGGTCGAGCTGCGACCAAAACTCAACAACCTGTCGAGCCAGACGAGCTCTTGCTTAAATACGTCCAGTACGGCTCCGCCAAAACCTGCCCGATTGCGAGCAGAATGAAGCGAGAGGGCATCGAATGTTAGCTGATCTGTCAAGAGACGGTCGGTCATCACAAGCTGGGCACTTTTTGCCCCAGGATTGTATCTGCCCTTGCTATCTTTGAGGTCAATAACATCACTCAAAATCTCGCCAGCCCGAACTCGATTAATGGTCCTGGCTGCAAGGAGCTTAGAGCTGTAGCCGCTAAGTAGCTGGCTAAAGTACTCGATTGCTATGGGGTTCGAACTAATAGCCGGCCAGTTGGTGGTAAGGCTTTTGATGGTGATATCGTTGCCAAGTCGGATATTTTCGATTGCGTTTCTGGAGCTTGCAATGCTATTGGCACTGTCTTGACCAGATCTGACGAGCGAAAATACATCCCAGGTTTGGTAGTAGGTTTGCTTGGCGTTTTCAGGCCGTACAACAGCTATAAATTCGCCTACCCGGCCGCTGTCGTGCGGATCAAACACCCCCACAATAAGATAGTATTTATTTGTTAGGTCATTAAGAACTTTTTTGACCTTGTACTTGCCAGCTTTTGAAATGTGGCTAACGCCACCAAGCCGGTATACTTCTGTAGCTCCGAACCCTAACATATATAAGGACCTTTCGTTGTCGAGGTACATTTACGGCGGTAGTTTAGCACATTGACAGCTTGACTTCAAGCCTCCCAACAGATTATAAT
>CAYORQ010000020.1:0-10276 GCA_964406425.1 uncultured Candidatus Saccharibacteria bacterium | reverse complement strand
TTATTGAGCGTGATGCTAATGGTATAACTAGGGCCCCCAATAAGGGGTTTTTTAGCATCCTGCTTGTTGGCCATTATTTTATCAATGACCGAATAATTATAAATATCTTCTTGGAGCGCACCAAACTTATCGCCCTGAAGGTTACAAGCTGTAGATGTGACCTCGTTTGAGATAGTTTTGGTAACTGTAATGCTACAGCTCGTGCTAGTTAGCTCAAATACCGAAGTCTGCTGAAACTCTGGCGATACTGGGCCTGAATTGGTAGTTATGGTGATAGACCGCAGTTTGTGCGAGAAGCTGTTTTGGGCAATTAATAATATCCCGACTAGTAGGGCGACGAATATAAGTATTCTGGCGATAAGTTTTTTGGCTGCTAAATTATTGTTTGGCATTGTTTTCTCCTTTTTTATATCATAGCACCTTTCAAAAATAGTAAAATAGTACATTTATCTGTATCATTATTATATTAAGGAAAACTAATGAAAAAATTAAGCATTATAAACATCTGTGTTTCACTATTGTTTTTAGCTATTGCCGTGATTGTACTAATCGACCTGCTGGGACTTCTTGACTCCTCGGTGATAATTTCTCAGTACTGGCCTGTGCTACTGGTTTTCATTGGACTCTTTACGATATCTCCCTCTAGGGCTAAGGGTAATGGTTTTTCGTTCGGTATTATGACTCTAGGGCTAATTTTTATGCTCCGAAACCTAGGCGTATTCAGTACACAAACAGGTAAGGTGATGCTTGTAATACTGCTAGCCTTGTGCGGTTTGGTAGTTTTGATATTCGCAACTTCCAAGAGTGGCGATAGCGCCAAACAAGACAAAAAAGACCTTTATTTTTAATCTTTAGTGACTGGCTGGCGAATAATTGTTCTTAGCCGTCCAGTCTTAGTGCGGGTAGGGTCGCTCAGATATATATTATGAAGTCTCAGAGCAGGCTTGAGACCTCTTTTGTCTAAAAAAGCATCTATCAAAGCGACGGCTGCTTGCTCGTTCTTGAATGAGCCTGTATGCAGCGCTTGTACGGAGGTTTTTTCTTGTAGCGACGCGATGTGCAGCTCGGTATGGCGTTCGCTGGCCTGAGTTTCTGGTATCTGAGACCTAGCAATATTAACGATGTTTTGTGTGACAAAGCCTGGCACCACAACAAAAGCTTCCCACAGAATATTATCTTTTTGGCTAATATCGAGTTTGGCTCCGTTTTTCATACTCCACATGACCTCAATCGCGGTGACATTAAAATCGATATAGCCCTCTGGGTTGATATTCTTCCTGGGTAAAAACTTAATTGCGTATGCCATTGAGTAAAGTGCCGCAACGGAGTCTTTAAATCTAGGCCCCTGGGGGTCACCTTCGCCATTGATCGCCAAAATCCTCATTAGTGGAACTTCGACAATAGTCGGCATTTCTTTGCTAGCAACATACAGCTTAGGATATATCTTGGCTATATCAAATTTTTCAGATTCCATAGCTGCCCCCGAAATAAATCATTACTAGGCCAACAACAGCAATCAATATCCAAAATGAGTTAAGAAAAACCAGGTGTTTACTTTTTTTCTGCCAGCCAAAGAATACTAACCCGACCGCACCAAGAAGATTGACCAGATGGTAGATAGCCGAATCGGAGTTAACAATTTTAAGAACAAGCAACAGATAGGCCAATATAAATATTAGTACTGAAGTCCAGCCTATTATGTCTATAATGATATTCTTTTTTTTCTGGGCTTTGTTCATAGCTTCATTTCTTCAAAAGACCATCTCAATACCTCTAGCATTTCCTGATAGTTGATTTTAAGATCAGGACAATAGAGATACAAGACATTATCGACCACTTCAATGTTGATTTCAAAATCAAGGCCGTATATCTTCTCCATAAAATTTGGGGCTAGCAGCTCAAAACTAGTAGCGTGGTCTGGCCTAGCGGCCCAGACTGCGAACTTCTTATTGAAGGCGTTGCCTTCGGTATTTATTTTGGTCAAACCCGAGCGCTTTGGCTTAAAACGATACCAGCTCTTTTCTGTTACTAAAATATTGTCGTAGCGCTTGGGCAAAATCGCCTGTGCGACTGTCATAGCCTTGATGCCAGTCCCTGCTCTGGGCTCGTAGCTATAAAACTCCACCACGACATCTTTATAGTACCCCACTACATGATTATTGATATCAGCCTGCCCAAAACCAGCGGGTCCAAATATGGCTCCTCTGGTTGGCATCATCAGCCAACCAAAATCTGGGTCATAGTAAAATCCGTTAGACTTGGCAAAGTCCGCTATACCACTATCAAATTTTGAAGCGTCGGCGGTGGATTGGTCGATGCCACCCAGTACATAGCCGGGGCCAGCTTTAGTAAAGTGCCATGTTTCTGAAAAAACAGAATTATCAACGAACAAATCTTTACCTGCTTTGACATCGACCAGCCTATCTTTTGCTGATGCTACAAAGTATATTGCAAAGCCGGCACTATAATCATCTTGCTTAAATATAAAGGCGTTCGATATTTTGGTATCTTCCATGATATTTTGGCGCTGGTAGTTATTGAGAATATTAAGCTCTAGAGTCATCTTTTTGAAGTACTCATCTGAGAGGATTTCTTTCATACCTTTCAGGTCGGAGCCAGACCAAGAATTCTGGAACTTCATGAATGTACCTTTGGCATCTGTGGCCAGCTTTTTTTCCTCTGGCGTAGCGTTTTTGCTTGAAAAGGGGTCAATAAACCCTTCAGGTCTAGCACCAACTGCGATATTTTGATCTACATACTTTTTAGCTATATATTTAAAAATCAAGAATATGGCAATAAATATCAAAACGAGCCAAAATATATTTGCGTCAAACTGGTCCGAAGTTGAAGTACCTCCAACATAGCCGGCAGAAGTGCTGACTCCACTCGAGGACCCACCTCCGCCGCTTCCTCCGCCCGAAGAAGATCCCCCTCCGCCGCCTCTTGCTAGCGAGTGAGTACTGTTATTAAAACTCCAGTATTCGTTCATAGCCTTATTGTAGCAATATAAATATAGCCTGCGCTAGCTATTGGTGACACAGCAAGGTTTTTAAAATACAAAATCTCAGCGGCAGACATTCAAATTACGCTTATGCAGGTACTGCTGATGATACTCTTCGGCTGGCCAAAAAGTCTTTGCCTCTACCAGTTGGGTTGCAATCGGTAACTGGTACTGATCAGTCTGTTCTAGTTCTTTGATTTTTTTTTCGGCATTTTCAAGCTGCTCTCGACCATGATAAAAAATAACGCTGCGATAGCTGTCGCCGATGTCGGGGCCCTGTCGGTCCACTTGCGTAGGGTCGTGATTCTCAAAAAATATATCCAAAAGGCCCATATAGCTAACTTTTTTGGGGTCAAACTCTATCTGCACTGTCTCGGCGTGGCCTGTAGTATGCGTACAAACTTGCTCATAGCTTGGGTTGTCGGTATGCCCACCCTCGTAGCCGACTTTAGTATCGATAACGCCTGGAGTTTTTCTAAAAACTTCCTCGACACCCCAAAAACAGCCTCCCCCAAAATCTGCTAGCTCACTTTTAATATGTATCTTTGACATTAATTATTCCTTTTTGTTATTTTATTACTTTTGGCTCGATGTCGACGAGGTGTATTTTTGTGCAATTACCTCCCAAACCTTGATATCTGCTCCACTAGGTTTACCGTAGCCGTCTTTGGCGGTCTGGACCACAACATCGGCAACTCGATCAGCTGGCATGCCATGAAAGTCGGTCATTTCGGTCGATGTCATAGTGGGGCTTACCGAATATACATTCAGGCCAGGTGTCTCGATAGCCAGAACCTCAGTAAATCCCCTGACGCCGTACTTACTGGCGCAATAAACGCTCAGGTCGACCACTGGGTGCGAAGCCGAGCCACTTGTGATGTTTATGATGGTGTCTTTAATATGCGGAAGGGCGTATTTGGTGAACATTATTAGCCCAACTAGATTAGTCTCGATTTGGTCTAAGATATCTTCGTCGGATTGTGATTCGAATTTCTTCCATCTGATAACTCCGGCGTTATTAACCAGAATATCGATGCCCCCATATTTTAGATTGACAGTTTTTAGGGCCGAGCGAATACTGGCCGTACTTTTAACATCAAGGTTAATTAGCTCAACCGATTTGGCCCCATTTGCCAGACATTTTTTTTGTGTTTGCTCGGCAGCACTAATTTCGCCCAAAAAGGTTATAATAATATCACAGCCCTGTTTCGCAAAGGCTATGGCCGTTTCGGCTCCGATGCCTCTACTAGAGCCAGTTATTAAGACACTTTTAGAATTTAGGCTTTGCATACTTTCATTATAAAGCATTACAATAATAAAATAGGAGACTTTGTTGGAAAAAAAAGAACTTCAAAAAAAACTCGACCCGATGACCTATCATGTAACACAAGAGCAAGGCACCGAGCCGGCTTTTACTGGTAAGTACTGGAAGGAGCACGCCGACGGAAGCTATTATTGCTCGGTCTGTGGGCAGAAGCTGTTTGAAAGCGGCACCAAGTTCGACAGCGGTACTGGTTGGCCGAGCTTCGATAAGGCTGTAGCTGGGTCTGTTAAGATACGCCAAGACGAACGCTACGGCATGAAGCGTACCGAAGTGAGCTGCTCAAAATGCGGCGCTCACTTAGGGCACCTGTTCGAAGACGGGCCAACCGAGACAACAGGTCAGAGGTTTTGTATCAATTCGTGCTCGCTAAATTTAAAAAAGAAAGAAGGTCAGAAATGAGTAACCTGAAAGCCGTATTCTTAAACTGTACATTAAAAAAATCTCCAAAAAAATCAAACACAGATGCACTAATCCAGAAAGCTGTTGATGAGTATGGAAAAATCAATATTGATAGCACGGTCATTCGTGTGGTTGATCACAATGTGGCTACTGGGGTTAGCTCAGATGAAGGTCGAGGGGATGAGTGGCCAGATATTTATAAAAAAGTCCTGGAGGCCAACATTATAATAATAGCAACACCGATTTGGTTTGGAGTCCGCGGCTCGGTATGTCAAAAAGTGATGGAGCGACTAAGCGGCGGTTATGATGAAGCTGATCCAATGACAGGCCAGCTTCCTTTATACGGGAAGGTGGGAGCATGCATTGTAACCGGCAACGAAGACGGCGCGCACGATGTCTGTGCCAATACTCTATTTAATCTCACTCATATTGGCTGTACTATTGCACCAAATTCCGATAGCTACTGGGTTGGCGAGGCCGGCCCAGGGCCAAGTTACATCGAAGTCGGCCAAAAAAGCCTGTACACAAACAAGACTATTAGATTCTTAGTACACAATACTGCATGGATGGCGCAAATGCTCAAAAACAATCCTATTCCTACCAACCTCAAAGAACTTGAGGCTGCCGCCAAGCAAGTAAGTAATCTTGATGGTCAGTAAGGATGTTAAATCGCCACTTCTAGTCTTTAATTTTGCAGTCGAAGCGTTACTTGGGTCTATCTTGATTTTTTTTCCTCAACTGATTTCTGGCTTAGGCGATATCGATATACCAACCAGCCTAATCCAAACCTGTGGATTGCTGGCCCTAGCGGTGGCATTTTTTTCATTATCATCGGTGTATCTGATAGATAGCTCCAGCGAAAAGGTAGCAATCAAAAAATATTGCTACAAAAACTTACTAGCGTTTAATTTGGCCCTTACGTTTGGGTTGGTATATGCGGCTATACTGGGCAACATCAGCTATTTTGGTTTTATCATACACGCCCCTCTATCTGTGGCCTTTGCATTGGCTATATATCGAACGAAGGCAGACTAACCGGCGATTGCTGCATTGTAATCTATGCTCGTAGAACCTTAATTTTTCCAGTAGCTATGAGTGTAGATGTTATTGAGAACTTCTTGGCCCGGGGCCCCGTCGAGGATATGTGGCTGATAATAATTTTCGATTTGAATCGGCGTAAAAGAAGCTTTGGTGAGCCTGCTGCCGGTAAACTCAGTCAGCAGGACCACGCCTTGCTTGGTCTTAAGGCTCTGCTCTTGGTCAAATACAAAATTGCCCAGGCTGTAGGCTATTAATGAGTCTTTATACCACTCGATGCCCTGCACCCAGTGCGCATGGCTGCCCATTACCATAGTTGCTCCAGCATCGATAGCTCGGTGGGCAACTTGTCGCATCTGTTCGCTAGGGGTATGAACATACTCTTCGCTCCAGTGAAAAAAAGGTATCACCACATCGGCTTTTGTTTTGGCCGTTTTTATATCTGCCTCCATTTGCACAATATCTGCTTCGTTAAATGGATACCAAGGGGCAATTTTTATAAAAGCACTGCCGGTGCTAGTTGGCCCGGCTTCGAAATTGCCAGGTATTGCGGTGTAACCTAGAAATGCCACCTTGGTGCCTTTGATATCGGCAATGTATGGTGCGTGCGCCTGGGCGGAGTTCTTGCCGGCTCCAAAATAGCCAATACCTCGACTGGTGAGGCTAGTAAGCATTTGCTCGAAGGCTAGCACGCCGCCATTCATACTGTGGTTATTGGCTAGGCTCACAGCGTCGATGCCGGCGTATGTCAGTCCATCGAGCGATTTGGTGGGCGAGGCGAAGCTCATGCCTTGCAGTGGGTAGGCGATGCCATCGGCGGCGGTCCATTCGGCATTGGCAATTGTATAATCGGCACCGGAAAGCAAATCTTTGACCTTTGTAAATGAGCTAGTGTAGTCGCCAAACTTAGCTTCTTGCTGATATACAGTCCGGCCAATTATGATATCGCCGGCGACTGTTAGACTCCAAGGAGTGGGGGCTTTTAGGGTTTGTTTTAGTTTTTCTTTAATGGGTGGCAATTTGTCGCTCAGGTCGGTTGATAATTTAATGTAGCTCGTCGGCTTCTGAGTCGGCTCGATAATTTGCGGGCCAACCAGAGCCATTGGGCTACCAATTGGCTCGCTAACGAGAGCTTGGTAGCCAGTTGAATTAGTGGTACTAACCACAATGTCGGCGTCGCTGCTGCTAGACTGCGTAAGATCATAATCTTTTGTACCTAACGAATCCCTTATAGCGTCTAGGTATATTGCGCTCTTGTCGGCAGCGATGACGGGGTCAACAAAAATACTCTTGCTGACTCGGAGTTTGGTGGGCTTCGGTCGATTTTGTAGGGCTACCCAGCTGCCCACAAAAATAACAACAACTACTGTAATAATGGTGATAGCCAAAATCGCCGTCTTTGTTCTGGTTTTCATAGCTTTGCTTTGATTTGATCAATCAGATTGGCATTGTAGTCATAAAGTACTACCTTAAAGCCCAATTTGTCGGCCACCAAAATATAGGTTTCGATGTCATCTATAAATAAAGCCTCATCAGCCTGTAGATTCAGTTTTTTTAGTGGAATGGTAAAAAATTCTGGGGCTGTTTTACTGATTCCAATTTCAGCTGTGGTCTGAACGATATCAAAATACTGACCAATACTCTTCGCAACGAGCCAGCTTTGTAAGTCCATTTCTGCGGCTGAGAGCACCGCAAACTTATATTTATCGTGATTAGCCTTCACGAAGTCCGCTACCTCTGTGTTTAGTTCGCCAGCCAAATTGATAACCCCAAAGAAATCAAAAAAGATGGCTTTTGTCATAGCGCTTCGAGCTCTTTTTGCCAGTTCGCCAAAAGTTCGAAGCTACCCTGCCAAAACTCAGCCGAGCTCATATCGATTCCGACCGACTCCAGCACCTTTTTGGGATCTTCTGAACCACCAGCACGCAATATATTCTCGATACTCGATACAAAGCTCTCGCCCTCAGATTTGTACTTGGCATAGAGTGCCATACTCAGCAGCTCACCAAAATTATAGCTATAACAATAAAACGGCGTATGGATGATGTGCGGAATATAGGACCACTCGTAGCGGAACATATCATCGACCTCGACGCTGTCGCCAAACTGCTCTTTGAGGTTATCGAGCCACATTTGGCTCAAATCTTTTTGCTCAATACCCTTTTGAAGTGCTTCGTGGGCCTGAATTTCGAACTTCACAATAAAGTTTTGGCGACAAATCGTAGCATAGCTATCGGCCATTTTGTCGCTCAAGAGCTGTTTTTTGGTTTCGTTATCTTTAGTTTCGGACAAAATCTTTTCAAAAAGTATCATCTCGCCAAATGTCGAGGCCGTCTCGGCCAGCGGCAAAGTGGCGTGTTGGGCCGAAATTCCATGCCCATTGGCATAAATACTATGTACGCCATGACCTAGCTCGTGAGCCAAGGTGCTGACATCGCGCATTTTGCCGGCAAAATTGAGTAATACATACGGTGTAACGGAAGGTGCAACAGTCATACAAAATGCGCCGCCGCGCTTGGTGTCGGCAGGGTGCGAATCGATGTGGTTTTGAGCAATGATGGTTTTGGCATTATCGGCAAATGTTGGGCTAAAACTCCTAAAGGCTGTATCGACTAGCTCGATTGCTTCGGTATAGCTATAGCTCGTGTTGGCCTCACCGATTGGTGCATACAAATCGAACCTAGTTAGTTGGGGCTTGCCTAGTTGCTTGGCCTTAAACTTAAAATAGCTTTGAAAAACTCCAACATTTTTGCTGCATACATCTATTAAGGTCGAGATGGTTTGGTCGTCGATGTGGTTGGCGGTATTGCGCATACTAATGGCGCTATCGAAGCCACGTGTTTTGGTTTCGTAGCCCCAGTCTTTGACTATCGCCTGATAAGCCACGAAGAACTTATCGATGTTTTTTTCGTACTGCTCGAAGCGGGCCTTAAAAGCCGCTTCGCGCTCAGCCGGATTAGCCGAGTAGGCGTAGCTACTAATTTCGGCGTTATTGGTGATTTTTTGGCGCTTGCCACCCTTGGGGTTAAAGTCGAATTCAAACTCCGTCTCGATCATGTCGCGCAAATCGGTAATAATCTGTGTGCCATTAGAGTCCTTGGCTGTAATTATGTTTTCGGATTTCTCATCGAGGCTATAGCGGCCCATTAGCCGAGAATAATTATAAACATACTCTAAGTCTGGGTTGGCCGCAAAGAGCCGCTGGGCGTTGGTGTCGTCCAGGATGGTTTTGCCGGCTACTTCTTTGCCTTTGAGCCAAAGACTAATCGGCTGGGTCTTTTCGCCAAAGTATATCTCTAGGTCTTTAACTTGGTTTTTGAGCTTGTTGGCCAAACTATCTTTTTGGTCGGCGGCTTCCATTAGCGCTGGGCGCGAGCCGAGCCGATGAATACCTTCTAGGCATATTTCGTGATGCCTGGTGAAAGCCACAAAATCCGAATCAGACATTTGCGGATTCATCTTGGCAAAATAATCGTCAAACTGCGTAATCTGCGTCTTGGTTGTTGCCATTAAGCTATCAAAATCTTTAAGCGAAATGATGTCGTCGAGCTTCCAGTTGTTGTTCATAGTTATATTTTACTGCATATAGTGCTATTTCGCCTACTGCTTAATGAAGCATCTATCAATTACGAATAGAGATTTGTAATTTTTAAGAACAGACTAATTAGTACAAGAAAAGCTAGCTATCAGTATAATTGAGTTTATTTACCAAACACTCTACCAAGCCGAGTGCCGGCGGCTTGCCACCAAGGCGCTGAGTAGCGCAGTCGGGGCTTATCGGCCTCTACTGCCCTAACAATTTTTTTAACAATCGAGCTATTGCTTTTTCTCTCAAATAAAGCGAACCTGGCCTCTTCTTTTTGCTTAATATTGTCTATTACTTTATTAAAATAAGAAGATTTGTCCATCCAGCTGTATTTGCTGGCCATTACCTTTTGATTAAAGCCCGTGGCGTAGGTGCCGGGTTCGACCACGACAACATGGACATTTTTGGTTATCAACTTGAGCTCTTGACGCATAATATCGGCGGCAGCCGAAAGCGAGAATTTGGTCATACAATAAGCTCCCCAAAAAGCTATCGGGACACGCCCAGCCAACGAGCTAATAATTATAACTTTGCCCGTATCTTTTTTGATCATTTTTTTAAGCACAGACTGGGTTAGTTCTAGGGTACCAAAAACATTAGTTTCAAAGTTTTTTCTAACATTTGAGATTGGTATTTCGGCCAGTGAGCCCGATTCGCCAATAGCGGCATTATTTATTAGTACGTCAATATCAAGACTCAGCGCTTTGTCTCTATCTTGTTGCTTGGTGATATCAAGTTTGAATATTTCAAGCTCGATACCTTGTTGTGTAGCATAGGACTTTAGCTCGTCTACTGAGTCTTCTCTATGGACGGTGGCATATACGGTGTAGCCAAGCTTTGCGAGCGCTACTGCACTATCTAGGCCAATGCCGCCGCGGCAGCCGGTTATTAATACTTTTTTCATGGTGCTCCTTTTGTGCTGCTTAGC
>CAYORQ010000019.1:0-10443 GCA_964406425.1 uncultured Candidatus Saccharibacteria bacterium | reverse complement strand
AGCACCATCTCCACCGCCACCACCAGCAACACCAATGTCGCCGCCTCCTCCACCTCCAGCAACACCAATGTCGCCTCCTCCTCCTCAATAGTTCTATCCCCAACTAAGACACAATAAAGACTATTTCGTATCGTAATAGGTTCACTTAAGCTGTATAATATATACATAAGCTAAATGGAGAAATTTTAATGATTAGAGTAGCAATTAATGGTTTTGGGCGCATCGGCAGAAGCGCTTTTAAAATAGCCTTCGCAAACCCCGAGCTAGAGGTTGTTGCAATTAATGATTTGTCCGACACCAAAACCTTGGCCTATTTGCTCAAACACGACAGCAACTACGGAACTTACCACAAAGAGGTTTCCAGTACCGACGATTCTATCCTGGTCGATGGCAAAAAAGTAGTCGTACTGGCCGAAAAAGATCCATCCCTCTTGCCATGGAGTAAGCTAGGCGTGGATGTAGTAATAGAGAGCACCGGGTTTTTCACAAAAGTCGAAGATGCCAGCCTGCACATTAAGGCTGGCGCCAAGAGGGTGGTAGTATCGGCTGCAATCAAAAATGACGAAAACAACCCTAAGGCTGGCAACTTCTTGATGGGTGTCAACGCCGATGACCTAACTACTCAAGAAATCATATCAAACCAATCTTGCACCACCAATTGCATTACACCAATCGCCTTTATTATGGAGCACGAGTTTGGGATTGCTAAGTCAATGATGACCACCGTGCATGCCTATACCGCTTCGCAATCTCTGCAAGATTCTCCTAGCAAAGATTTGCGTGAGGGACGCAATGCGGCTGAAAATATTGTACCCACCACCACCAACGCCACAGTTGCTGCCACAAAAATAATCCCCAGCCTAAAAGGTAATTTTTTGGGCTTAAGTGTTAGGGTGCCTGTACCAGTGGTATCACTCTCGGACTTTACTATTTTGACCAAAAAAGATACTACCGTTGAAGAAGTTAACGCCGTTATTAAAAGAGCCTCCGAAACGAGCCAAATGAAACACATTTTGGCCTGTACCTCAGAAGAGTTGGTATCTAGTGATTTTATTGGTGACCCACACTCTGCAACGGTCGATCTAAACCTTACTCAGGTTGTGGGTGGAAACCTGGTCAAGGTTGTCGCTTGGTATGATAACGAATGGGGATACTCCAACAGATTAGTCGAGATGGTTGAAAAGGCAGGTAAAACTATTAAGTAATATGAAGATATTTGTATCATCTGACCATGCCGGCTTCTCTAAAAAGAATGAGCTCATTAAGAAGCTCGAAGAGGGCAAAAAGTATAATGAAGTTTATGACATGGGGCCATACACACTAGATATAAACGACGACTACCCGGTGTATGCCAGTAAGGTTGGTTTGGCTGTCAGCGAAAACCACAACTCGATGGGCATATTGGTCTGTAAGAGTGGCGAAGGCATGGCCATTGCCGCCAATAAAATAAAGGGCATCCGGGCCGTATCGGCAACTACCGAGAGCCTAGCAAGACTCTCTCGCCAAGATAATGACAGTAATATATTGAGCTTATCAGCCAAAGAACTTACCAATAAAGAAATTTTCAATTTTGTGTCGGTTTGGCTCAACACAGCCTTTTCTGGTTTAGCCAGGCATAAGCGTCGAATCGAAGAGATAGCCCAACTCGAAAAAGGTAAGCTACTATGACCAAGATCGTGCCCGCAGTTTTGGTAAAAACTAGGTTAGAATACCAGTCCAGGCTAGCTGTTATCAAGCAGCTCACCAATCGGTTTCAGCTCGATATTATAGACGGAGAGTTTGTCGATAATAAGACAATTACCCTCGATGAAGTAGGTCGATTAACCGAGATAAAGATGGATGTACATTTGATGGTGATGGACCCCAAGCCATACATCGAAAAGTGTATTGCCCTTAATGTAAATAAAATTATTATTCAATTTGAGTGCGGGCAGGATGTCGGGCCGCTACTAGAGAAAATCAAAAAAGCTGGTTTTAGCTCTGGTGTTGCGATTAACCCCGAGACAAAATTAAGCAATATAAAATCCTACCATGAAGTGCTAGACCACATTTTGATTATGGGCTACTCGGCTGGTTTTGAAGGCCAAAAACTAGATCCGATGGTATTTGACCGACTTCCAGAAGTGAGGGCGATGTTTCCAGCTGCCGAAGTTGGATTAGATGGAGGAGTCAACTCTGGAAACGCCAAGAAGGTCTTGCAAGCTGGCTTTGATGTGGTCAATATCAACTCGGCGATATTTAGTAGCGATGACCCACTAAGCCGGTACTCGGAGTTTTTGGGCTACTTGCTATGATACACACCACCAAAGAGCTAGAGTTAATAGCTAACGAAATTAGGCAAGACATTATTAAGATGTTGGTTGAGGCTGGTAGCGGCCATTCGGCCGGCCCCCTGGATATGGCCGATGTTTTTACAGCGATGTTTTTTGAAGTACTAAGGCACAAACCCAAGGAGCCATATTGGCCCGAGCGCGACAGATTTGTACTGAGCAATGGGCATATTAACCCCGTGCTGTATGCAACTATGGCTCATGCCGGCTATTTCCCAACTTCCGAGCTAATGACTCTCCGCAAATTTGGAACCAGGCTGCAGGGGCACCCAGAGCGCACCCGTTTGCCAGGCCTCGAGACCACCAGTGGTCCGCTGGGTAGTGGCATCAGCCAAGCTGCTGGTATGGCGCTCGGTTTTAAGATGGATGCCCTAAAACAACAGCGGGTATGGTGTTTTACTAGCGATGGCGAACACCAAGAGGGCAATACCTGGGAGGCAATTATGTTTGCTGGTAAAAATAGATTAAACAACCTAACCGTTGTGGTCGACCGAAATAATATTCAGATAGACGGCCTGACCGAAGATGTTATGCCCCTAGAGCCTTTCGCGATGAAGTACCAAGCCTTTAATTGGCATGTCATTGAAATCGATGGCCATAATTTTGAAGAGATAATTGCTGCATTGAACCAAAGCAGAGCTATCTTGGAAAAACCAACCTGCATTATCGCCCATACCATAGCAGGCAAGGGAGTCGATTTTATGGAGTACGACTACCGTTGGCATGGCATACCCCCGGGTATTAAAGACATCGAAGGTGACCCTCCTAAGGCTCTCCAAGCTAAAGCGGCACTCGAAAAGCTCCGTACTCTAAATGGAAAAATCAGGAGCGAACATGAATAGCTACGAGCTCAACCCAGATTTATATACTGCAAAGCTAGAATACGAGCCCAACAGAAAGGGCTTCGGCGAAGGCCTAGTTGAGGCCGGTATGAACGACGAATTGGTGGTAGCATTGTGCGCAGACTTAGTGGAGTCGACACAAATGGAGCCGTTTGCTAAGGCCTTTTCAGAAAGGTACATCGAGGTCGGTGTCGCCGAACAAAACTTGGTGACCTTAGCTAGCGGCCTCTCGGCGGTGGGCAAAAAACCGTTCGTAGCTAGCTACGCTAGTTTTAGCCCGGGCCGCAATTGGGAGCAAATCCGTACAACAATTTGTCTTAATGACAGGAATGTAGTGATTGTAGGGTGCCACTCTGGCGTTTCGGTTGGGCCTGACGGCGCAACACACCAGATGCTAGAAGACATCGCATTAATGAGAGCACTCCCAAATATGGTTGTGGTGGTGCCCTGTGATAGTAAGGAAGCGCGTCGCGCCACCGTTGCTTTGGCTAAGCTAGACAAGCCAGCTTACCTGAGGATTGCGCGCGAGAAAACTGCCGTCATCACTACCGACGAGTCTCACTTTGAAATTGGTAAGGCTAGTGTTTTAAGAGAGGGCAGCGATATTACAATAGTGGCCTGCGGACCACTAGTCTATGAGGCCTTGCTCGCAGCAGTAGATCTTGATAAACATTCGATAAGCGTAGAAGTAATTAACTGCCACACCATTAAGCCGATAGATTCTAAAACAATCCTATCTAGCGCCGCCAAGACCAAGCGCGTCATAACCCTTGAAGAGGCTCAGGTGACCGGAGGCTTGGGCGGGGCAGTGACCGAATTACTAAGTAGTAAGCTACCAACTCATGTCGAGCGGCTTGGTACTCAAGATAGATTTGGGCAGTCTGGTACTATTACTGAATTATGGAAAGAATACGAGCTCGACTCTGCGGCGATTGTTAAGGCAGCCAAAGCTATGATGCGGAGGGTTAAAAAATGAACCTCGATATCATTTCGGTAGGCTCGGCTGGCTTCGACATTTTTATCAGTGGCAAGGATATCAGGCCCAGTCAATTTGCCAGCGACGGAGCCCTAGAGCTTCAAGACAACAATAGCTACAATATCGAACATTCTGTCTATGAGGCTGGTGGGTCGGGGCTAAACTCGGCAATAACTTTTGCGAGGCAGGGTATTAAAACTGGCTGTATTGCCAGGACAGGCAAAGACCATCTGGCTAACCAAATTAAAATTGTAGCCAAACACGAAGAGCTTGAGAGCGAACTATTGGTTAGTAATCCTGAACACCACACCGACATGAATATACACATGGTCACAGAAAGATCTCACGAGATTAAGTTAGGTTACCAAAACTCCACTAACGCCCTTAAGGCCAGCGAAATTAGATTTCCCGACCTTAGTACCAGACTGATATATATGGCAGAATTACCGACCGACCTGCGCTTGTATAAATTTTTTGAAAACTGGGCAAAACTTAAGGGTGCTCAACTGGCCCTTAACCTCAGTAGCTCAAAGGGTTATAAGCGCCGACATCTAAACTTTGTATTGTCTAGTGTCGACCGAATAATGATGCCTATTGCTTTTGCAACAGAATTATTCGGAGGGGTAAGCGACCCAGCGGAACTTATTAGGCAGCTGGTCGCTCTTGGAGCAAAATCGGTTTTGTTGTATGATATAAATAAAGAAGCTTATGCTTATGAAGATAGTACCCTGTATAGCTGCGGTCAATATAAGAATATCAATACACTAGATTTTACGGGTTCTGAGGATGTATTTTCGGCCAGCTATATGGCTGCTGTCTTTCAGCAAAAATCAGTCCCTGAAGCCCTTACATTTGCAAGTGCCAACACTTGCTCAGTACTAGAAGTATTCGGCGCAAGAGCAGGAATATTAAAAAAACCAGCATTAAGAACTATGAATGTTCAAACAGGAGGTTTATAAGGTGGATCATAAAGTAGATATATTGAGCATCGGCGATGTCGTTACAGACGCATTTATAAAACTATTACCACACGAAGCAAGTGTAGAGCACCCAGGCTCGCACCATCCACTGCTTTGTATGACATTTGGTACAAAAGTACCCTTCGAAAAAGCAACTATAATAAATGGAGTCGGCAATAGCCCTAATGCAGCTGTTTGCTTTGCGACTCTAGGCCTTAATTCTAGTCTGTACGCCAACATCGGTGATGATAAAGTCGGCGAGGACATCCTATTGAGCTTGCACACACACAAGGTATCGACCGAATTTGTTTTTATCAATAAGGGCATGAGCAGCAACTACCATTATGTCTTGTCTTATGGCGCCGATCGTACGATTTTGATCAAACACGAGGCTTACTCATATCGCTGGCCACAAATTAGCTCAAGCAAAAAACCAAGATGGATATATCTAAGCTCGATTGGCGAAAAAGCCAAACACATCCATGAACATATCGCTAGCTACCTAGAGCAAAACCCAGACGTTAAGCTGGCCTTTCAGCCCGGTACTTTTCAAATCCGCGAGGGAGTTAATAAGCTCCGCAGAATATATCAAAAAACCGAAATATTTGCTGTAAATTTGGAAGAAGCCCAAACTGTCACTGGCAGCGATAGCACCGATGTTGCAAAGCTGATTCGGGTGCTTCATGGCCTTGGCCCCAAGGTAGTTGTTATTACTGATGGTCCTAAGGGTAGCTACGCTAGCGATGGGACTAAAATCTATAGTATGCGCAATTACCCAGACCCCAAAAAGCCCTTCGACCGAACCGGCTGTGGCGACGCCTATACATCTACTTTTGTAGCAGCCATCGCCAGTGGTGAGAGTATCCAGACAGCTCTTCGCTGGGCACCCATTAATCCCATGAGTGTCGTCCAGCAACTCGGTGCGCAGGCCGGACTGCTTCCTAAACAAAAACTACTCAACCTTCTGGCTAGAGCCCCGCACGACTACCAGCCCAAGGAAATAGCTTTGGTATGAGTAACCTCTATGACATTATCATTATCGGAGCTGGCCCAGCAGGAATGACGGCTGGAGTTTATGTGGCTCGCAAAAAACTCAAGACACTAATTATTAGTAAGGACATTGGGGGTCAGGCCAGCTGGAGTAGTGATATCGAGAACTACCTAGGCTTCAGTATGATCACAGGCCCTGATTTAGTTAAAAAATTCGAAGATCATTTAGAAGAATTCAAGGAAGACCTTGAGCTTAGGATAAGCATATCTGGCATTAAGGATATTAAAAAGAAAGGCAAGAATTTTGTGGTAACGACCGGCGACGGCAAAACCGAAACTGCCAAGGCAATTATTATTGCCGGCGGTAAGGTACCTCGCTTGCTTGGAGTGCCCGGCGAAAAGGAGTTTTTAAATCGCGGCGTTGCCTACTGTGCCTACTGCGACGGACCACTCTTTAAGGGCAAAGATGTGGCGATTATCGGCGGCGGTAACTCGGCCTTAGACTCGGCTCTTAATGTCAGTAAAATAGTCAAGCAAATATACATCATTAATATTACCAAGGAGCTCAACGGCGATAAGGTTATGATTGATAAGGTTATGGATTTACCTCACATTAGAGTTATGAACAACACCGAGGCCGTAGCTATTGAGGGCGAAAAGACCGTCTCTTCGATAAGGATAAAATCTCGCGACGGTGGGCTTCAAAAAGACCTGCCTGTATCGGGGGTGTTTATAGAAGTCGGATCGTTGCCAGCAACAGACTATTTGAAGGGCTTGGTTAAGCTCAACAAGCATTCTGAAATCGTGATAGACGAATACAATATGACTTCAGTAGCTGGCATCTTTGCAGCAGGCGATATAACCACTGTTATCGAAAAGCAGATCATAACAGCAGCTGGAGAGGGCGCTAAGGCCGCAATTCAGGCCTCGCAGTACTTGGCAAAGATATAAATGATGTTAAACTTAATAAAGTAAATGGAGAAAGATTATGAGCCCTAAAAGTGATAAAAAAGTAATACTTTATACCACCCCCACCTGCGTTTTTTGTAAGAACGTCAAAGAGTACTTTGCTGATAACGATATTAGCTACGAATTAGTAGACCTTGCAGAAAATCGTGATAGAGTGCAAGAAATGGTCGATAAGTCGGGCCAAATGGGCGTGCCAGTGATTGATGCTGGTGGCGAAATAGTAGTTGGTTTTGATAAGTCCAAGCTAGATACTATCTTTGCATGATGTCGGTCTGCACTAAGACAGCTTGACTGGAACTTAATGCAGCGTATAATCTAGACTATATCAAAGCATAACTAATTACAGGAAACCAAATGCCTACAAAAAAAATGACTAGTCGTATTTCGTCTTCTAGACCCCGCCCAATCACAAGAGCCAACCAGCTAACAGTAGTAATGGTCTGCGCACTTTTTGTGTTGGTCGGCGTATTCTTGGTCTACAAGAGTTTCGCCGCGACACTTGGTATTAAATAGTTTTTATAATAATCATCTAAATTACCTATTGACATAGTGCTTATGATAATCCACAATTAGATTTAAGAATAATTAAAAACAAAAAGAAATGCTTACAACACAAAACAAAAAAATACGAATTGAATATTACAGTTCAGAAGCAGAAATCAAGGTTTTGGCTATCCAAAAACCTAATTTTGTTACTGTTCTCAAATCTGTACTTATTGGTCGCTAAAGTTGCTACAATAGTAGCGTGACCACTTTTAAGATACATTCAAATTTTCCGCCAGCTGGAGACCAGCCTGAGGCTATAAAAAAACTCAGCCTGGGTTTGAGTAAAAATATAAAAGACCAAACCCTACTAGGAATAACCGGCTCAGGCAAAACTTTCACAATGGCTAATGTCATTGCAAATTATGGCAAGCCAACTTTGGTATTGAGCCACAATAAAACCCTTGCAGCCCAGCTGTATGGCGAGTTTAAGGAATTTTTCCCAGATAATGCAGTCCATTACTTCGTGAGCTATTTTGATTACTACCAGCCAGAGGCCTATATTGCTCGCAGTGATACTTATATTGAAAAAGATAGTGCAATCAATGAAGAAATCGACCGCCTCCGCCACGCCGCCACTGCCAGCCTACTGAGCCGCAAGGATGTTATTATTGTTGCATCAGTTAGCTGTATATATGGCATTGGTAGCATCGAAGATTATGCTGGCATGACAATAAAACTCAGCGTCGGAGACGTCCGTAAGCGCGACAAGCTACTTCGGCAGCTTAATGATATTCAGTATCAGCGTAACGATATTAGCTTTGAGCGCGGCAGTTTCAGGGTGCGTGGCGAAAACCTCGACATCTTTCCGGTTGGAGAGGAGTGCGCCTACAGAATTGAGTTTTTTGGAGACGAAATTGCCACCATCAAGCAAATTGATTATTTGACCGGTGAAGTTATTACAAAACTCAGCGAGGTTAGTATTTTTCCAGCCAAGCACTATGTTACCCCAAGAGAACAGCTGCAAAGAGCCATCATAGAAATTAAATCTGAAGCCGACGAGCGAGTGGCTTGGTTTAAGAAAAATGCCAAATTCATCGAAGCCCAGCGACTGGAGAGCCGCATAAAATACGACATCGAGATTATGGAGCAGACTGGATACGTCAAGGGTATCGAAAACTATTCGCGCTACCTCACCAACCGCGAGCCAGGGGAGCAGCCAGCTACGCTAATGGACTATTTTCCAGACGACTTCTTGATGCTGATTGATGAAAGCCACATGTCGATACCCCAAGTTGGCGGAATGTACGCTGGCGACCGCGCCCGCAAAGAAAACCTCATAGAGCACGGCTTTAGGCTGCCTAGCGCGCTAGACAATAGACCACTCAACTTCAGCGAGTTCGAGCGCCACATCGACAAAGTTATTTATGTTTCAGCTACACCAAGCACATACGAACTCAGCAGATCGCAACAGATAGTCAAGCAGATTATTCGCCCGACCGGGTTACTAGACCCGATACTCGAGGTCCGCCCTAGCGAGCACCAGGTCGATGACTTGATTGCAGAAATCCGCGACCGTGTAGCAAAACACCAGCGCGTACTAGTAACGACACTGACCAAGCGAATGTCCGAAGACCTCACAGATTACCTCAGCGAGCTAAAAATCAAGGTCCAGTACCTTCATTCGGATGTCGATACCATGGAGCGAGTAGATATATTAAGAGACCTCCGGGCTGGGGTTTATGATGTCTTGATTGGTATCAACCTCTTGCGCGAGGGTCTAGATTTGCCGGAAGTGAGTTTGGTAGCAATAATCGATGCCGACAAAGAAGGCTTTTTACGATCCGAGACGGCTCTAATACAGACTATCGGTAGGGCCGCTCGCCACCAAGACGGCAAAGTAATACTATATGCCGACAATATGACTGGCAGTATGCAGCGAGCCATCGAAACCACCAATAACCGCCGCGAATTACAGCAGCGCTACAATAAAAAGCACAACATTACCCCAGCCACGATTCAGAAAGCCATATCCGAGAGTATGCGAGCCGAAGCCGAAGCTGAAAAAGCCGATCTCGAAGCGATAGATTTTTATAAAGTACCAAAGGACGAGCTCGCCTTTCTTGAAAAACAAATGACTGAGCAAATGGAACTGGCGGCCGCTAACCTGCAATTCGAGAAGGCCGCCGAGTTGCGTGACCAAATCGAAGAAATCGCTGATGTTGTTAAAAGCCAGAGAATCAAATGAACGGTGAGCCTACACCACAATCGAGTGACCAGCACCCCAGCACCCTCTACGATGAGCTAAAGGCGATAGCTAAAGGCGAGCAGGCCCTGCCCGTCGAAGAATTTTTCCAGGAGATGCAGGAGCTCGCAGGCAAGCTGCCGGCGCAGCATGAGAAAGCATTGGATTATAACGACCCAGAGCAGACAAAAGCCGTAATATTTGGTAGCTGCGATGTTCCGATCGCCGAGCTGCTGCAAAGTAAGGAAATTGTAGAATCACTGGCTAAAATGAAGGGCCAATCTAAAGATGGTTTTTCAAGCGAGGGCAGCATTGGATGGATCTCAAGCGAAACAAATCGTGAGTGGCTTGACCGCAAGGATTTCGTAACACTTTTCTTGCATCGAGACCAAGACGACGAGTTCTACTGGACTATTAGAGGTGGCAGGCACCGGCTGGCCGCCGATATCATAGCTGGCCAGCCATCAATCACTGCCTATGTAAAAAGCTATGCGGGCAGTCTAGCTGATGATTTGGGCCAAATTGAAGAAACCAGAGTTGCGAATATGCAAGTTCATGATGAAAATAGCGATAAAAAACGCCAAAACCTCAACGACGGCGAAAATAGAGTTATAAGCTAGCTTAATTAACCCTTGAAATATATTGACAT
>CAYORQ010000018.1:0-11579 GCA_964406425.1 uncultured Candidatus Saccharibacteria bacterium | reverse complement strand
CAAAATGCCTCTGCTAAAGTGCTATAATATTATTAATGCAACAAAAACAAGAACAAGAGCCGGCCGATATTAGTGCTAGGCTAGATGAATCGGAGCTACTAAAACCAGGGACCGACATTAAACCAGGTCAAACGGCGCCAGAAGCTACCCCCATGGGTGGTACTCAACTAGTCCCTAGCCAGCCCCACCTCGACTCGGACATCAAGGAATTTAATAATTTCGCTAGTTCGCTAGAGCAACAAACGGCCGAGCCTGAACCCAAAAAAGGGATTTTGCATATCGTTTGGGAAATAGCAAAAACCCTAATTATTGCCGCTGTAGTGGTGATATTTATAAATACCTTTGTATTTCAGGCCTACTATGTCGATGGTACCAGCATGAACCCCGACTTCATCAACGGCGATTATTTGCTGGTGGGCAAAATCCAGACTTCACTCAAAAACATTACTTCTTTCTTTGGCGACAAGAGTAACGCAAAATACACTCGTGGTGATGTACTGGTATTTCGACCTCCAGAAAATATGCAGATATACTATATCAAGAGAGTTGTCGGCTTGCCGAGCGAGCGAGTGACCCTCAAAAATGGTGTACTTAAGATTTATAACGACCAACGCCCGGAAGGTTTTGTGCTCGAAGAAAACTACATAGACCAAGACGTCAAAATGGAGGGCGAGGTAGATACGGTGGTGCTACCAGGCAATCTCTTTGTAATGGGCGACAATCGCAAACCAGGTGGCAGCTATGATTCTCGATTCTGGGGGCAGTTGCCACAGAAAAATGTCATCGGAACGGCTTTTTTTAGGGTTATACCACTCAATGACGCTGGCTTTTTGAAACTCCCCAAATACGAGAACGCTCAGTAGCTCAGCTAGTCTTGGCCCTGTATCTGCCCGGCTATGCGCGCCAGCTCTTCGTCTGAATAGTACTCAATTACTAGCCTGCCTCCTCTGGCGGTGGGCATAACATTGACCTTGGTTCCGAGTAGTTTGCCCAAGCTAGTGGTAAGAGCACTGTGTTGGTTTCGGATGGTTTTGGCCTCGGTCGGCGCTTTTATCTGGTTGCCGGCCTTGAGCTTGCGGGTAAATTCTTCGGCCTCTCGAACCGTTAGCTTCGATTTAATGATAGCCTCTAGCAGTATAATCTGGTCGGTTGAATTATCGAGCGACAATACAGCCCGGGCGTGGCCTTCAGTAATTTGATCTTTTTGCAGAGCTAGCTTGGCGGCGTGCGGCAAATTAACCAGCCTAATGGAGTTTGAAACTGTCGAGCCACCTTTGCCAACGCGTTTGGCGATTGCTTCGTGCGTCATATTGAACTGCTCGACCAGCTTGGTGTATGCGATTGCAAGCTCAAGTGGCTTCAGCTCGGCTCTTTGGATGTTTTCGATAACAGCCAGCTCTAGCTGCTCTTGCTCGGAAAAAGTTCGAACAATCGAGGGTATCGTCGCTAAGCCCAGCTGCTTGACGGCTCTGAGGCGCCGCTCGCCAGCAATGAGCTGGTATTTGCCGGCGTTGGTTTTAATGACAATAATCGGCTGCAATATACCATGTTGCTTAATACTCTGCGCCAAGCCGTCGAGGTCGGATCTAGAAAATTCTGATCTGGGTTGGTGGGGATTCGGCAAAATATCGGCCGGGTTTAGTTTTGAGATATTATTTTCGTCGGTCTTTAGCTCTTGCGGTAGGCTAGCAGCCACAAAATCGTCGATATCACTTGGTATTAGGGCATCTAGCCCGCGTCCTAATCGGTTGATTGTACTCATAATGTTATAGCCTCTTTTCTATTTCTTTGGTCAATTTCTTATAAGCCTGGGCGCCTTTGGAAAACCTATCGTACTCGAATATTGGCTTACCGTGGCTGGGTGCTTCTGCTAATCGTATATTGCGCGGTATTATGGTGTCAAATATCTTAGATGGAAAATGCTTCTTGAGCTCCTGCAAAACTTGCTCGCCAAGACTGGTCCGGCGATTGTGCATCGTAACGACGATACCCAAGATGTCGAGCCTTGGGTTTAGCCCAACCCGCACGCGCTTGATGGTATCGAGTAGCTCCGAGAGGCCCTCCAGCGCATAGTACTCGCTCTGGACGGGTATGATGACCGAATCGCTGGCCACGAAGGCGTTGATGGTGAGTAAGCCCAGAGATGGTGGGCAATCAATAATGACTACGTCATACTGCAGTTGTTGCAGTGCTAGCTTTAAAATCTTCTCGCGAGCCGGGGCAGACGAAACCTCAACTTCGGTGGCAGCGAGCTCCGACTTAGCTGGGAGAATATCGAGATTCTTGATTTTGGTTTTAACAATTACCTCGGCGGTGGGGGTCTTATCAACCAGCACATTATAAATACTAGACTTCAGTGCCTGCTTATTGATTGCCAGCCCGCTCGTGCTATTTCCCTGGGGGTCTAGATCGACCAGCAGCACTTTATGGCCAAACTTAGCTAGGTAGGATGCGACACTAATAGTGGTGGTGGTTTTACCGACCCCACCTTTTTGATTAGCAATTGATATGACTTTTTTTGGGCTTTCCATATGTTACTAATTATAGCAGGTTAGACACCGATATTTGATAGTCGTGTTAACCCATAAGTCGGCTAGTTTTATATCACTTTTACCATCAAAAGTGATAGCTAATGAGATTAGTTAAAAAGACAATTATTATTGCTGTAAATGTACTCTGTCCTCTGTTGGTTTCCGCCGACATCGAGCTCCAAGAAAGCAACAGACTAACGGACTAATCATTATCCAGGATTGTCTGAAGCCCTGAAGCGCTAGCATTCAGGGCAAGTTTATTCTGGATAAAGATTGTTTGGTAGGCTGGGGCGCTTATTGGAGCGAAGCAAAGTCGGTTGGTTTTGCTCCACTTTTGGCAGCAAAAGTGGTAACTAATGATATTAATATAAAAACAATTATTATTGATAGCCAATTAGCAATCAGGGCAAGTTTATGCTGGATCAAGACTGTTCGCTAGCTTGGGGCTCGATGTCGGTAAGCGCTAGCAAATGTGGTATTCAATAAAAAATAATGAAAATATAAAATTGAGTGATGCTAGCTTGGGCTCTATGTGGTAGAGGCAGACATAAACTAACTGCAGAGCATTTTGTTCTTTACAACGCACCTGTTTTAGTGCTATAATTCTAAATTGTCTTTAAATAAGCGGCAAGGAAAGGGAAACCAACAAGTGATAGCAGTAATAGAATCCGGCTCGAAGCAATATATGGTAGAAAAAGGTCACAAAATTGAGACCGAATTATTGCATTCTGATAAAGATGTAATCGAATTCCAACCATTGATTCTAATCGACGGAGACAAAATACAAATTGGCAAGCCAAAGCTCGAAGGAGCTGTAGTTGTCGCAAAAATAATCGAAGCTGACGTTAAGGCTGAGAAGGTTAAGGTTTTGAAGTACAAAGCTAAGAAGCGCCAAAAAACTCTAACTGGTCACCGACAGCGTCATGCTATCTTGGAAATTACAGAGATAAAATCTAAGTAAGGTCCCAATAAAGACGCCCTTTTTTAAAGAGGCGTTTTTTTTATTATTAAAAAAACAAAAAACTACTTGCAGCTATTCGGCACTGACTTTTGCGAGATGATATTTTGCATCCAGGCCAGAGTATCTTTGAAGCTTGCATTCATTGTTTGTTCATGACCGACGCTTCCGGTAGGGTTGGTACTAGCAATGGCATAAGGACTGGTATCGTATTTTTTGAATGTCACAATATTGGATTGGACACACATCCGCTCGAAGCCATGCTGGCTTTGCGATAATAAAATAACATTGTCGTTAATACCTTGGTTGATTAGCTTGGGGCGGGCGGTATTGGTACTTCCAACGATATTTTTGGCCATATCGGCAGAAAATCCGGCATAGACGGGGTTGATGGCGATATTGAGATCCTTAGCAGCCTTAATAAACTCACTAGTATAGAGCTGGTCCGACCTGTTTGTGCCGATGTTATTAGGCCAGGCCTTGTTAAAACTATCGATACAACCCGATTGCGCATCTTGCAGGTAGCTCTTGGCCCATCGGCTCAAGAGTATTTTATCGACCGGGTAGCTGGGCTTGTACCAATCGCCGTAACTCGCTAGTACCAGCGGGCCGAACCAGTTGATATTTGCTCCTCTGGTGGCGTCATCGAGGGTTTCTTCGACACTAGTGACTGGCCCGAAACCAATCGCACCCTTGAGGTTTATCTCTGGGGCATAGTCATCTTTTATTTGGTCGGCCCAGTAGGCCGCTTGGCCGCCCTCAGAATAGCCAGCGCTAAAGACCTTGCCATCATCGAGCTGGTCTTTTGTTATAGCTAGCCCACTAACGGCACGCACACTATCGAGAAGGGCCTTGCCCTGCAATTCTCCCACCATAAAATGGTGCAGACGCGAGCTGTCGCGCATACCCTCATAGTCGATTGCAACCACTGCAAAACCCTGGCTAGCATAGGCCATTAGTAGGCTATCATAATTTGACCAGTCCTTTTTGGCTGGATCTTCGAGCGAGGCCGAGCAACTGTCTGCGATACCTGAAGTGCCTGGCGCGAAAGCAAAAATTGGTTTTTTATTGTTGCCTGATGGCAAATAAACTCGAGCATATACTGGCACATCGTCTTTGGTGCCATCAGAAGTCGTAAATACAAAAGTCTGCTTCGTGACCTCGGTATTGACGGTGTCATCAAAGCGCTTGCTGGTCTGGGATATTATTTTCCCAACTTCACTAGCCGAAAACACCCTAGCTGGCTCTTCAGAAATTATCTTACCAGTTTTAATTTCTTTTTTGACTTGAGTCTTAGTTACTGAAGCGACAGATGCTTGTCTGGGTCGAGGTAGTATTACATAAAAATACAGCAGTAGCGCAGATACAAAAATAATCTCGATTACCAAAATAGTCCAGAGCGAACGACTAATGAGTCTTTGCCTGATGTCGTATTTTGTAATTGGTTTGCGATGATTGCTCATTGTTGGTATCTTTACGACTAACTGTATTGTATTTGATATTTATTATAATCAAGCACCATTACAAGGCGAGGTACTGTCGGTTTCTTAGATACCTTCTAGATACCTCTCAACCTCAAGGGCTGCTCGGCAACCATCGCCAGCTGCTGTAATTGCCTGCCGATAGTGAGGGTCGGCTACATCACCAGCTGCAAAAACTCCGTCGATGGCAGTCTTGACATTGTCGCTAACGCGCAAGTAGCCGGCTTTGTCCATCTCGAGTGAGCCCTTAAATAAGTCAGTGGCGGGGGTGTGGCCAATGGCGATAAATACCCCTTTGCATTCTAGCGTTTTAGATTTGCCGGTCTTGATGTTTTTTGTCTTGATGCCCGAGACCTTTTCTTTTCCAAGTACCTCGACGACCGACGAGTTCCAGAGCACTTCGATTTTTTCATTATTTAGGACTCTGTCTTGCATTATTTTGCTAGCCCTAAATTCCGCTCGGCGATGAATAATAGTAACCTTACTGGCTAGCTTAGATAGCGTTAAGGCCTCCTCCATGGCGCTATCGCCACCTCCAACCACAACTACCTCCTGATCTTTAAAAAAGAACCCATCACAGGTGGCACATGACGATACTCCGTTGCCCATTAGTCGCTCTTCGCTAGCTAAACCGAGCCAGTTAGCACTAGCCCCGGTCGATATGATGAGTGCCTTAGAAGTATATTCATTTTTGCCGATGGTGACTTTTTTTGGCTGTCCGCCGACATCTACTTTAGTAGCGTTCTCTTGGATTATTTCGGTGCCGAAACGCTTGGCCTGGGCCTTCATTGCGTCCATCAGCTCGGGACCCATAATTCCGTCCTTAAATCCTGGGAAGTTCTCGACTTCGGTGGTTAGTAGCAGCTGCCCGCCAGGTATAGTTCCGGCTATCATTAATACCTTAATATTTGCTCTAGCGGCATAAATTGCGGCCGTGTAGCCAGCTGGGCCAGCTCCTACAATTATTAGGTCGTATTTTTTGGGTGTTGTTTGGTTTGTCATAATAGATATATTATACCAAATTATACAGCCTTATTAATAGAATATTATGAAGTTTAATAGGCTTCACGATTATTTGTAAGTCACAAATTACTGGTACAATATCTATCTGATGCAAAAATTTACTAACCAACAAGCTGCGGCGCTAAGTGCAATCGGAGCCTGGCTGAAGGCCTATGCTAAAGGCGGGCCACAATATATTACGCTCGGTGGCTATGCCGGCACAGGAAAAACAACCTTAATCGCAGCCTTGCGCAAAGTACTGACTGCCAATATGCCCACCACAAAAGTTGGCTTTGCAGCCTTTACAGGCAAGGCGGCTTTGGTATTAAAGCGCAAACTCGTTGAAGACAAAATACTACGCCCGGGCGATTCGATATCGACCCTCCATAGCCTGATGTATTATTCTGAAACCGGCAAGGGTGATGTCCTCAAATGGCGCAAGCGCGACTCGTTAAAAGTCGATATGATTATTGTCGATGAAGCCAGCATGGTGAGCGAGGATATATGGAACGACCTGTTGAGTTTTGGTAAGCCGGTGCTGGCGGTTGGCGACCACGGTCAGTTGCCACCAATTGGCAACAACTTCAACCTGATGCTAGAGCCCGAGATTAAGCTCGACAAAATATGGCGCCAGGCGGCCGATAGCCCAATAATTGCGATATCGACAATGGCTCGTAGCGGGCAGGCGATACCAATTAAAGCCTATGGCCAAGGAGTTGAAAAGCTCGACCGAAACGATCCTGTCACCGGCGACGCCGTGCAAGCCATATTGGAAAGTCACGATTCCGATACCTTGGTTTTGTGTGGCTACAACAGCACTCGCCAAAAGCTCAATAATCATGTTCGCGAGCTGAAAGGCTTCGAAGGCCCAGACCCGCAGCGCAATGATACTATCGTTTGTTTGCGCAATAACCGAGAGTCTGGGCTAAGTAATGGTCAGATTGGAGTTATTACAAGTATTTCGGCGACGAAAAATGATAATGATTTGCTGTGGTGGAGTATTACAGCTGACTTTGACGGAACGATATTTGATGGTTTTGCTCCGAGGGAGCAATTTGGGGCTGCCACAACTATTAAGGAGGTGCCTAAGAGATCTAAAAAAGATTTGGTCGGACTATTTGATTTTGGCTACGGCCTGACCGTCCATAAGGCCCAGGGCTCACAGGCCAAGCGAGTGTTGGTTTTTGAGGAACGCTTTCCAAAAATGAGCCAAGACGAATGGCAGCGCTGGCTGTATACCGCGGTCACCAGGGCCGAACAAGAGCTATATATTGTTGGTAATTAGCAGATTCTAGTGCTACGTTTTGGTAGTCTTTATTACTTGCAGCAGCAGATGCTAAATATTAAAGCCTAGGTAATAGCCGTTGCCAGACCCCTGGTAGCTGTTAAAAATATTTTAAGAGCACCACTAAGCTTATGTAGTGCGGGCCATTTTTAGGGCCTAAGAGTACCGGCGAATACCTGCCAAGCCAAAGCCGTTTTGGCTACCAAGCTCAAAATAATATAAGCTCGCTCGCCGTAGAGGTAGTTTTTCCAGGGTCCCCACTTTTTGTATTGTAAGAACATGTTGATAGCAAAACAGTTGAAGAACAAAAAGATAGTAATAAAGATCCAATAAACAAATGCTGGTATCTCGGCGTCAGAGGTCGAATTAGAAGCGCTCGCCCAAAAATAAATTGCTATACATAACCACGGCACGATACCAGCAATACAGCCCACGATGTAGCTAATCCACTTTGTTTTTTCGGTAGTTTGGTTATGGATTTCCATTATTAGGCCGCAGAGATTCATGACCAACACCAGTGCGAATAAACAAATTAGGCTGACCAAGTCGTAAATGCCTGTCAGTAGTGCAACCGCAATTATCATGGTGCTAGCTGAAAAGCTGTATTCTATCCAGCGAGCTCGATTCATGCCGACCTTGAGATCTTTTTTGTACTGGCGGTAGTAGATTGTTGAGATTATCAGGTGGGCAAGCATACTCATAGCTAAGAATGCCAGTATTGGCCAAACCAATGGGAGTTGGTATATGGACTTGGTGGCGGAGTCGAGGCTCTCGGTGCTGGTATTAAATGTCAGGTAGCTGACATTAATCGGAAGCTTAACTTTGGCATTGGCAATCAAAAACATCACCGCCACTTGAATTGCAAAAAATATGAACATTATAAAATTGAATTTTCTAAGACCTTCGATCGTAATTTTTTTCTTAGCCACTTGACTCCTTCACTGCCTATAAGGGCAATTAATTTAATTAAAGCTTATGCTTATAATTATAAACTAAAAATTAGGCCGAAGCAATCTTAATGTAGTTGGTATTATCGCAAATATAATAGGCAAGTATATTAAAACTCTCGAGCCTTGGTAGCTCGAACTGCTTGGCGATGGCAGTAATATCAGCAAAGCTAGTGCTGGTGGTATCTACCAGAGTAAAAACCAAGACCGTAGGTATGCTGTATTTTCTAAGATGCGTAAAGAGCTTGTTGGCAAAAAATATTTCGATTTGGTTAAGACGCTGATCGTGCGGCAAATTGGCCGGCAGCGAAAGCCGGCACAGCTGCGGACTATAAACACATTGCACAGAGGCTTGGTCGTCTGAAATGATTACGCTATCAAAACCCAGTTGCTTGCCATCTTTGACATAGGCCATATCTGGGTTTTCGGAGTAGGCCTGAAATTCCCAGCCGGCAAAATCTGAGCAGATATTAACAAAGTCCTGAATTAGCTCTCGCTCGCGATGTTTTTTAGTTGGGTCGAATGGCTGTTTCATGATTTTTTCCATTCTAGTTACTTTGTTACCCCTGCGCAAGTCTGTGGCGACCACAGCCCAGCTTCGCTTTGTCGAGCCCCGGCCTCGGCTTGCTTGAAGTCGCTTTGGTACTTGTAGGTTTGGGAACGGTAGGTATATTCGTGGGCGTAGCCTTCACGCAGCAAGGTCAAATTAATGAGCTCACTGCCGAGCCAAACATAGGCTAGCAAACGGTCGTACTTATCGCGCTCACCAACAACCGGGTCAAATTCGATTCGTACTGTTTTACCAGCTAGCAGCTGTTTGGTTTTTGCAGAAGCTTCCTTGCCAAAACACTGCACTGCCTTGCGAGGATCGACAGTTTCTGGTGTATCAATCCCAATAAAACGGACTTTTTCCTTGCGCCCATAGCGGAATATCTCAATGGTGTCGCCGTCATCAACCCGTTTGACTTCATAGACTTCTTGATTTGAGGTTTTGACTTCAGTGGTGCTTATTTTGCTTACCCCGACAGCTGTTCCAGCCAAAACAAGTACCACCCCGATGTATAATATTTTTTTGGTTCGCATTTATACCAGCTCCGTGTCCTTGAGCTCTCGACCACGCCTTCTAAAATAAACGCTCTCGACCAAGCCAACAGCAAAAAGGCTTACCATTAGGCTAGTTCCACCGGCCGATATGAATGGTAAGGGTATGCCTGTAACCGGCATGATACCGAGGTTCATCCCGATATTCACAAATACATGCACCACAAACATTGTAGCGATGCCAATGCACAGCAGGCTACCAAAACGATCGTGGCTAAGTGTAGCGTCGATTATTATTCTGGCTATCACGGTGACGAATAGAATTATGCAAACTAGCGCGCCCAAAAATCCCAATTTCTCGGCCAAGACTGCAAACACAAAGTCGGTGTGCGAACTCGGCAAAAAATTGCCCTGGCTTTGGCTACCAGCCCCAAGACCCTGCCCGTATAGTCCGCCCGAGCCGACAGCAATAATGGCCTGATTGACATTGTACCCTGCGCCGCTCGGGTCCTGAGACGGCTGTAAAAAAGTATCGATACGCTGTCTTTGATAACCTTTAAGCATTGGATAGATTACGGGCATCAATAGCAACAAGGCCATAAACAGTGCTAGCAGGTATTTCTTTTTGACTTTGGTAGCTAGTGTCATTACTAGCCATATTGATGCCAGCACAATTGCCGTGCCCAAGTCTGGCTGGACTAAAACTAAAAATATTGCCGGCAAAGAATATGCCAAAGACCTAACCAAAAATCTTAGCTGGCCGGTAAAGTCGAAGTTTTGAGCATAAAACTTAGCCAGCACTATTATTAGTACTAGCTTTGCCAACTCAGATGGCTGAAACTGAAATGGCCCCAGTGCTATCCAGCGAGTGGCACCCAGCCTAGTAGCACCAAAAAACTCTACGGCTAGAAGTGAGACTATCATAAAAACATACAATATTCCGCTGTAGTTTTTAAGAATCTTGTAGTCGTTTCTGGCTGCCAGCACTAATAGCAGAACTCCAATTAGGGCGTAGACTATTTGCCTGGTACTATCGAGCTGGTTAGAGACTTGCTTGGCTTTGATGCCAAGTGAGTAAAGCACTATCAGGCCCAAGGTCAACAACAGGATTGAGGTGGCCAGCAAAAGGTTGTCGAAATTACCAACCAGCCAAACTGATTTACGCTTCATATTTTTCGAGCTCTATAGTGAGCTGCTGGCCTTCTAAGGAAACTGTCTTTACGAATTGATACCCTTCCGGGCGTGGCGAATAGTTCTGTGTCAGGGTCTCTAGTGATATTAGCTTCTCAAATTCTTCGACTGCCGTGGCGATTTCTGCTGAGTCGGTCGACAAAGACAGTTTGATACGGTTTTCTATTTGCAGGCCAGCTTCCTTTCGGCAAGATTGGATGTTTCGGACTATCTCTCTGGCGATACCTTCGTTTTTGAGTGACGGGGTAATGGTTGTATCGATATCTACCGAAGTGTCATTGCTCTTTTGGTATTGAACCTTTTTGACATTAAGCTCTTCACAAATAATATCCACTAACCCTTGAGCTATTTTGTGTGGCCCTTTTATGGTGGCAGTTGCCAACGGCTGACGAACCTTTATTTTATTTTCAGACCGCTTGGCCAGGCCGTCATTGACATAGCGCCTAACTATATCCATGTCTTCTAGTATTTGATGATCGCAGTCCCCCGCACTTGGCCAATCGCTCAAATGCACCGATTGCGGAGCAGTTGCGATATCTTCGGTCAGCTGCCGGTACAGCCAATCGCTCATAAATGGCGCCCAGGGAGCTAGCAGCTGACAGGTTGTAACTAGAGACCAGTGCAGCGTCTGATAGGCCTGGAGTTTGTCGGAGTCATCTTCGGATTTCCAGAATCTGCGGCGGCTTCTTCGGACATACCAATTAGACATATCATCGACGAGCTTATAGACGGGCCAGCTGGCTTTGGCGATTTCGAAATTATCGGCCGCAGTAGTGACTTCGGCTATCGTGCCACTGACGCGGGCCACCAGCCATAAATCGAGCGGATTGTCTAGCCCAATTGGTCTATCTAGGCTAGTTGGTTTCCAATTGTCGATTTCGGTATAAAGGCTCAAAAACGATGCGCTATTATAGAGAGTCATAAATAAGTTGCGGTTGATGTCTTTTAGGCTGTCCCTGTCGAAGCGCATGTACTCGCCCGACAATGCCGGCGCGCTAGAGAGTAAGTAATAGCGCAAGCTATCAGCTCCCTCGAGATCAAATACTTCCTGCAGGGGTGGGTAGTTTTTTAATCTCTTAGAAAGCTTCTGTCCGTCGCGGTAATTAACACATTAACTAAAACATTTTTATAAGCTGGTTTATA
>CAYORQ010000017.1:6508-11958 GCA_964406425.1 uncultured Candidatus Saccharibacteria bacterium | reverse complement strand
GAGTGTTTGAATAAAGGTAATTTCTGTTACCTGCTTCTGCTCGCTACTTTCTTGACTCGACTCGGTGTTATCTGACATAAAAATATCCTTTCAGCTTGAAAAGGATTTGCTTTGCTATCCTTCCCATGCGGGCTAGGCTTGGCACCTTGCTTTTTGGGGCAGGTTGCCGGCAGATCGTTGGGCTAGGTCCCTAACTGCGCTCTTGATATTAATTGATTTGTAAATTTAGTATACACCTAAGACCTAATTATGGCGAATGAGCGCGCCGGCTGCTAGTGCGCGACGGTGCCCCGCTGTATTAATACTGTTTACATTATGGTGTTTTCGGTATATTGTAACAAGTGAAAGGGAGTTATCAAAACATTCCTTTTCACATAGACCCTTGACAAAAGAATAGGAGAAATTATGAGTCAAATGGGTAACGGCTCAACTGCATTGAGAGAACTACAACGTTTCCTCAAAGTAGCGGAGTCATATCAGGATGAGACTGGCAAGCAGGCGTTTATGCCAGCCTGCCCCGTGGACACGCAGTGGCATCAGCTACTCAATAGCAAGCCCAGTGAATATGGGGACTTCTGTCAAAATGCTGTTGGCCGAGATATTCGGCACATGCCCGCAAAGGGTAAGGGCAACATCCAATGGACACGTACTTACGAAAGGCTCTATGGTCCACTACCAGAAATCTGGTTCAGTGACATAGACGGTTCGCTAGACGTGGCAAGCCAGAAGAAGTACATCAACACCGGAGTGTTCTACGCCTCGTGGGACTGCGTGCCGCTCTAAATACTTAATTCAAAGCGGGGTTGAGATCTTATCTCAACCCCGCTTTCTTACATCTCAAAAAGGAGATTGGTATGATAAGCAATGATGACGGTGTGAATAAAAAATACACTGGCTCGTCCCATGTAACGATTGGCGAGTTTAGATCTAGGAACGTGCCGAATGTAGACGGTTTTCGTATTTATGTTGATGAGATATCGACAAATTTTTGTCCGTACATAGACCCTTCACAATTGAGAGGCGCTACAACCTATACCTTAGTGCGCTCAGAGACTACAAGTGCTGAGGAAGCAGAAGAGCTAGTGTTTGGGTGTGCCTATGCTCTTTGTGAGTTGCTAAGATTTAAAAGAGCAGCATTACAAACCGAGCACCAAACTACTCTGTTGTGTGAGAACATAATTTTTGAGTTCCCTTATCTTGACGATACTCTAGGCAAGGAACTGCTGGCGTGGCCTCATTTCGTACTGAAGTGTCGATACACTCAGCTGGGCATACTTTTTGGAAAGTTCTGGATAGGAGCCAAGGAGACGGCCAAGGATGGCCGTGAACTACCAGCACCACCTTGCCACTTTATCTCAATAAGAGATAATGTAATGACAAGAGACCCTAGATTCTTTGATGAAGCCAAATGGCTTCTCCCAGCACTTGAATCGTCATGCGATAACGGCCAGGAAGTCTGGGCTGATATAATAGGCTCCCAGAGTGCACATAGTGCTGTAAGGGATTTTTGCGCCGAACACAGCCGTTTGAACTATGCACGAGTAAATGCTAGTCTAGTAGATAGTAGCTTCTATTCGCAGGCAAAGAGACTGGCTGCAAATGAGCTAAATGCCAATAAGAGCACTACGGCGACTAGAGGAGATTGATATGCAACTAAAAGTAGAATTACATGAACTACTAAATAAGCTCAGCCTTAAATACATAGGTACGATTGCTGACAGAAGAGGCACAATTGTGTTGAGAGTTACGCGCGATGGTGCACCTTTGATACTCAAACTACATAGCGACAGCGAGGATGAGAATAGTAGGCGTAAAGAGAAACTACTTATACGCGAATCAGAAATACTTACACAAATACCACAGCTCACCAACCACTTATATGTCGAGCATGGCACCAATAACAAGACTCGCTGGTTACTGATACGTGAGATTGACGGGCAGCTAGTTCATTTGGTTGCTAAGAAGGCCCGCGAAACCATCTCCGACCAAAAAGAGCTGACTAGCTATTTAATTGAGCTTCTACTAAAGGTATCGGCGTTTTACAGTACATTGTACTGTGGTGGCTACCTACATGGTGACGTGCAGCCAGCACACACCTATCTTGAGCATGGTCAGATCACAATTATTGACTGGGGTCTATCAAGCAAACTCAGTAAGCCAGACCCTATGTATAATGGTGGCTTTATATACTATGTAGCGCCAGAGATTGCACTTCAGATGCAGCTTAAAGATGCGATTATAAAATACACGCCACAAGCGGAGGTTTACGCACTTGGTGCGGTGCTTTTTATGATTTATACAGGTAGCCTTGCACTAAATTTTGATGTAGCTATGGCTGACATTCAAAATGTATCAATGGAAAATAAGCTTCGCAAGGTCATAGAGAACAGTATATTCACATTTAGAGAGCTCAAGGCTGAACCATACCCTTCCCTTGAGGAATGTCTACGTAAATGTCTATCTACCAAGCCTATGGATCGATTCGAATCGCCTTCTGTGCTTTATAGCCATTTACTTGAGCTTAAGAAGCATGAATAAATAATGCACATTAAAAATAACTAGGGGCAACACAATTGTGTTGCCCCTTTTTTTATTTACTTACTAAAGTATAGTTTCTTCAATAAATTTTGCTATATCTTGAGCTGCGTAATCGCACCATTCTGGCCCAACTTCATACTCGTCGCGAGTATGCAAATCTACGAAGCCAGCTTCGCGAAGCCCATTACCCACCAGCACAGTTGTAAAGCCTACATTCTTTGCGGTCTGCAGGCTAGAAGGTATGTCGTCAAACATCCAGATTGTTTCTGCAGGTATACCCAAGCGATTAATTGTGGCTATATATACTTCTTTGTGTGGCTTGCGTATAAAATTATTATCTTCTACAGTGAAGACATTTTTAATTAGATCTTGAAGACCCAGATGGGTGAGCCCGCGTAGTACAAATGAGCGATTGGAGTTAGAGAGAATGTAGAGTGGCACCACTTTTGACAGATCAGTCAATACCTCCTTTAGCCTTGGCTTGGGGGCTATAGTGCTAACATCGAGCCCGTCATAAAGTTCATTGTAGAATTCAAACGGATCTATACCATGATGTTCTTGTAGTCCAAGAACACTAGAGCGGTACTCTTCGCGGTACCTGCGGAGCAGACTGTGCACTTCATTTTTGGGTAGTGCCAGTCGCTTTTCGGCACACATTTGGTAGCGACTCACAATCTGGCTCTCAATGCCTGCAGTAGACGGGTAGAGAGTGCCATCAAAATCAAAGATAATAGCTTTCATACTTTTATCTTGTGCTTTTTTGGTTTCTGTTCTGATATTACGCATTTGTCAGCCTTTCACATTTTGTTTAGGTGCTACATAGGTAACAGTTGCCAGCAATGTTTATATTGCAACTACAGAATATCATGCTATTGCGGCTTTATTATACCCCTTTTCACCTTCAGGCGCTAATGCGCGGTGGGGTCGGCTCTCGGCACCGTCAGCCTGTAGCAGCGGCTTTGCCCGGGCACAGCAGTAATAGCGTACAAGCTATCGGCGCTTTTGGGGCCATTGAAACGCATGATGCCCGTGCCGACATTATAAATTGCACCTGAGAGGTATTTGTAGCGGATATTGATGCTTTCGGGTTCGGAATCTCGAACTATCATGTAGGCCGATTTGTGCTCGATGCCATCCGTAACTACCAGCTCCGCCTCGGTATGCCAGTTGCCCATTAGGCAGATCGTGGGGCCCGATTGCTTGACCGCGAGAATGTTGTGCGCTTTGGCTTGTTCGGTATTGCCGTTGGTGTAATGCATGTCAGATATTTTATTCTCGTTCACCAATACTGCCAGCGTTTTGGCCATCTCGACAGACATTACGCTGGCTATGAAATAGTCTGCATCAATCAGCTCGAAGTTTGGCTGCCCGGCGATGCAAGAATCGATGAATGCTTTGCAGGTTTCGGCAAACAACTCTAGCGCCAGGCTTGTGATGCCGTAGTGGGTGATCAGCGAATAGAGTACATCGCAGTTTTGGGTGGCGCCGTGGACCTCGCCACAAACAACAAAGCGGCTAGTTGCAATTTGCTCCGCTAACTGCGGATTAGCTAACTGCTCGGCCGGTATTAATGTTGGGTTAAAGCTGTCGTAGACTTGTTGAGTATTCATAGCTTAAATTATACAGCCTTTTTTAGTTTTGCAAGGACAGTCCTTGCAAAACTCATTATCCTAAATTAGGTTATGCAATTTGAGGTACTTGTACTCGCCGGCCCCTGAAAGCCAAGGTATTAATTGTACTGCCTCTGCCCCATCGACAAGCCTGATGTGCTTTATTGTTTCACTCTGCTGCTGTTTGTGATCCTCACTGCGCGTGTGAAAATAGTTTAGGGCATTGCTACCTTGCATATCTAGAGCAAATCTAACCTGCAAAAATGGAGGGGCGTCGCTGCTTAAATCTCTAACCTTATAGTATCCAAAAAAATCTAAGTCTTTAATACGATCGCTAATATTGACGCCTGTCTCTTCAAGCATCTCCCTACAAGCTGTCGCCACCATCGGCTCGTTCGTATCGGGTTTGCCTCCTGGCAACTGCCAATTGCTTCCGTCCTTTGAAACGATTAAAAATTTCTTATTTTTGTCCATCGCCCAGACATAGACTTGCCTTACCAGGTATGCTCTATCGCTTTTTAATATATTATTCGACTCGACCCATTTCATCTCGAAATTATTCATAACTTAAATTATACTCTTTTCACGCTTGCCGGCGCTAGGCGCATTGTTTTATTGCGCGCTAACGTTATGTTCCCGAATAGTTGGTTTAGCTCAAATGATCTTAGGTGGCTACTCTGGGAGCATCAGCGAGCTAGGCGCAGTGGCGTCGTACTGAGACTCGACAAACTGCCAGTCGATAATTTGCCAGATAGCGGCGAGGTAGTCTGGGCGCTTGTTGCGGTAGTCGATGTAGTAGGCGTGCTCCCAAACATCTACAGCAAGCAGCGGCTTGAGGCCGTCTTGAATGGGCGTGCCGGCGTCGTGCATAGCGAGCATTTCGAGCTTGCCGGATTTGCCAACAAGCAACCAGGCCCAGCCACTGCCAAAATGTTTGCTGGCCATCTCACTAAACTGAGTCTTGAAGGTGGCAAAATCTGTAAAAGCTTCATCTATGGCCTGAGCTAGCTTGCCCGATGGCGCATTGCCCTCGCCTTGCGGCGTGGTCAGGCACTGCCAGTAAAAGCTATGATTATAAGCTTGGGCGGAGTTATTGAAAATTGGGCCGGGCTCGGCCTTAACAATAACCTCCTCAATTGGTAGCTCGGCAAGATCTGTGCCCTCGATAAGGCCATTGAGATTATCAATGTAGGCCTGGTGGTGCTTGCCGTAGTGGAACTCAATAGTTTCTTGAGACATAATTGGCTCTAGGGCGTTAGTGGTGTATTTGAGCTTGGGTAGTACGAACTTTTTGATGGTATT